>CAUJJG010000167.1 GCA_963205445.1 Pseudomonadota bacterium
CATGTTCAAGTTTCTCAGGGGCTACTTTTCCAGCGACCTGTCCATCGATCTTGGCACTGCCAATACCCTCATCTACGTCCGCGGCCAGGGCATCGTCCTCAACGAACCTTCGGTAGTGGCGGTGCGCCAGGATCGCGGCGGCGGCGCGCGCGCGGTAGCGGCGGTCGGCAGTGAGGCCAAGCAGATGCTGGGCCGTACCCCCGGCCACATGAGCACGGTGCGGCCGATGAAGGACGGCGTGATCGCCGATTTCACCTATACCGAGGAGATGCTCAAGCATTTCATCCGCAAGGTGCACAAGAGCCGGGTGCTGCGGCCCAGCCCGCGCGTGCTGGTGTGCGTGCCGGCTGGCAGCACCCAGGTGGAGCGCCGCGCGATCAAGGAGTCAGCGGAGGAAGCCGGTGCGCGCGAGGTGTACCTGATCGAGGAGCCGATGGCGGCGGCGATCGGTGCCGGCATGCCGGTGACCGAAGCGCGAGGCTCAATGGTGGTGGATATCGGCGGCGGCACCACCGAAGTGGCGGTCATCGCGCTGAACGGCATCGTCTATTCGCAGTCGGTGCGCATTGGTGGCGACCGGTTCGACGAGTCGATCATCGCCTTCGTGCGTCGGCATCACGGCATGTTGATTGGTGACGCCACGGCGGAGCGGATCAAGCTGGAGCTGGGCAATGCCTATCCGCAGCCGCAGGTGCGCGAGATCGAGATCTCCGGGCGCCACCTGGCAGAGGGCGTGCCGAAGATCATCACCATCAAGTCGTCCGAAGTGCTGGAAGCGCTGCGCGAGCCGCTGGCAGGGATCGTGTCCGCCATCAAGCTGGCGCTGGAGCAAACCCCACCGGAACTGTGCGCCGACGTGGCCGAGCGCGGCATCGTGCTGACTGGTGGCGGTGCGCTGCTGCGTGACCTCGACAAGCTGATTTCCGAGGAAACCGGGCTGCATGTGCAGGTGGCCGACGATCCATTGACCTGCGTGGCACGCGGTGGTGGCCGGGCGCTGGAGCTGGTGGACATGCACGGCAACGAGTTCTTCACGCCGGAGTGATACCGGTCTGCACCTTCCTGCCAACCTCCCCCTGCCGCTGATGCGGGCAAGGGGGGCATGACACCCGACGCCACCGACCTGCCCACGTGCCTTCCCCTGCCGGCCCATCCGCTGTCCGCCCCGGTGAAGTCGCCGGGGTGCTGCGGTTGTTGGCATTCCTGATCCTTGCCACCGCCCTGATGGTGCTGGACCACCGCGGTGGCTGGCTGCGGGCGGTGCGTGTCCAGGCCGAGGCGGCGGTGCAACCGCTGTGGTGGCTGGCGGGGCTGCCTTCGCGGACGGGGGCCAGCCTGCGCGAAAACGCGGTGAGCCGAGCGCAGCTGGCCAGTGACAATGCCCGATTGCGGGAAGCCCTGTTGCTCACGCAGGCCCGCAATGCGCGCCTGCAAACGGCGGCCACGGAAAATGCCCGTTTGCGCGGCCTGCTCGACAGCGCCGAGCGCGGGCGACTGGATGTGCAGCTTGCCAGCGTCATCGACATCGACCTGGATCCCACTCGCCAACGCTTGTTGCTGGATGCCGGCAGCGGCAACGGGGTGCAGGTGGGGCAGGTGGTGATCGATGCGGGTGGCTTGATGGGGCAGGTGATTGCAACGACGGCGAGCACGGCGAGCGTCCTGCTGCTGACCGACCCGGATCATGCGGTGCCGGTGATGGTGGCGCGCAGTGGCGTGCGTTTGATGGTCTATGGCACCGGCCGCAGCGACCGGCTGCAGCTGGTCGATGTGCCCTTGTCGGCGGATGTGCGTGAGGGGGACGAACTGCTGAGCTCCGGCTTGGGCAGCCGCTTCCCACCCGGTTTTGCGGTGGGGCGCATCCAGCGGCTGCGGACGGATGACAGCCGTGCCTTTCTGGAGGCCGACGTGTTGCCTGCGGCCAAGTTGGACCGCGGTCGCGATGTCCTGCTGCTGCGAGGCTACAAACCCGTGCAATCGTTCAGCGCACCTGCCCCAGCCGCTGCGGTGCCCGTGCAGGCACCTGCGACAGGCAAGGAGATGATGCGATGACCCGGCACCGCAATGGTTGGGTGCTGTGGGTCAGCCTGCTGCTGGCCTTGCTGCTGGGCCTGGTGCCCTTGCCCGACCTGCTGCAGCCCCTGCGGCCTTATTGGCTGGCCTTGGTGTTGGCGTACTGGCTGCTGGAGGCGCCGGATCGGGTGAGCATGGGGAAGGCCTTCTTCCTGGGCCTGCTGGGCGATCTTGCTTTCGGCAGCCTGCTGGGTGAGCAGGCGCTGCGCTTGGCGGTGTTGGCCTTCATTCTGGATCGCTTCCGTGCGCGGCTGCGCTTCTTTCCGCTGTGGCAGCAAGCCCTGACGATGGGGGTGTTGCTGCTCAACGACCGCGTGATCAATGCCGTCATCCACTTCGTGATGGGGGCGCAGCAATTGCCTTGGACTTACTGGAGTTCGCCTTTGCTGGGGGCATTGCTGTGGCCGCCCCTGCATCTGGTGCTGGACACCTTGCGTCTGCGCAGGCGGAGTTGAAGCGATGATGCGGAAGGCCCGTCCGCTAAAGGAGCACGCCGCAGAGGCGGCGTTGTTCCGCCGGCGTGCCCTGATCGGGTTCCTGTGTGCGTTGCTGGGGTTGGCCGTGTTGGCGGGCTGGTATTTCCACCTGCAGGTGGTGCAGCACGATCTCTATGCCACGCGCTCGGAGAACAATCGCCTGCGTCTGGTCCCGGTGGCACCGGCCCGGGGGCTGATTCTCGACCGCAAGGGGCGCATCCTGGCCGACAACGTTTCAGCTTGGCGACTGGATGCGGTGCCGGAGCGTGCCGGCGACGGTGCGGCCCTGTTGGCCAACCTGCAGGGTGTCGTGGCAATGGATCTGGAGCAGCAGGCCCGATTCTTGCGTGAGTACAAGGCCAGCCGTCCCTTCAAGCCGGTGACGCTGAAGCTGCGCCTGGCGGAGGACGAAGCCGCCCGGTTTGCGGTCAATCGGTGGCGCTTCCCGGGGGTGGAACTGGTGCCTTATCTGGGCCGCGTTTATCCCTACGGTGCACTGTTTGCCCACGTTGTGGGATATGTGGGCCGCATCGATGACAAGGACCTGGCGGCGATGGGGGATGCGGGAGGGGCCTATACGCATGTCGGCAAGACCGGGCTGGAGCGCTTCTACGAGCAGGAACTGCGCGGCAAGCCGGGTTATCGACGGCTTGAAACCAACGTGGCCGGGCGCACCGTGCGCACGTTGGAGACGTTGCCGGCGGCACCAGGCACCGATCTTCGCTTGTCGATCGACGCCGACCTGCAACAGGCGATGACCGAGGCCTTCGGCGAGCTGGAAGGCTCGGCCGTGGCCGTGGATCCGCGCACTGGCGAGATTCTGGCCATGGTCAGCCTGCCCACCTTCGATGCCAATCTGTTCGTCAACGGCATCAGTCACGCGGATTTCAGGGCACTCAACGACAATCCTTCGCGTCCACAGTTCAATCGCGTGGTGCTGGGCGGCGTGGCACCCGGCTCCACCATCAAGCCCCTGCTGGCACTGGCAGGGCTGGACAGCGGCACACGCCGCGCTGAGGACAAGATCCTGTCCACCGGCATGTTCTACCTGCCTGGGCAAAAGCGCGGTTATGGCGATTCGCACCGGGGCGGCCACGGCTGGACCGACTTGAGGAAATCGATCTACCAGTCGGTCAACACGTACTACTACAAGCTTGCCCTCGACATGGGCATCGACAAGGTCGATGCCTACATGGCGAACTACGGGTTCGGCCGCCCCACCGGGGTGGATCTTGCCGGCGAGATCGAAGGCATCCTGCCGTCGCCGGCCTGGAAGGCGGCGCATGCGCCCAAGCAGGGCAAGTGGTATCCGGGCGATACCGTGATCACCGGCATCGGCCAAGGCTTCTGGAAGGTGACGCCCCTGCAGCTGGCACAAGCCACCGGAGGCCTGGCCAGCGGTTGGCTGCGCGCACCGCATCTGGTCAAGGACACGCGCAGCAACTTCGATGCCCCCTGGCGGCCCGTGCCCCTGAAGCCCGCCCACCGAATGAGCGCCAGCCCCGCCCACCTGCAGGCGGTGACGGAGGGCATGGTCGCCACCGTGCATGGTTACGGCACGGCGACCAACATCCGTGCGGGCCTGACCTACACCATCGCGAGCAAGACCGGTACGGCCCAGGTGGTCAGTCGTCGCGGCAATGCAGCGCTCAATCCCAGGAGCCTGCCGATGCATCTTCGCCATCGCGCCTTGTTCATTGCTTTTGCGCCGGCCGAGGCACCGACCATCGCGATTGCGGTGGCGGTGGAAGGCGGCGGCTACGGTGCCTCGACGGCGGCACCGATCGCGCGCAAGGTATTCGATGCCTGGCTGCTGGGCAGGGCCCCTGTGCCAGCCAAGCCCGAGGATGCCCTGCCCTTGCAGCGGCCGGATTTCTCGAATGTCATGGGCAGCGGCACGGCCTTGCCACCCGCCAAGACTCCCGGTGCGCCATGAAGTTCCTGCTGCAATGGCTGTTGGATCTGCTGCTGCGCTTCCTGCGCAGCCTGGACCTGCCCCTGCTGGCCGGGTTGCTGGCGCTGATGGGGGCAGGTCTTGTCACCCAATACAGTGCCGGCAGCGGGACCTTGCGCGGGGTGATGATGCAGGGCGGGTTCTTCACCGTTGGCTTGGGTGCCTTGTGGGTGGTCTCGCGCGTGCCGGCGCACCTGCTCAAGCAAGCCACGCCGTTGATCTTTGCCCTGTCGCTGGTGCCGATGGTGCTGGTGCTGTTCATCGGCAGCGGCAAATACGGCAATCACTGGATCAATCTCGGCTTTTTCAATGTGCAGCCGTCCGAGCTGTGCAAACTCACCCTGCCGATGATGCTGGCCTGGCAGCTGGACCGCCACCCGCTGCCACCGCGGCTGCCGGGCCTGCTGGTGGCGGTGGCCATCGTCGCCCTGCCGGTGGGGCTGACCTTCCTGCAGCACGACTTGGGCACCGCGATGCTGATCCTGGCGGCGGGGGGCTTCGTGCTGTTTCTGGCTGGCACGTCCTGGTGGTGGTGGCTGGCTGCAAGCGGCATCGGTGCCGTCGGTTATGCCTTGGCGAAATTCGCGCCGATCACCTGGTTCAGCTTCCTGCGCCCCTACCAACAGGATCGCATCCTCACCTTCCGCAATCCGGAAAACGATGCGATGGGGGCGGGCTGGAACATCCTGCAATCGCAGATCGCCATTGGGGGTGGAGGCGTGCAGGGCAAGGGCTGGGGGCAGGGCACCCAGACCCATCTGAACTACCTGCCCGAGCACAGCACCGATTTTGCATTTTCGGTTCTGGCCGAAGATTTCGGCTGGATCGGCGTGATGGTGGTATTGGGGCTGTATCTGTTCGTGATTGGGCGTTGCCTGTGGATCGCAACGGATGCGCGCGACGGTTATGGACGCATGCTGGCGGGCACCATCGGACTGTCCTTGTTCGCCTATGTGCTGGTCAATGGCGGGATGGTGTCCGGCCTGCTGCCCGTGGTTGGCGTGCCGATGCCCTTGCTGAGCTACGGCGGCACCTCGGCGGTGGCCATCCTGCTGGGGTTCGGGGTGGTCATGGCGCTCCGGCCGCACCGGCAGATTTATCGCTGAAAGGGGGCGTGAAACCTGAATGCGGGCTGCCAAACCCGCATGCAGCGCGTGTTACCCTCCGCGCCGATGAGCCGAAAAGTCCTGCCCAGTTTGCTTGCACTGGCGCTTGCCGCCTGTGCCAGCGCCCCGACGCCTGTCGCGCCACCGGTGGCACCCGCCACTCCGCCCGCAGCAGCACCTGTCACCCCGTCGCAGCCTGATGTGGCGCACGTCCGCGATTTCAGTCGCGCCCGGGCCGAGTTTGTTGCCTCCACGGCACAGCGCTTCGGAATCCCGGCCGGTGAGATCGAGGCCGTATTGGCCAAGGCGCAGATTCGCGAAACCATCCTCAAGGCGATGTCGCGGCCCGCCGAAGCCAAGCCTTGGCGGGATTACCGCCCGATTTTCATCCAGCAAAAGCGCATTGATGCCGGCCGGGTTTTCCTTGCCGCCAACCAAGCGGCCTTGCTGCGCGCAGAAGCACGCTATGGCGTGTCGAAGGAAGTCGTCGTCGCCATCCTCGGGGTGGAGACCAGCTACGGCGGCAACAAAGGCAGCTTCCCGGTCATCGACGCCCTGTACACCTTGGCATTTGCCTACCCCCGCAGCGGCGATCCGGCCAAGGAGGCTTACGAGAATCGTCGCGAGGCGTTCTTCCGCGATGAGCTTGCGCAGCTGTTTGCGCTGGGCAAGGAGGAAGGGCTCGACATCACGACGCTCAAGGGCAGTTATGCCGGGGCGATGGGCTGGGGGCAGTTCATGCCGTCCAGCTACCGTCAGTATGCGGTGGATGGCGATGGCGATGGCCGCCGTGACCTGTTCGGCAACTTGGATGACGTGATTGCATCCGTGTCGAACTACTTCGCGGCCAAGGGCAAATGGCAGCGCGGCGGGCCGGTGATGACGCGCGCGACCCGGGCAGCGGACGCGGCGGATTTCGTGAACCCCGGCAATGTGGTGACGCTGGACCAGCAGCTGCCCGGGCTGGCGCAATTGGGCTACCGGCCAGAGCTGGCGCAGATGGAAACGGCGCTGCCGGTGACCCTGATCACCCTCGATGGCGCTGCCGGTCCCGAGTACTGGATCGTTTACAACAACTTCAAGGCCATCACCACCTACAACATCTCGCGCCTGTACGCGACCGCCGTGTTCCAGTTGGCGGAAGCGATCGCCGGGCGTGACGGAGGTGCGACATGACACGACGACTCGGGCTGGCCCTGTTGCCACTGGCCTTGGCGGCCTGCGCCACCACCGGCAAGGACAGCAAGCCTACGTTGACCCATCATCCCTTGCCGCAATCACAGCAGCAGGTGCGCGTCAGGCCGCCGAAGGTGTCGCCTTACGCCCCGGCACAGGAAGACTTGAGCAAGCGCGGCGACTACGTGGCGGGGGGGCTGTTCCGTCCCGGCGTGGCGGACACCGTGCCGGACCACATTCCTGACGTGGATGCCATCCCGGAGCCGGAAGTGCGCGACGAACCACGCGCCCGGACCGGCAACAAGGACTATGCGGTGTTGGGCCAGCGCTATGACGTGCTGGACGATGCACACGGATTTGTCGAAGAGGGGCAGGCCTCCTACTACGGCAACAAGTTCCATGGCCGCCGGACCTCCAGCCAGGAGGTCTATGACATGTATGCCTTCACGGCGGCGCACAAGACCCTGCCGCTGCCCAGCTTCGCGCGGGTAACCAACCTCGACAACGGCAAGTCGGTGGTGGTGCGGGTCAACGACCGTGGCCCCTTCCACAGGGGCCGGGTGATCGATCTCAGCTATGCCGCAGCGGTCAAGCTTGGGTATCGCGACCGCGGCACCGCGCGCGTGCGCGTGGAGGCATTGCGGCCTGGTGACCACGCTGAGGGGCCCGTGGTGGCCACCGCCCGTGCGGCTTCCAAGCCCCTCCCGCCGGCCACGCCTGTCGCGCCGCTTGCGGACCCGCCGCGCAACACGGATGTGACACTGCAGGTGGCCAGTTTCGGCAATGTCGAGAATGCCCGCCAAGCACTGTCCCTGCTGCAGGGGGCGGCCATCGTCAGCGCCCAGCTCCAAGACGTGGACGTCGGCGGAAAGAAGATTTGGCGGCTGCGGATCGGGCCGGTCAGCGAAGCGCTGACCTCGGAACTTGCGGCCCGTGTCGTGGGTCTGGGCTTCGCACAGCCCCAGCGCGTTCGCGAGTGAAGCCCGCGGCAGCCACTTGCGGCGCATCGCCGCGGTGGGCGCGTAAAATCCCGTTAGATGATGCCTGCCGCGCCTGCGCGGCCAATGAGGAGCCTGTTTGATGCGTTCGCTGTTGTGCGTTGCCCTTGTTTCCGCCGGCCTGGTCCTTGGGTCCGGCATCGCCATCGCCCAAGGGCCTGTGCCCGCCCAAGCCAATGCCAAGCCGGCGGCCTTGAGCGATGACCTGCCTGTGCCGGAGGCACCGGCACCCAAGGTCAGCAAGGCTTGGCTGGTGATGGACTACGCCACCGGGCAGGTGCTTGCAGGTGCGAATGTGGATGCCTCGGTTGAGCCGGCCAGCATCACCAAAGTGATGACCAGCTACGTGATCGCAGCCGAGATGGCGGCCGGCAAGATCAAGGCCAATGACCCGGTGATGATGAGCGAGCATGCCTGGCGCAGTGGTGGTGCCGGTACCGATGGCAGCTACAGCGGCTTCGAAGTCAACAAGACCGCACCGCTGGAGCAGATGGAAAAGGGCATGGTGGTGCAGTCCGGCAACGATGCCGCGATCGCCCTGGCCGAGCATGTGGCAGGCAGTGAAGAGGCCTTCGCGCAGTTGATGAATGCCTATGCGAAGAAGATCGGGATGAAGGCGTCCCACTTCGTCAATCCGCATGGCCTGACCGCCGAGGGGCACCTCACCACCGCACATGATTTGGCCCTGCTGGGGCGTGCGCTGATCCGTGACTTCCCGGAAGCGTATTCGTACAACAAGATCAAGGAATTCACGGTCGGCCCGATCACCCAGCCCAACCGCAACCTGCTGCTGTGGCGCGACGCGTCGGTGGACGGCATCAAGACCGGCCACACGTCCGCGGCTGGATATTGCCTGATGGCGTCGGCCAAGCGCGGCGACCAGCGCCTCATCACGGTGGTGATGGGGGATACCAGCGAGAACCAGCGCGCTGTGGATTCGCAGGCGCTGCTCAACTGGGGGTTCCGGTTCTACGAAACCCACAAGCTCTACGACGCCGGCAAGGCGCTGGAATCGCTGAAGTTGTGGAAAGGCGCGGCGGACGCGCTCAAGGTGGGTGTGGCCCAGCCGCTGTTGGTCTCCACGCCGCGTGGCAAGTACGACAAGCTGAAAGCCACCATGGACCTGCCGGCCTCGCTGATGGCGCCGATCGCCAAGGGCCAGAAGATCGGTACGGTCAAGGTGATGCTGGACGGCAAGCCGGTAGCGCAAGCACCACTGATCGCATTGGAGGCAGTGGAGGAAGCCGGCTTCTTCAAGCGCCTGTGGCACGAGCTTCTGATGTGGTGGCAGAGCTGAGCATGAACACGCTGCATTCCGACAACCCCGAGCACGGGTTTCAGTTTCCGGGCATTTTCGAGCTGTCGGCGATGGGTGCTGCCGACAAGCATCTGGAGTCCGAGCTGCCGCAGCACCTGCTGGCAGCGGGGGTCGATGTGTTGCACGAGGACGTGAGCTGGCGGCACTCCAGCAGCGGCAAGTACGTGTCGGTGCGGATACGCTTCCGCGCCAATGCGCGCGAAGACTACGACCGCGCCCACGCCGCGCTGCGGGACCATCCGGAAGTGAAGTGGACCCTCTGACGCCGACGAACCCCGCTGGCACTGCCATCGTGCGGGACCTGGGGCGCCGCGCCTACGCACCCGTGTGGCGGGCGATGCAGGCGTTCACCGACGCACGGGATGACGCCACGCAGGATGAACTCTGGCTGGTCGAGCATGACCCGGTGTTCACGCTGGGCCAGGCCGGCAAACCCGAGCATGTCCTGATGCCGGGGGAGATCCCGGTTTTGCATGTGGACCGGGGCGGACAGGTGACCTACCACGGCCCCGGGCAGCTGGTGGCTTACCCCCTGCTGGATCTGAAACGGCTGAAAATCGGCGTTCGCGATTACGTCTGCAAGATCGAGCAGGCTGTCATCGACACGCTGGCCGAATGGAATATCGACGCCGCCCGCAAGGCGGGGGCACCCGGGGTCTATGTCGCTGGCGCCAAGATCGCTTCGCTGGGCATCCGCGTCCGCCGTGGCTGCAGCTTCCACGGGCTGGCATTCAACATCACCGGCGAAAGCACGCCGCCATTTGCCCGCATCAATCCCTGTGGCTACGCGGGTTTGCAGGTGGTCGCGCTGGATGACCTCGGTGGGCCAGGCGGGCTGGAGGCGGTCAAGCCGGTGCTGCTGGCCCAGCTGGGCCGTCAATTGGGACTGGCGCTCCAGCCCGGCACGACCTTGCCCGCTGCCTGAGCGCCGTTGACCGGGCCGGGCCCCGGCCGTGTGGGGAAGATTCACCCAAACGCGGTCGTCGGGGTTAGAGTGGAAGCGTGCATGCGTCACGAACTTCCGGCACTTGCTGCCAGTCTGTCCTTTTCTCACCATCCTCCAACCAGACCCCAAAGCGGCCCCCACGCCGCGGCACACCATGACCCGCAACCGCACCCTGATTGCTTTGGCGCTTTCCACGGCGCTGGCCGCCCCGCTGGCCCTGTTGGCCACATCCACCGATGTTGCCTTGCCCATGGGGCCATCACGTGACCAGGCCACCACGGCGCGCATGGTCCACGGCCTGCTGTCGGACAGCCGCTATGCCTACCGGCCACGGGCGCTCGATGACGCGCTGTCGGGCGAGATTCTCACCGAATACCTGAAGGCGCTGGATCCGGGGAAGGTGTTCTTCACCGCACAGGACGTGGCGGGTTTCAACAAGTACGCCACCACGCTGGACGATGCGATCAAGAGTGGCCAGGTGGATCCGGCGTGGGCGATCTTCGCCGTGTATCGGCAGCGGGTTGAGCAACGCATTGCGGGCACGCGTGCCCTGCTGAAAGGGACGTTTGATTTCACCCAGGACGAACGCTACGCGTACGAACGCAAGGATGCGCCCTGGGCGGATGCCGCCGCGCTGGACACGCTGTGGCGGCAGTCGGTGAAGAACGACTGGCTGCGCCTGAAGCTGGCCGGCAAACAGCCGGACGAGATCCGCAAGACGCTGGACAAGCGCTACGCCAACATGCTGACCGGGATCCAGCAGCTCAAGGGCGAGGAAGTGTTCCAGAGCTTCATGAACGCCTACGCGGGCAGCATCGACCCGCATACCGACTACATGACGCCGCGCAGCGCGGAAAACTTCAATGTGTCGATGTCCAACTCGCTGGAGGGCATCGGGGCGGTGCTGTTCCGGCAGGAGGAAGTCGCGACGATTCGCGAAATGGTGCCGGGTGGCCCGGCAATGCGCAGCGGCATGCTCAAGCCCGGGGATCGTGTCGTGGCTGTTGGCCAAGACAGTGCCGGCGAAATGAAGGATGTGGTGGGGTGGCGCATCGATGACGTGGTGGCGCTGATCCGTGGCAAGGCCAACACCCAGGTGCGGTTGGAGGTGGTGTCGGCCGAGGCGCCGCTGGACAGCAAGCCGCAGCTGGTGACCCTGACCCGCGCCAAGGTGCGGCTGGAGGATCAGCGAGCCAAGCCCGAAACCATCGTCGTGCCGGCCAGCGCCGATGCGCCGGCGCGCCGGATCGGCGTGATCAAGCTGCCCGGCTTCTATCAGGACTTCGAGGCGCGCCGCCGCAACGACGCCAATTTCGCCTCGGCCACGCGTGACGTGGCGCGGATGTTGGCGGAGTTCCGCGCCCAGAAAGTGGACGGCGTGGTGCTGGACCTGCGCGGCAACGGCGGCGGTTCGCTGAACGAAGCCATCGAGCTGACGGGCCTGTTCATCGACAAGGGACCGGTGGTGCAGGTGCGCGAGTCGGGTGGGCGGGTCAATGTGCAATACGACCGTGATGCCGGCGTGGCCTGGGATGGCCCCTTGGCCGTGCTGATCAACCGTAGCTCGGCGTCGGCATCGGAAATCGTGGCGGGTGCGATCAAGGACTACGGCCGCGGTTTGGTCATCGGTGAAACCAGCTTCGGCAAAGGCACGGTGCAGACCATGGTCGATCTGGACCGTTGGCCCGCCAACGAGAAGCCGCGCTTCGGCGAGGTAAAGCTGACCGTGGCGCAGTTCTTCCGGCCGGATGGCAGCAGCACCCAGAACAAGGGGGTGTCGCCGGATGTGGCCTTCCCGGCCAGCGTGGACGCCAGCGAATTCGGTGAAAGCACCTATCCCAATGCGTTGCCGTGGACACGGATCGCCGCCGCCCCGCATCCGCAGTACGGCAATTTCACGCCGCTGTTGCCGACGTTGACCAGCCGTCACGCTTCACGTGCAGCCAAGGATGTCGAATACCAGTGGTGGGTGGAGGACGTGCGCAAATTCCGCGAGGAGTCGGCCAAGAAGTCGATCTCGCTGAACGAAGCGGAGCGCCGCGCGGAGCGGGACGCCTTCGATGCGCAGCGCAAGCAGCGCGCCGAAGACCGCAAGCGTTTCGGCATCGAGCAGGATCCGTTGCTGGACGCGCGCGCCGATGACGGCCTGTCCGCCGATGAGCGCAACGTTGCCGAATCGGTGGCGCGCGAAAAGGCGGCGGAGAAGGCCTCGGATCCGCTGCTGCGTGAGTCGGCCGCGATTCTGGCTGATGCCATCGCCTTGTTGGCCAAGGACGCACGGTTGGCGGCGCAGGTGCTGCCGGAAACACGCAATGCCGGCGGCCACTGGGCCGACTGAGCCGCCACCACGCGTCTCCCAACGATGTTCAGGCGGGCACCTTCGGGTGCCCGCCGCTGTCTGGAAACCAGCCGATGCCCTCCTCCTCCGCTCCCACCGCCCGCGTCGTGCTGGCGTTGGCCGCCGTCTACATCATCTGGGGCTCCACCTATCTGGCGATTCGCTTCGCGCTGGAGGGGGGCTTTCCGCCCTTCCTGCTGGGGGGTGTCCGCTTCCTGATCGCGGGCGGGCTGATGTACGCCTTCCTGCGCTGGCGCAAGGTGCCTGCGCCCACCGGCGCGCAGTGGCGCAACCTCGCGGCAATGGGCGGGTTGCTGCTGCTGATGGGCAACGGTCTGGTGAATGTGGGGGAGCAGACGGTGTCCTCGGGCATGACTGCGGTCATCGTTTCGTCCTCGGCCTTGTGGATGGGCGTGTTTTCGGCAATGCGCGGGCATCGTCCCAACCGCCTGGAATGGCTGGGGTTGGCGATTGGCTTCCTGGGGGTCCTGTGGCTCAGCGCCGGCGGCAGTCTTGCGGGCACACCGACGGGGCTGGCGGCGTTGCTGCTGGCGTCGGTGGCCTGGTCGTTCGGTTCGATCTGGAGCAAGGGGCGAGATTTGCCCTCGCCTTTCATGATGTCGGCCGGGCAGATGCTCTGCGGCGGTGTGGCGATGTGCCTCGTCGGTGGCCTGTTGGGCGAACGTTTTCACGGACTGCCCACGGCGCATGCCATCGGTGCGTTCTGGTACCTGGTGGTGCTGGGTTCGCTGGCCGGTTTTTCGGCCTACATCTGGCTGCTGCACCATGTGCGCCCGGCGCTGGCCACCAGCTATGCCTACGTGAACCCGGCCATTGCCGTGGTGCTGGGTGCCCTGCTGGCGCATGAGCGTTTCGGCCCGCGCGAATTGGGCGCGATGGCGGTGATCCTGCTGGGCGTGGTGTTGATCACCTTGGCCAAGGTGTTCGAAAGGAAACCGGCATGACGTTCACCCATCCCTGCGAACGCTCGCGTGGTACCTGGGTGGCGGTGGGCACCTTCGTGCTGTGGGGGCTGGCGCCGCTGTACTGGCAGTTGCTGAAAGCGGTGCCCTCCTTGCAGATCGTGCTGCACCGGGTAGTGTGGAGCGCGCTGTTGGTGGCGGCCTTCCTGTTCTGGCGCGACGGCCGGCATTGGTTCGGCAAGGTGTTGGCGGGCCATCCACGGTTGTGGTGGATGCTGCTGTTGTCGGGCCTGTTGATCTCCTGCAACTGGGGCCTGTACATCTGGGCCGTGAACGCGGGCCATGTGGTGGAAACCGCATTGGGCTACTTCATCAATCCGCTGCTCAACGTGGTGATTGGCGTGCTGTTCCTGCATGAGCGATTGCGGCCATTGCAATGGGCCTCGGTGGCGATGGCGGCCGCCGGTGTGTTGTGGCTCACGGTGCAATACGGCAGCTTCCCCTGGATTGCATTGACGCTGGCGGTGTCGTTCGGCCTGTATGGTGTGCTGCGCAAGCTGGCGCAGGTGGATTCGGTGGCCGGTTTGGGGGTGGAGAGCGCCTATCTGTTCCTGCCGGTGCTGGGCTGGCTGCTGTGGAGCGAGTATCAGGGCGCGGGCGGGTTTGGTGCCGGCTACGGGCTGGCGGCCAGCCTGTTGCTGGTGTTGTCGGGCGTGGTTACCGCGCTGCCGCTGGTGGGCTTTGCCTATGCGGTGCGGCGGATTTCGCTGACTTCGGTGGGCCTGCTGCAATACATCGCGCCCACCTTGCAGTTCCTGATCGGCGTATTCGTGCTGGGGGAAGCCTTCGACCGCACGCGTCTGATCGGGTTTGTCGGCATCTGGCTGGCCCTGCTGGTCTTCGTGTTCGACGGGCTGCGCAAACCGCAGCCCGCCGAGGTAGGCGAAGTGGCGTAAGCCTTCAGCCGGCGCGCAGCGCCTCGGTCACCGGCAGTCGTGCGGCGCGCAGGGCCGGGAACAGGCCGCCTACCAAACCGATGCCCAGGGCCCACTTCAGACCGGTCCACAGCAGCTCCGGGCTGACGCGGAACTGAAACACCACCTGGCTGAAGTTGTTGCCCAGGGTGCTCACGGTATGGCCATTGAAGCCGGCCCAGGCGATGGCTGCGCCCGCCAGCCCGCCCAGCAGGGCCAGCAGCAGGGTTTCCAGCATCACCGCGGTCACCACCGGCAGGCCGCGGAACCCCAGGGCGCGCAGGGTGGCGATTTCGCGGGCACGGCCGGCCACTGCCGCGTACATGCTGTTGAGTGCGCCGAAGATCGCGCCGATGGCCATGATGCTGCCGATCACGCTGCCCAGGATCTTGATCAGCTTGGCCAGTTGTTCCGACTGCTTGCCGTAGTAGTTGCGGGTGGTGTCGATGTCCAGCTTCAGGCGCGGGTCGGCGGCCAGCGCCGCTTTCAGCTGCTTGAAGCCGGTCTTGCCGGCCAGTTTCACCGTCATCGACTGGTAGGCCCCGCGTTGGTAGGCCGGGCCCAGCACCTCGGCATCGGCCCACAGCTCGGAGTCATGGGCATCGCCGGAGGCGAACACGCCCACCACCGTCCACTGCTGATTGGCCAGCTTCAATTGTTTGCCAACTTCCAGGCCCCGGAACTGCTGTTGCGCGCCGCGCCCCACCACCAGCTCGCGCAGGCCGGGCTGGAACTTGCGGCCGGCAATCAGCTTGAGCTGCGGACGAATGGCCCAGCCGGCCGGGCCCACGCCGCGGAACTGGACGTTGACGTCGCTGCCATCCTTTTTGCTGACCAGGTTGATGACCTGCGACAGCTCCGGCGATGCCAGCGGCCGGCCATCGGCCCCCTTGGCGATGCCCGGCAACGCGCCGATCAGCGGCGCCTGATCGCGGGTGATGACGGAGTTGGTCTCGGCCTGCGAACCGGCACGCAGCAAAATGGCGGTGTCATCGCTGCCGGTCTGGTTGAGGGTGGCCTTGAAGCCTTCGCCCATCGCCAGCATCGCCGTCAGCACCGCCACCACGCCGGCGATGCCCACCACGATCACCAGCGATGCGCCCCACCGCTGCGGCAGGCTGGTGATGCCGATCTTGGTGGCCTCGCGGGTCAGCCGGCCGCTGCGGCTCAGGCCCATCCACAGGGCGATGGCCAACGCAAGCAGCAACAGGCCTTGCCAAGGCAATGCGATCCAGAGCCCCAGACCCAGAGCCAGCAGGCACACGGTGAGCAGGCCGGAAAAAAAGCGTTTCATGTCGTCGTCTCCTCAGCGGCCCGCGAGGGCATCCACGATGTTCAGGCGCATCCCGCGCAACGCCGGCAGCAAGCCAACGCTGGTGCCAATCGCCAGCATCAGCGCCAGCCCCACCAGCCAGGTCTGTGCCAGCAGGCCGGGCAGCTCGATCATCCCGCCGCTGGCGGCACTGACCATCGGCACGATGGCGCTGGCCAGCAGCAAGCCGACCATCCCGCCCAGCACCACCAGCA
>CAUJJG010000168.1 GCA_963205445.1 Pseudomonadota bacterium
AGCAGATCGCGCTCGCGGCGATACACCTGCGTCTGCACCCCAAACGCCCCCAGCAGGGTGGAAAACAGGTTGTCGTGGCTGGCCGGCTTCGCAGCGGCCGCCACTAGACAGGCCACGTCGAGACGATCACTGCGCACGAAGCCCTCGGACATCCAGAGGGTCATCGGAACGTGCAGCTGTTCACGCGGGGCAATGGCCTCCGGCGCGCCATGCAGGTACATCCCATATTCGCCCAATGACTCGCCATGGTCGGACAGATACAGCATGGCGGCGTCACGGTCCGGCAATGCGGCCAAGCGGTCGATCAACTGGCCCAGAACCGCATCGGCATACAGGATGGCGTTGTCGTAGGCATTGACGATGGCCTGCCGATCACAGCGCGCCAGCTCGGTGGACGTGCATTCGGGCAGCCAGTGCCGATATTGCGGTGGGTAACGCTCGAAATACGTCGGCCCATGGTTGCCCAGCATATGAAGAACCAGCAGCACGTCTCCGTCGCCGGCTGCGATGCGCTGTTCGAGATTGGACAGCAGAATTTCGTCGAAACAGCGGCCCTTGCTGCACAACGCAGGCCCATCGACAGGCCCCAACGTCTCCGAGAGCACGTCCACGCAGGTTCCCTTGCAGCCGGACTGGTTGTCGCGCCAAAGCACATGTATGCCCGCTCGCGCCACCACGTCGAGCACCGACTGCTGGCGACGCACGCGGCCATGATCGAAACCTGCGCGCCCTTCTGCGGAGAACATGCACGGCAGCGACACTTCGGTGCTGGTGCCGCAGGCTGTGACATCGGGGAAATTGATGACGCCGCGTGCCGCCAGCGCCGGCGTGGTCTGGCGAGCGTACCCGTTCAGCCCCCAGTGATCGCCCCGCACGGTTTCCCCCACGACCAGCACGACCACCCGCGGCCTGCGATGCCGTGCACCATCGGATTGAGCGGCGTCCGTGCCCAGCGGCGTGCGGCCGCGCGCGCCGTCGCCACTTTCGCGCACCGCGCGCACCAATCCCACCAGATAATTGGCCGGTGTGATCTTGTAGCGTAGTGCCGGGTTGGCGCGCACCAGCGAAAACAGGCCCTGTGACGACGGCAGAACCGCGGCGGCCGCCATCAGCGCCATCAGCAGCAGGAATCCGGCACGGACCGCCAGCGCGGCTCTCCAGCACCGCTGGCGCACGACGACCAGCGACAGCAGCAGCATCGGCAGCACGCCCAGCAGGGCCACATGCAGCAGCATCCGCCACGAGAGCAACTCGCGGCTTTCGGCCAGATCAGTCTGCAGGAGGTTGCGGATCATCCCGGTATCGAGCATCACCGCATAGCGCGTCATGTACCAATGCGCGACGGCCGTCGTCAGCAGCAGCAACGCCAGCACGGGCTTGAGCAACCTGCCCCAGCACAGCAGCCCAAACAGCAGCGCGTGCATGGCAAACAGCAGCCCCCCCAGCGACAGCACCACCTGCGTGCTGCCCCCGGCGGCACGCACGGCCGACCACAGCGGGCCATTGAGCAGCAGCACGAAAAAAGCGCTGACCAACGCGATCAGGATTTCTCCGGAGAGCGTTGGCCGCCTTTCCTTCAGGTGATCAAGCACCGGCATGCCCGGGTCCCGTCATCGCGTCACGACTCCACGCTCCAGCAAACTGGCGCACGATGCGGGATGGGTGGCGCGGTTGCAATCGACATGCCACCCAACGCAATGCGCTGCCTGCGATCAGGCCGGGCGGGAATCCCGACGGCCGGCGCCAGGGTGGCCAACGCGACGCCCGTCGCGCTGCGCCGGCTTCTGCCCAGCATGCGCATGGGCGGCCACATCACGCGGCTTGCCGTGCGGGCGACGATTGCGTGGCGGACGCGGCCCACGCGGGGCGGCATCGAACGGCTTGGCATCGCTGCGAATGGCGCGACTGGGCTCGAAGCCGGGCACGGTCTCCATCGCGATCTCGCGGCCCAACAGCTTCTGGATCTGGCGCAGCAGATTGGCCTCGTCCGGCGACACCAGCGACAGCGCTTCGCCGCTGGCACCATTGCGGCCGGTGCGGCCGATGCGGTGAATGTAGTCCTCGGCCACCATCGGCAGGTCGTGGTTGATCACCAGCGGCAGCTCGGGGATGTCCAGCCCGCGCGCGGCGACGTCGGTGGCAACCAGGATCCGGGTCTTGCCCGACTTGAACTCGCTCAACGCCTTCTGTCGTGCCGCCTGGCTCTTGTTGCCGTGGATCGCCAGCGCCGGCAGGCCGGCCTTTTCCAGCTGTTCGGCGAGGCGGTTGCAGCCGTGCTTGGTCTTGCCGAACACCAGCACCTGCTCGGTGTGGCGACGGGCGAGGATCTCGATCAACAAGTCGCGCTTCTTCGCGCCGTCGACCGGATGCGCGCGATGGCTGATGGTCTCGGCGATGGTGTTCTGCGCCGCCACCTGCACTTCCTTCGGGTCGCGCATGAACTCCAGCGCCAGCGCCTTGATCCGCGGCTCGAAGGTGGCCGAGAACAGCAAGGTCTGCCGCGCATGCGGCACATGCTTCATGACCCGCTTGATCGACGGCAGAAAGCCCATGTCGAGCATGCGGTCGGCTTCGTCCAGCACCAGCATCTGCACCTCACCCAGCTTGCAGGTGCCGCGGTCGAGATGATCGATCAGCCGGCCCGGGCAGGCCACCAGCACGTCCACGCCGCGACGGAAGGCTTCCACCTGCGGCTGCATGCCGACGCCGCCGAACAGCGCCGTCACGTTCAGGCGCAGGTGCTTGGCGTAGCTGCGCAGGTTGTCGCTGACCTGCACCGCCAGCTCGCGGGTGGGGGTGAGCACCAGCACGCGCGGGCGATGCAGGCCTTCCGGCTTGGGCAGTGCGGCCAGCTTCTGCAGCAACGGCAAACCAAACGCGGCGGTCTTGCCGGTGCCGGTCTGGGCGCCGCCCAGCACGTCATGCCCGGCCAGCACCAGCGGAATGGCCTGGGCTTGGATCGGGGTAGGGGTTTGGTAACCGTAGTCGGTCAGCGCGCGCAGCAGGGCCGGCGCAAGGCCAAGTTGTTCGAAATTCATTGCAGACTCCAAAGGTGCAGGCCACGCGCAAGGCGTGGGCGAACCCGAGCGTTTCCCTGGAACCGCGCACGAGATCGGCAGATGGCACGACGCCGGACATCCAGGCCGTGTCTGCGCGACGAGAGGCGTAAGGAGAAAGCTGCCGCAAAGGCGGCGGGCGTGACCGGGAAAAACGATCCGCCGTGCGCAGAATGGCGGCGATCATACGCGAAACGCTGCAGTTCCGATGCCCCAAACTGAAGCAACATTCAGCTTGATGCCAAGGCCATGCACATCGGCCCTACTTCACGGCGCCTTGCCTGCATGCCACCCTGTCCACCCTTTCGAACCCCACAAGGAATCGCCCCGCGATGGAAGTCCGTCTTGCCCAGTGGTTGCTCGCCAGTGTCTTCATCGTGATGGGCGGGTTTCGCCTGTGGCAGGCCCTCCACGGCGTGGCCACCAGCGACATCACCCTGTTGCTCAGCACCGGCGAAGTCGTGCTGGGCGTGTTGATCGCAGCCGGCTGGAAACTGCGCTTGCTGACCCTGCTGGCAGCCGCCCTGCTGCTGGCCGATGCCGCCCTGTCGCACCCGTTCTGGCGCTACGCCGGCGGCCAGTTGCTGGCCACGCAGCTGCTGCAGTTCATGAAAAACATGGGCCTGGTCGGCGGCCTGCTGCTGCTCTCGGTCGCCGGTGGCGCCAAGCGCCGCTGATGGCGCGAAGCATCAGCAAGCTGGAAGCCAAGCGAATGCAACGGATCCCGACTTGAGCTGAAGCGCAAGAAAAAAGCCGAAACCCCGGCGTCCTCGGGAATTTCGGCTTTCTTGGGACGTCGCGAGACGTCGAATTGGTCGGGGTAGCCGGATTTGAACCGACGACCACTTGTCCCCCAGACAAGTGCGCTACCAGGCTGCGCTATACCCCGATGTTGGCCGGCCATTATAGCCGAAGTGCGGGAAATGTCAGCGCCTCAACAGTTGCAACACTTCCTCCAGCTCGTTGCGTACCTGCCGCACGATCTGGTTGCTCAAGGCAGACTCCTGCTTGGCACCCTCGCCTTCCAGCCGCAGGCGCGCGCCACCGATGGTGTAGCCCTGTTCGTACAGCAGGCTGCGGATCTGGCGCACCATCAGCACGTCATGGCGCTGGTAGTAGCGGCGGTTGCCACGACGCTTGGAGGGCTCGAGACTGGGAAATTCGGTCTCCCAGTAGCGCAGCACATGCGGCTTGACGTCGCACAGCTCACTGACTTCACCGATGGTGAAGTAACGCTTGGCCGGGATCGGCGGCAGTTCGCGGTTGCTGCCCGGATCAAGCATGGGCGGCCCCCGTATAGGCCTCGACCCGTTCCTTCAGCTTCTGACCCGGGCGAAACGTCACCACGGTGCGTGCGGTGATCGGAATTTCCTCACCCGTCTTGGGGTTGCGCCCAGGGCGCGGGTTTTTGCGGCGCAGGTCGAAATTGCCGAACCCCGACAACTTGACCTGCCGCCCCTGCTCCAGTGCTTCACGCAGCGCGTCGAAGAAGGCGTCGACGAATTCCTTCGCCTCGCGCTTGTTCAAGCCGACTTCCGCATACAGCTGCTCGGCCATTTCCGCCTTGGTCAGTGCCACCGCATTCCCCCGTCAGCGCCGGATCTCGGCCCGGTGTTCACGGCCCAATGCCGCAACCACCGCATCCACCAGCGCATCCACATCCTGATCGGTGAGGGTGCGTGATTCTTCCTGCAAAATCAATCCCATGGCGAGACTCTTGAAACCGGGTTCGACCCCCTTTCCGGCATAACGGTCGAACAGGCGCAGCTCGCGCAGCAAGCCGCCGGCGGCCGTCGCTGCGGTCGCACGCATGGCCTGCCAAGACACAGACTCTGGCACCACGAACGCCAAGTCGCGGCGCACCGACGGGAACCGCGACAGCGACTTCGCACGCGGCAGCGAACGGTTCAGCAGGGCATCGAGCACCAGCTCGAAGCCGTACACATCCGCATCCAACCCCAGCGCCTGCTGCAGGCGCGGGTGCAATTGCCCGATCCAGCCGATGCAGACGGCTTCACCCGCCGCATCCACGCGGTACACGTCGGCACTGCGGCCCGGATGTGCGAACGGCGGCTGCGACGTGCGGTACTCCAGCACCGCACCCGACAGTGCGGCAAGGCTGTCCAGATCACCCTTGATGTCGTGGAAATCCAGTGCGCGCTCGGCCACACCCCATTGCTCGGCGGATGCCTTGCCACAGGCCACGGCGGCGATGCGGCGGGTCTCCTGTGGTGCGTCTTCAGCAGCGGCGAACGTGCGCCCCAGTTCAAACAGACGCACGCGGCTTTGCTGACGCGCCACGTTGCGCGCCAGCGCTGAGGTCAGCCCGGGCAGCAAGCGGGTACGCATCACGCCCAATTCGGCGCTGAGCGGATTGGCCAGCGCCACGCCACCCGCTTCCAGCTGCCACGTTTTCAGCAACGCGGCATCGACGAAGGCGAAGTTGATCGCTTCCAGATAGTCGCGCGCCACCAGCTGACGGCGCACATCGTGTTCACTGCTGCGGGTTTCGCTGGGCGCGATCAGGCGCGTGGCACCGCCCGGCAAAGTGGACGGGATGGCGTCATAGCCGTGGATGCGGGCGATTTCTTCGATCAGATCCTCTTCAATGGCCAGATCGAAGCGGCGCGCCGGCGGGGTGACGCGCCAGCCGTCGGCGGTGTTGTCCACCTGCAAGCCCAGCGCCTGCAGAATGCGCGTCACTTCCGCATCGGCGACTTGCGTGCCCAGCACGCGCGCCAGACGCGCACGGCGCAGCGGGATCGGCTGCGGCTGCGGCAGGTGGTCGGCCAGCACGGTTTCCTGCACCGGACCGGGCTTGCCGCCGGCGATGTCGAGGATCAACCGGGTGGCGCGCTCGATGGCGATACGCGGCAAGTCGGGATCGACGCCGCGCTCGAAGCGATGCGCCGCATCGGTATGCAGGCCCAGCTTGCGGCTGCGGCCAATGATGGCGGCCGGCGCGAAATGCGCGGCTTCCAGCAGCACGTTGCGCGTCGAGTCGGTCACCTTGGTGTCGTTGCCGCCCATCAGCCCGGCCAGCCCGACGACCCGATCGGCATCGGTAATCACGAGGAAGCCGTCGTCCAGCTTGGCCTCATCGCCATTGAGCAACAGCAGGGTCTCGCCTGCGCGCGCGCGGCGCACGCCCAGCGGCCCTTTGAGCAGGTCGCGGTCGTAGGCGTGCATCGGCTGGCCCAGCTCCAGCATCAGATACTGGGTGACGTCCACCAGAAAACTGACCGGACGGACGCCGCTGCGCAACAGGCGCTGCGCCATCCACAGCGGTGTCCGTGCAGTGGCGTCCACGCCTTCGATCACGCGGGCCACGAAGCGCGGCGCATCGGCACCGGCGTTCAGCTCCACCGCCATCACGCTGTCAATCACGGCCGGCACGGCATCGGCCTGCAGCGGCTCCACCTCGCAGCCGGTGGCGGCGGCCACGTCGAAGGCGATGCCGCGCACGCCGAAGCAGTCGGCGCGGTTGGGGGTGAGCTTGAGCTCGATGCTGGCGTCGGGCAGGCCCAGATACTCGGCCAGCGGCATGCCCACCGGCGCATCGGCAGCCAGTTCCAGCAGGCCGGAGGCGTCGGCATCCAGCCCCAGTTCCTTGGCCGAACACAGCATGCCGTTGGACTCCACGCCGCGCAGCTTGGCGGCCTTGATCTGGAAGTCCCCAAACGTCGCGCCCACCATCGCCAGCGGTGCGACCAGTCCGGCGCGCGCATTCGGCGCACCACACACGATCTGCAACGGCGACGCTTGCCCGACGTCCACCTGGCAGACTTGCAGCTTGTCGGCCTGCGGGTGTTTTTCCGCCGACAGGATCTTGGCCACCACCACGCCGTCGAGCTGTTCGCCCAACGCAGTGAGTTCTTCCACTTCCAAGCCGATGGCGGTCAGCGTGGCTGCGAGCTGCTCACGCGTGGCCGAGGTGTTGACGTGCTGACGCAGCCAGTTTTCAGAAAATTTCATGGGGCCACCTCAGGCGAACTGGCGCAGGAAGCGCACGTCGTTGTCGAAGAAGGAACGCAGGTCGTCCACGCCGTAACGCAGCATGGCAAAGCGTTCCACGCCCAAACCGAAGGCGAAGCCGGTGTATTTCTCGGGGTCGATGCCCACGCTCTTGAGCACGTTCGGATGCACCATCCCGCAGCCCAGCACTTCCAGCCAACGGTTGCTGCCGTCGGCCTGCTGCCAGGCGATATCCACCTCGGCCGAGGGCTCGGTGAACGGGAAATAGCTGGGCCGGAAGCGCATCTCGAAATCGCGCTCGAAGAAGGCGCGCACGAAGGCGTTCAAGGTGCCCTTGAGGTCGGCAAAGCTGGCGTGTTCGTCCACCAGCAGCCCTTCCACCTGATGGAACATGGGGGTGTGGGTCTGGTCGGAGTCGCTGCGGTACACCTTGCCCGCCGCGATCATGCGCAGCGGCGGCTGCCCGCCACGGGCCAGCAAGTCTTGCATGTAGCGGATCTGCACGCCCGACGTATGCGTGCGCAGCAGGCGGCCATCAGGGAAGTAGAAGGTGTCGTGCATCGCCCGCGCCGGGTGGTGCGGCGGGAAGTTCAGCGCTTCGAAGTTGTGCCAGTCGTCTTCGATTTCCGGGCCATCGGCCAGCTCGTAGCCCAGGCGGCCAAAAATATCGGTGATGCGTTCCAAGGTGCGGCTGACCGGGTGCACGCCACCGCGGGCGGCATCGCGGCCCGGCAGGGTGACGTCCACGGATTCCTGCGCCAGGCGCGCATCCAGCGCGGCGCTTTCCAGCACCTGCTTGCGCTCGGCCAGCGCGCCACCAATGGCGTCACGCACGCGATTGATCGCCTCGCCTGCAGCTTTGCGCTGGTCGCCGGGCAGCGCGCCCAATGCCTTGAGTTGCGCGGTGATGCTGCCGCTCTTTCCCAGCAGGGACACGCGCAGGGCTTCCAGCGCATCGGGCGTAGCGGCGGCTTCGATCTCAGCCAAGGCCGAGGTGGACAGGGTTTGGAAGTCGGTCATGGGATTTCCCGGAGCCAAAAACAAACATGGGGAAGGACTTGCGCCCTTCCCCACGTCGTGACGGCTTGCGCCGCCGGATGCATCTGCGTGTGGATCAGCAGCTTACGCCGCCAAAGCGCCCTTGGCCTTTTCGGTCAGGGCGGTAAAGCCCGCCGCGTCGTGCACGGCGATGTCCGCCAGCACCTTGCGGTCCAAGGTGATGCCAGCCTTCAGCAGGCCGTTCATGAAGCGGCTGTAGCTCATGCCGTTGGCGCGCGCAGCAGCGTTGATACGCGCGATCCACAGGGTGCGGAAATGGCGCTTCTTCTGCTTGCGGCCGATGTAGGCGTACTGCAGGGCCTTGGTGACGGCCTGCTTGGCCACGCGGAACACCTTGCGGCGTGCGTGGTAGTAGCCCTTGGCCTGCTTCAGGATCTTCTTGTGGCGCGCGCGCGCCGTTACACCACGTTTGACTCGTGCCATTTCTTATCTCCTCACAAGTACGGAAGCATGCGGTCCAGACGGCCCGCGTCCTCGGGACGAACGTGGTTCGTCTGCCGGAGGTTGCGCTTCCGCTTGGTCGCTTTC
>CAUJJG010000169.1 GCA_963205445.1 Pseudomonadota bacterium
GATAGCGTTGCGCTTCGGCCGGCTCGGTGGCAAAGGCTTTGATCAGCGGCAGCACCGTCAGGTTCTGCTCGGCCAAGGCGCTCTGATCAGCCCAGGCCTGCATCGACGCCGCCCCCAATGGCCGCAGGCGTCGCCCCAGCAGCTTCAGCGCAAAAAACAGCAGCGGCATCAGCACCGCAACGGCCACCGCCACGCGCGGGGCCAGGTGGAACATCAGCAGCAACGCGCCCGCCAGGGTGAGCAGCAGCGGCAACACCGGCACCAAGGCCGAGCTGACGAAGTGGCCGAGGCGATGCACATCCCCTTGCAGCAAGGCCAGCACATCACCCCGCTGCCGCCCGTTGTGCCAGGCCAGCGGCAAGGCCTGCAGATGCGCGTACAGCTCCGCCCCCACATCGGCCACCAATTGTCCGGATGCACGGCGCAGCTGCACCGCCACCGCATACGACAACATTTGCTGCGCGCAGATCAAGCCAAACAGCAGCCACAGCAACGAGCCGATGCCCTGTTTGAACAGCAATCGATCCGCCAGCACCCCGCCCAACCATGGCTGCACCAAGGTTGTCGCGCTTTGGACCAGCATCAGCCCCAGTGCCAGCAACAGCGCCTTTCGATGTGGGCGCAGCCAGATGCGCAGCAGTGGCCACCACGGGCGCTGAGCCTCGGCCTTCATCGGGTTGCGCATCCCGGGTGCAAACGGTGGCGATGCTGTCGGTGCGCCCGCCGCAATAGCATTGGCTCAGCCTTCCACCCGGCGGTCCTGCAGGGACGCATTGTCCTCGCAGGCCGTGCGCCCACGCAGACGCCGGAAAAACGCCACCGCCCGCTCACGCCTGCGCGTCAGCAGGTACCAGGCCAGACACAGCAGCAGATAGCTGCCCAGCAGAAGGGGTTCGGGCACATCCCAACGCAGGCATTGCGCCACCAGCAACCCCACTGCACAGCTGAACCCCACCAAGGCCAGGACGATGCGCAATGGGCCAAACCCGGCATCCGCCATCAGATGATGGATGTGGTCACGCCCCGCGGAAAACGGGGACCGGCCTTCCTGCAGGCGCCGCACGATCAGCACCAGGCAATCCATCACCGGGATCGGCAGCAGCCACAACGCCAGCACCGGGCTGACGGGATGGCCTGGGTTCTGCGTCAGCCGGAAAGCAATCCATGCAATCACCAGCCCCAAAAAGCCGCTGCCGGCATCGCCCATGAATGTTCGCGCCCGCGCCGTCCAAGGGAAACGCAGATTCCACAGCAAAAAACCGCCCACCGCCCCGGACACCACCAAGGCACGCCCGGCCAGGACCTGATTGCCGGCATACAGCGCCGCGCAGGCCAACATCAGCAAGGCCGCCAAGGCCAAAGAGCCGGCCAGGCCGTCGCTGCCGTCGATCATGTTCATGGCGTTGATCAGCCCGACGGTGGCAAATACGGTGAACGGGACGGACAAAAAACCAAGCCTGGTGGCATCCAAGCCCAACAATGGGGGGATTTCCTGCACCACCACACCCCCCGGCCGGGCCATGATCCAAGCGGCAAACGCATGCACACCCAAGCGCCAGAACCAGCGGACGTCCCAGCGGTCATCCAGAAACCCGATCAAGGCCACGAGCACGGCCGACACCAGAAACGCGCGCAGGGTGGTCGCCTCTGCAGACCCGGGCAGGAAAGCCACGCAACACCCCAGCAGCATGGCCAGCCCCCCCACCATCGGGGTTGGGGCGGCATGGTCCTTGCGCCCGTGAGGCACATCCACCCAGCCCAAGCGCTCAGCATGCGGCAGCAACAGGCGAATTCCGAGGAATGTCACCAGGAAAGCCCCCATCATGGCCACAATGTCCTGCACAAACGGCATGCCGCGCGTTTCCCCTGCCTTGCAACCCTGAAGACCGTATTCTCCCACAGGAGGATGGGGGCCAACCGACGCCCCTTCGATACCGCATGGTGTCCACAATGCCGGCAAATCCTTGCGAATGCTACGCTGCGAACATGCCGGCTTTCCCCCGTCCCTGCGCATGACCGATGCCATTCGCCTCCTCGCCGGGGGGTGTTATCTCGCCTTGCGCACCGGGTCAGCGGACTGCTTGCCCCCTGCACCGCCCCGCGACGCGCTGGAACGCAGCGGCTTGGCTGGCATGCATGCCAACTTGTGCCTGCGCCTGGGTTTGCCCGTCGATCGAACCACGTTGTTCCACGCAATGCAGTTGGCCGCCGTGAACAAGACCCGCTGGCAGGCTTTGGAGCGCCTGCTTGCCGGTCTGGCCGACGAAGGCCTCACCCCGGTGCTGTTCAAGGGGGGGGCCGTGCATGCCCGCTGGCCCGAGCTGCGCGAGCTGCGCGCCCTCTCGGACTACGACCTGTTGCTGCCGCAAGCCCACGTCGAAAGGTTGCGTACCGCACTGGCCCGGCGCGGCTATGTGGCCGAACCCGTCGGCGGGCGCCTGACCCAGCGGCTGGTGAAGGGCTGGATGGTGTGCAAAGGCAGCGGCGATGCTTACGAAAATCTGGATGTCCACGCCCGCGTGACCGAGCCCCCGGTCTGCAGCACCCTGACCCACAGCATGCTGGCCAGCACTACCCAGGCCAGCGGTATCCGCATTCCCGACATCGAGGACTGCGTCAGCATGATTGCCCTGCATATCGTGCGCAGCGGCATGGCACGGCCCCTGCGGGAATACATCGACCTGCTTTGGTATGTGGACGAGATGCCGGAAGCACTGTGGGCCGCCACGGTGGCCCGCGCCCGCGCCCACCAACTGCTGCCGGCCCTGTTCCTGAGCCTGCGGCAGGCCTTGCACTGCCTGGCCTTGGACACGCTGGACCCCGCGCGCGCCACCCTGCTGCACAGCCGCCTCGAAGCGTTGTCCAAGCCCATCAACCGCCTGCGCATGGGCATGCTCGACTGGCTGGCCCCGGCCGACTACCCCTTGCACCCCGTCCCGTGGCGCAACCACCCGCTGTTTCGCCGCAGCCTGATCCTCGGCACCGGCACCAGCGGGCTTTGGCGGGTTGGCGCCGCCTTCCTGTCCTTTGGCACCGCCAGGCTGGTCGACCGGTTGACCCGCGGTGACCGCCTCGGCAGCGCGGCGGACTGAGCCCCGCCCCTTGCGAGGTCACCCGGCGCCGGGGCTGCCCTCAAGCTCAAGCCGTACCAAGGGCAAATTGGAGGCGCTGAAGTGCAGGCGCGTCTCCCCCGTGGGGGCCACGACGCGTCCGCCCCAGGACCAAAACTCGCGATCTGGCAGGTTGCGCACAGCCATGCTGACGTGGATCACATCCCCCACGTGCACCTGGACCGGTTTGGGGACGGGAAAGAACCCCGCCCCATAAATCAGCCGCCCCTTGCGCGGATCGTTGGACAGGTGCACGGACGGGGAAAACGCCATGTCAAACCACATGCCGATGCCGTCAAACAGGCCATCGCGCGTCACTTCGAACGTCATGTCGGGCTGCACGTCGATCTGGCACTGGTTGCCATACGCCACCTGCCCCCACATCGTCGGCTGCGCCAGCATGTGCTCGGCCCCGTACAAGGCTCGCCGCGGCCGGCACATTGCCAATTCCCGCGCATAGCCAAAGTCCACGCCCAGGCCATGCTCGTCCCAAAGCAGGCGGTAGTCCGCATGCGCCTTCTCCTGTGCCAGCGGCACCAGCGTCAAGGTGTCTCGAAACGGGATAACCTTGCCGCCCGGCTTGAGAAAGCGCGCACAGGCATCGTTCATGACATCCCAGGTGCCGCCAAACAGGGGCAGAAAACTGCGCAAGTCCGCAATGATGACATCCACCTGCTCGGGCAGCGTCACTTTGCGGGAATCATCACAAAAGACCTGAATCCTGCCCGCTTCAACGCCATTGTGCTGCGCCAACCGGGGCAGCGCGCGCACGGCGGCATTGGGCTCGATGGCATACACCCGAGCCGCTCCCATCTTGCACGCCAGCAAGGAAAGCGCGCCGAAGCCCGCCCCCAGATCCAGCACTACATCCCCCGGCCGGATGCTTTCGCGCATGGCCGCCACGAAAGCCTCGCGCCGCCCGACATCGGCCAGCATCTCTGCATAGTTGGTGATTGAATACATGCGTCTCGCCCTCGGTGATGTGGGTATCGGGGTCAGCCTGCGTCAGCAACGCGCTGAAATTCGAACTGGGACCGTGTGGCGCGATCAAACCGCCATGCAATGTCCCAAGTCTCGCCTTCGGCCATCGGGATCCGCTCGGCCGGCAGCCAGAGCTTGCTGGCCCAGTGGTTGGTCTTATGCGCAAGATCCGGATGGATGGAATAGGTCAGCCCCGCGCCCATGTCCATCTGGAAATACACCAGCACGCCACCCAACATGCCGGACTCCCCGACGCGGAACGCCTGCGTCGTGGCAAGTACCTCCGTGCGGCAGGCTCGCAGGTCAAGGTCGGCCAGCAACACCGCCTCGCACAGGCGCGGCCAATCCCGGACATTCTGCGTGTGGACCGCCACCTGCCCGGCCTGCCGCTTGCTTGCCTGACGATAGACGGAAAAATCCAGCCCGTACTGCTCACGCCAACGTTCGATGTGATCTGCGCTGAAGAAATGCAGATCCCGCACCTTGTCCGGCACCTGCAGCGGCAGTGCAAAAATCTGCAAGCGACCGGGAATAAGACGCGGATTTGGCTCCAGCAGGCGAGCGATGGCGTCCTGCGTGGTGCGGATGATGCCTTCGTCCAGCGGATCGTTGCCGATGATTTCACTCACCATCACATGCGCCTTTTGCGGCAGGCTGATCTCGGTAGAGTCGCCTTCGATGACGGTGATCCGGTCAGCCAGACCATTGGCCGCAAAAAACGCCTTGGCCAGCTTGGCGGTATTGGGGCTGCGCTCGATGGCATACACCTGCGCAGCCCCCGCCTGCGCGGCCAGAGCCGCCAGCACCCCCGTGCC
Source organism: Pseudomonadota bacterium (assembly GCA_963205445.1). Taxonomy (GTDB): domain Bacteria; phylum Pseudomonadota; class Gammaproteobacteria; order Xanthomonadales; family Xanthomonadaceae; genus Thermomonas. Next base: position 4,907 of record CAUJJG010000169.1, read on the forward strand.
CGTGCCCACGTCCACCACGATGTCATCCGGGCGGATGCAGCGCTGCAATGCTTCGCGATACGCCAGCGTCCTCGGCACATCCTCCAACATGCGGATATGCACATCCGCCGCATCGAAGCGCCCGGGATGCGTGGGCAATAGCACCTGAGTGCCATCCACCGGATGCAATGCCCCTACCTGCAGCAACGCGCGGGCGTCACCAGCCAGACCAAGCCAATCCCAACGGCCTTGTGCCGTCTCCGCCAGCTCGGCCAACCCTGCATCCAAGGTGCGCGGTGTGGAAAAGGCATGCAGCACTGCCAACACGCGATCACTCAGCTGCAGCTGTTGTCCACCGCAGCGAAGACTGGCCTGCCGACGTTGCAATGAAATCTCCAGGTCGTCGGCACGCTGCAGCAGGGTGTCCTTGTTCATCG
>CAUJJG010000170.1 GCA_963205445.1 Pseudomonadota bacterium
GAATTCTTGCCGCCCACCTGGGCGAGGTCGGTCAGGCGCAGGTCGTGCAGCCAGAGAACGTTACTGGTCAAGGCAGGCTCCGTGGGGGCAGGGCAGCGGGAAGTCCGCTATTTTAACCCGACCACTTGCGAGGATTGCCGATGGATGTCGCCCGCCCCGTGTTTTATGTCTCCGATGGCACCGGGATTACCGCTGAAACCATCGGCCACAGCCTGCTGACCCAGTTCGTCGGGCTGCGGTTTGCCACCGACCGCCTGCCGTTCGTGGATACGCCTGACAAGGCCCGCACCGCCGCGCGTCGGATCCAGGCGGCCGGTGTGGAAAGTGGCCAGCGACCGGTGGTCGTCAACTCCTGCGTCGATCCGGAGCTGAACTTGATCCTTGCCGAGAGCGGGGCCTTGATGCTGGACGTGTTCGCCCCCTTCATCGCCCCCCTGGAGCAGGAGCTTGGTCGCACGCGCAGTTCACAAATCGGGCGGGCCCACGGCATCGTTGATTTCGATACCTACCACCAGCGCATCAATGCCATGAACTACGCCTTGACCCATGATGATGGCGTCAAGCCGGACTATTCCGAGGCCGACCTGATCCTGGTGGCGGTCTCGCGCGCGGGCAAGACGCCCACCTGCGTCTATCTGGCCCTGCAGCACGGTGTGAAGGCGGCCAATTACCCGTTGACGCCGGAGGATCTGGAAGGCGAGCGCTTGCCGGCGAAATTGCGCCAGTACCGGAGCAAGCTGTTCGGCCTCACGATCGATCCCTTGCGCTTGCATCAGATCCGCCAGGAGCGCCGGCCCAATTCACGCTATGCCCAGCTGGATACCTGCAAGCGCGAAGTGGCGCAGGCCGAAGCGATGCTGCGCAGGGAGGGGGTGGAGATGCTGAGTACCACCCATGCTTCGATCGAGGAAATTTCCAGCCGCGTGATGGAGCACTTGGGCATCAATCGCGAGATGTACTGAGCAGCCTTGCGTCCCTTCGAAAGTAGGCGTTGCAACGGCAGGCGTCAATCCTGTTGCGGCTTGTCATGCCCGTGTAGGATCGGGCCATGAGTCAAGTTCTGGCACGTGCTGCGAAAGCCCCCGTCCTCAGCCGTTTTGGCTGGTTGATGGGCTTGTATGCGGAGAATCATGCACGGATGCAGCGCCTGTTCGCGCCGGGTGGTTTGGCTTGCGGTCGCTACGTATCCAGCATCGACGATGGCCTCGATGTGCAGCTGGAGGTGCTGGAGCATTTTGCCTACACCAGCGAGCTTCGGATGAGCTACGGGCTGGTGGACCCAAGGACCGGCATGTCCGACCCGTCGGCCAGCCTGCGCCTGTACCGCGATGCGCGTCAGATCGAGGCCACCCATTGTTATGCGGGGAGGCGCTGGCAGGACGTGATCGGGATGTATCCGCCCCCTGCACGCATCCTCGATCATCGCCTGCGGATGAACACCTTCCTCGGCAAATGGCTGCAGTATCTGGCCGAGCGCGGGCATGGCGTGGCAACGCTGCGAGCCAACGAGGCGTGTGATCAGGCCGTGCCTGCAGAAAATGCTTGACGGCCTGCGCTTTCACTCCCAAAATGCGCGTCTTTCCAGCCCGTGGGGCCATAGCTCAGCTGGGAGAGCGCCTGCATGGCATGCAGGAGGTCAGCGGTTCGATCCCGCTTGGCTCCACCAATTTCAAGCGTTTCCGGTTCTGTCCCCATCGTCTAGAGGCCTAGGACATTACCCTTTCACGGTAGCGACCGGGGTTCGAATCCCCGTGGGGACGCCACCTTGGAACCGGCAAGCGCAGCACCAAGAGACGGTCGCCAAGGCGGCCGTTTTGTTTGACAGTCGCGCTGCATTGCTTCAGAATGCGCGGCTCACCAGAGATGTGGGGCCATAGCTCAGCTGGGAGAGCGCCTGCATGGCATGCAGGAGGTCAGCGGTTCGATCCCGCTTGGCTCCACCAATTTCAAGTGTTTCCGGTTCTGTCCCCATCGTCTAGAGGCCTAGGACATTACCCTTTCACGGTAGCGACCGGGGTTCGAATCCCCGTGGGGACGCCACCTTCGGAACCGGCAAACCTCGCAATGCGCATACGGCCACCTTCGGGTGGCCGTTTTGCCTTGTTTACCCCGCAAGCGGACGCTTACGCGTCCCGGTTGTGACGCCGCAGCAGGCGCTGCTTCTCGCGATTCCAATCCCGCTCCTTGCTGGCCTCGCGCTTGTCGTGGGTTTGCTTGCCGCGTGCCAGTGCGAGCTCGGCTTTTACCTTGTTGCCCTTCCAGTACAACGCGGTGGGAATCAGTGTGTAGCCATCGCGCTGCACGCGGCCGATCAGCATGTCGATCTCGCGCCGGTGCAGCAGCAGCTTGCGGGTGCGACGGTCGTTGGCCACCACGTGGGTGGAGGCTTGGATCAGCGGCGTGATTTGCGCACCAACCAAAAACAGCTCGCTGTGCAGCACCACGGCGTATGCATCGACGATATTGGCGCGACCCGCGCGGATGGCCTTGAGTTCCCAGCCTTGCAGCGCGAGGCCAGCCTCGAATTTGTCCTCGAAGCTGTATTCGTGGCGCGCGCGCTTGTTCAGCGCGATGGTGCCGACGCTGTTAGCCTTATCCTTGTTTTGTTTCTTGCTCATCCCGCCATTCTCGCCGATTCGCCCGCGTTGCGGTGCGGCTTACCTTTCCGGATTCTTCGATGCCCGTCATTCAACGCAGCGCCTTGGTCGAACATTCCGCCGCCCGCATGTTCGCCTTGGTCAATGAGGTTGATGCCTATCCCCGGCGTTTCGACTGGTGCCGTCAGGCGCAGGTGCTGGAGCGTCAGGAGGCGCGGATTTTGGCCAGGCTGGACTTGGGCATCGCCGGTTTTCATACCTGGTTCACCACCGAGAACCTGCTGTCTCCACCGCACCATATCGACATGGCGCTGCACGACGGCCCGTTTCGTCACCTGCGCGGGCGTTGGGAGTTCCGCGCGCTCGATGAAGCGGCCTGCAAGGTGTCGCTGAGCCTGGATTTCGAACCACTGGTGCGTTTGCTGTCGCCGGCCTTGACGCTGGGGATGCAGGGCCTCGTGGACCGCATGGTGGACGACTTCGTTCGCGAGGCCGACCGGGAAGACCACGCATGCGCGTGACGCTGGTGCGGAGCTGGCCGCATCGGTACGAGGGCTGCGAGGTGGAACTCCCCGATGGGGCCTGTGTCGCCGACGCGCTGCAACAGGCCGGCTGGGCGTTGACGGGAGAGTTTGTTGGGTTGGCGGTATTCGGAGCCGCGGCAACGGAAGCGACCCTGCTGCACGCGGGGGATCGCATCGAGTTGTTGCGAGGCCTGCAATGCGACCCCAAACAGGCGCGGCGCAGGCGCGCGGATGGTTTCGTGCGGCGCCGTTGAGCGTGCGCGTGCCGCCTCAGCGGCGGCGCTTCTTGTCCTTGTCGCGCGCGAGGTTCGGGCCGAAAAGACGAATCGAGTCCTTGGCCAGGGCGGAATCCTGTTCGGGGAAATATTCGCCTTCCCAACGCGCCAGCTGGCCATTTTCGAACCACAGCGTCATGGTCTTGACCTGGGTTTCGCCGCGGCGGCCCCGACGTTCACTGGCGATGTAATCCCACCGGTCGTGGTGGAAGGGATCCTTTACCGAAGGCGTGCCCAGCAACATCGAGACCTGCTGCTGATCCATGCCGGCCTGCAGCTGATCCACCGCGGACTTCTCCAGCAGGTTGCCTTGGAAAATCGGTTGCCGATACAGCATGCCGCAGCCGGTGGTCAACAAGGTCGCGAGAAGGAGGGGAAGCAGCTTGCGCATCGGCAGGGTGGGGCAGTGGCGGAGACGCCGATGATACACTCCAACGCCACGGGATCACCCTTCGCAGCGTCCGCAGACGCGCGTGATTGCCGGGGATTCACCTGCCGTTGCCCTGACGTGGGCTTACTCATGGAGGAATATCGATGTCGCAGGATCTACGCAAGGTCGGGCTCAAGGTCACCCATCCGCGGCTTCGCATTCTGGAATTGCTGGAGCATGCCAAGCCCCGGCACATGACGGCCGAGGACATCTATCGCCAGCTGCTGGCCGAGGGTGAAGAGATCGGGCTGGCCACCATCTATCGGGTGTTGACCCAGTTCGAAGCTGCGGGGCTGGTTCTCAAGCACAACTTCGAAGGCGGCACCGCCATCTATGAGTTGGATCGGGGCGAACACCACGACCACATGGTCGATGTGGAAACCGGCAAGGTGGTGGAGTTCCACAACGAAGAAATCGAACAGTTGCAACACAAGATCGCGGCCGAACACGGCTATGAAATCGAGGGGCACGCACTGGTGCTCTACGTGCGCAAAAAGCGCTGAGATCAGTGTGCCGGTTGCGACAGCAGCCGGCGTTCCAGCCACCAGAGGGCCGCTGCCAAGGCCAGCCATGCGGCCAACCAAGGCCAGGCGCTTCCCGGCCGAGACAACCCTTTCCCGGCGGCTGCGTGACTCGCGGCATTCGAAACCAGGGCCTGGGTTGCGTCTTGGCGCAGCCGGGCACGCCAAGCCGTGGCCTGGTTGGACGCATACACATGGAACCAGGTGTCACGCTGGCCTTGCAGCAGCCGATGCCAACCGCCTTGCCGGGGCCAGAAGGCCGCGCAGTGCCGCGGGCCGGTGGCCGGATCGATGGCGAGGGGCTCGGTGCGACCATCGGGCGCGGTGAGGACGGCACCGGCGGCGATGCCGCACAGCGCCATGCGTTCCCCTTGCCAGACTGGCCAAGGGGCTGTGGGGGCGGGCGGGGCTGCGTCTCCGGCGTTGCGGGCGACGCGTGCAGCGACCTCACTCCACAGCGCCGCATGCTGCTTGCCATGGCCGGTCAGCACCAGTTTGAAGGTGTCGTCCACCGGCAAGACGGCCACTCGCCCGCGCCCGACGCCGCGCCACAGGCCCAACGGCTGCCCGCCAGCGTCATGGAGCAATGGGGCTGATGCGTCTGCGTGCATCGCGATGCGGTGAAGGCGCAAGGCGGTGGATGCGTTCAGTTGCACTTGTCCGATGCCACGGTCGACGCCCAAGGTGATCCCAAGTGCGCGCAGCTGTGTCCGCAGGCGGGGCGAGGGGGTGTCATCGATGCGCAGCAGCAGGCCCAACCCGGCACGGACGGCCTCGACCACGGCCTTCCATTGCTGCCCATCCAATGCCTGCAGGGCTCGGGTGTCGAGCAAGAGCACATCCACCTCTGCAAGCGTCTCGGCCCGAAAACGCAGGGACGGCGCGCCCAGCGACATGCCTGCACCAGTGGCGGTATGGCTTTGCATGCTGGACCCCGTGTCCACTGCCCATCGGCGCAGGTATTTCAGCTCGGGATTGGGTGCGCCGGCCAGAACGACCAGTCGTACTGGGGGAGGGGCCGTGATCACGATCGGAACCTGGATGTGCGAATGCGGTGCGCCGGTCGCGGATTGGATGTGGAGGGTCCACAGTGCAGGCCCCTGCGTGCGTGCGGTCGCAGGCAACGAGAAGGCGCCATTGCCATCGGCTGTTGTCTGCTGCAGCCGCTGCCGGTCTGGGCCGTACAAGGCCACGCGGGCGTTTGGCAGGCCGTCGAGGCGGCCATGCAAGGAAAAGGGGTTGCCCAGCGGGACCTGTGCAGGGCGCGCAAGATCGACCAGCCCTGGCGGGGCGGGTGCGGCGAGAAAGGTCAAAGGATAGCCGCGTGCCGCCGCCAGATCCCGCGGTTCCAGACCGGCGCCGATGATGTGCAGGCCCTGCACGCCGGGCGTCTTGCGCAATGCCGTGGCCAGATCGGGCATGCGCTGGGCATCTGCCCGCGGCGCGGCTTCCGGCAACGTGATCCGCTGCATCGCTGTCTTGCGGTCGGTGGTCTGGGCTGCGTTGGCGGTGAATACGGCCAGTGTGCCGGACGCCACCGGCCGCGCAGGCGGGAAAAGCCCCAGGTAAAGCAGCAACGCCAGCAGAGGCTGGGCCGCCAACAGGCCCAAGCGAACCGGCAGGCGGGGTGGGGACGCATGGCGCCAGCGTCGCCACAGGCGCAGGCAGGCGAAAGAGGTTGCAATGGCGAGCAGCAGGGCAACGCTGGGCGCGGTGGCGGGCAGGCTCATTGCTTCACGTCCGCTGGTTGCACGTCCAGTGCATCGAGATAGCGCAGAGCTTCCCCGTCATTGGCGGGGCGACGGGATACGGCGGCGGGCGGCGTGGGCAGCAATGGCCACAGGACGCTGCGCAATTCTTCACGACAGGGCCGGCACGCGGGCCGGGTGCGCACCGCGTCCAATGCAGATTGCAGCGCCAGCGCATCAGCCGTTTCGGCAGGCTGTGCACGCAGCCAGTTGGTCATGGCCTCCAGCTGCTGCAAGGGAACAGGCTCCGGGGCGGCCAAGGCCTGCCACAAGGCAGACACCGCTTCACCCGTTGGCGGGGCTTTCTGCAGGGTGTCCGGGCGCGGGGCGAGCCCCTCGCGCTTGCCGCCCAGACGGCGGGAAGGGTCGATCGGCGGGAGTTCCGGCCCGACGCGGGCCAGGAAGATGCGTTCGGCCTGCTGCACCTGCTTGATATAGCCCAGCGCCTTGTAGGCATGCGGGAGGGCCAGTCGTGGTGCACCTTGCCGCAGCTGGCGTTCGGACTGCCACATCTGATCGAGCGCCAATTTCAACGTGGCGCGTGTTTGCGGGTCCAGCAGGGTGGCGGCCTCGGCGATGTCGTGGGTGTGGCCATAGGCTTCCAGAAGATCAATGGGCTGGCCCAGCCCTGCATTGGCGTGCTCGTCCGCATGGCCATCGTGGGCGTCCTTGCCTGGTGGTTGCGGTGTGGCTGCATCGTGGTCTGCTTTCTCCGCTTTTTCGTCGGAAGGTGGCGTGGGTGCGCCTTCAGCCTCCTCGCCCAGGAATTGGCCGTAACGCAGTCGCAGGATGCGTTGGTCCACGCCGATGGCATCGGATTTCTGCAGGAAACGCGCAGACGTGTGCTGTTTTTGCTGGCGCAGCAGGGCCTCGGCATCGAGGATGATCTGG
>CAUJJG010000171.1 GCA_963205445.1 Pseudomonadota bacterium
AGCTGGGTGGTGACGGCTTCGGGGATGCCGGGGCCATGGTCCACCACGTCCAGCTGGGGGCGGCCCCTGTCATCACGGGACACTTGCACGGCAACCCGCGCGGGTTGGCCCGGCAAGCGGCCATAGACCAAGGCGTTGTGCACCAGGACGGTGACGACTTGCTGCAGCTGGCGACGATCCACGAGGCAGGGGACGGCGATGGCGGGCGTCTTGGCGTCGAGGGTGTCGTTGTCCAGCGGATGGCCTTGGATGTATTCGGCCACGAATTGGCGGGCAAATTCGCCCAGCTCCACGTGCTCGGGTTGGGCGCGTTCGCGGCGGGCCAGGCTCAGCACGTTTTCGATGATGCCGTTCATGCGCCGGGTCTGTTGATAGATGATCTCCAGCAGGCGGCGGTCGGCTTCGGGGATCTCGCGGGATTCTTCCAGCAGCTGGGTGGCGTAGCTGATGGCGGCCAGCGGGTTGCGGATTTCATGCGCCAGGCTGGCGGAAAACCGCCCCAGGGTGGCCAGGGTGAGAGTTTCGGCGCGGCGCGAGGCCAGCTCGGCGTCGTCGAGGAACACCAGAACCTGATCGCCTTCGGCCAGCAGGCGGGCGAAGCGAGGCAGGATGTCGGGCAGCCCCGGGGACAGGTGCAGCGGTGTGTCGTCGAGCCGGCCGCTCTGCTTCCAGGCATGCAGGCGTTTGGCCAGCTCCGGGGCGGCGGTGGCCAGCAGGCGCCGGCCTTCCCCCGCATTGCCCAGTTGCAGCATGGCCGCTTCGTTGGCCAGCCGGATCTCGCCGTCACCGTCCACCAGCAGTACGCCGGTGCGCATGCGGCGAATGATGAGCTCGTTCACCTCGGCCAGGTTGGCGACTTGGCTGCCGCGCTGTTCGGCCAGCGCTTGGGTGCTGCGCATCTGCTTGCCGAGCAGGCTGGTGAGGGTGGCGATGGCCAGGTAGCTGATGCAATACATCAGCGGTTCGGCGGAGGGGCGTTCGGCCAAGCCGCCGTAGAGCAGATTCCAGCCATGCTGGAGCAGGAGGGTGATGCCGGCACAGGCGCCGATGAGCAGGCCGAGGCGCAACGACAGAAACAGTGCGGTGGCGCCGACGTTGAACAACAGCATCATGGCGATGCCCGAGGCTACGTTGGGCAGGGCGATCATGGCCAGTGGCGTGATCAGCAGATCGATGCCGATGCCGGCCAGCGCCTGCCGCTCGATGCGGCCCTGTCTGCCGGTGAAAAACAAAACGCAGGCAGCCAGCAGGTAAGTGCCTGCCACGGGCAGAGCCAGGTTGGGGTAGCGCGGTTCGCCAAGCAGCGGGGTGATGGCCACCAGGCAAAGCAGCGTTGCTTCAAACACCCGGTAGAGGGTGAGATAGCGCAGCTCGCGCCGAATTGCGGCGTCCTGGGTGGCGAGCGTTGCGGCGCTGTCGGATGGGGTCATCGGCGCCAGTATGCGGGAAGTCGGACCGGCGGCAACGCATGACGCGCCGCAACACGCTAAAATGGGGGTTCTTTCGTGGCCCGGCCCTTGGCGCGGCGGCGCGGAACTCTCTATTTATCCCCGGGTGATCCATGAACTTCCACGAGTACCAGGCGAAGCAGTTGTTTGCCGATTACGGCATTGCAGTCCCGACCGGGCGCGTTGCGCGCACGCCGGAGGAGGCCGTTGACGCGGCCAAGACCATTCCCGGTGGCCTGTGGGTCATCAAGGCGCAGATCCACGCCGGTGGCCGCGGCAAGGCCGGCGGCGTGAAGCTGGCCAAGACCCTGGACGAAGTGCGTGATTACGCCAAGGGCATGCTGGGCACCAGGATGGCCACCTACCAGACCGCAGGCGTCGAGCTGCCGGTGGATTCGGTGCTGGTCTGCGAAGGCACCGACATCGCCAAGGAACTCTATTTGTCGGTGCTGGTGGACCGCGATACCCGCTCGATCACCTTCATCGCGTCGGCCGAAGGCGGCATGGACATCGAGCAGGTGGCCAAGGAAAAGCCGGAAGCGATCAAGACGCTGCACGTGAATTACGTGCAGGGCCTGCAGGCCTATGAATGCCGCGATCTGGGCTTTGCGCTGGGCCTGAACGCCAAGCAGGTGGGCCAGCTGACCAAGATCATGCTGGGCCTGTTCAAGCTGTTCAACGACAAGGACCTGGCCCTGGTCGAGCTGAACCCGCTGGCCATCCTCACCGACGGCAATTTGGCGGTGCTGGACGGCAAGATCAATTCCGACGACAACGCCAGCTTCCGTCACCCGGAGCTGACCGCGATGCGCGACATCCGTCAGGAAGACGAAACCGAGGTCAAGGCCAGCCAGCATGACCTCAACTACGTCACCATGGACGGCAACATCGGCTGCATGGTCAACGGCGCGGGCCTGGCCATGGCCACCATGGACGTGATCAAGCTCAACGGCGGTGAGCCGGCGAACTTCCTCGACGTGGGCGGCGGCGCCAACAAGGATCGCGTGACCGAGGCGTTCAAGCTGATTGTCTCCAGCGACAAGGTGAAGGCGATCTTCGTCAACATCTTCGGCGGCATCGTCCGCTGCGACATGATTGCCGACGGCATCATCGCGGCGGTGAAGGAAGTGGGCGTGCAGATCCCGGTGATCGTGCGTCTGGAAGGTACCAATGTCGAAGCGGGCAAGGACCTGCTGAAGAATTCGGGCCTGGCCATCATTCCGGCCGACGACATCAACGATGGCGCGAAGAAGGCGGTTGCCGCCGTCGCCGGCCAGTAAGGAGCATT
>CAUJJG010000172.1 GCA_963205445.1 Pseudomonadota bacterium
CCTACAACACTCCACTGCAACCGGACACCCGCGCGCAGGGGGTCAGTGTTTCGCCGGCTGCAGCGTCACCCGGTCCAGCACCCACATCGTCGGCCGCGTGTCGCCGGTGAAACGCATGCAGAGGTCGGCTGCGGCAGGGGCATCGTGCAATGGCAGCGTCAGATCGAGAAAGCCGTCGGCGCCCGGCTGTGCCGGCAGCGGTGCGCTGGCCAGCAGCGGGCCGTCGCAGCCGGCGTGCAGGGTCAGCTCGCCGTGCGCGGTCTGCGCTGGCTTGAAGCCGCGGCTCTTTTCGTCATGCGCCAGTTGGAAGAAGTAAGGAATCCGCCCGGCGCGGACCTGCACCGCCGCGACACCACCCAGCGCTGCCTGCGTCCATTGCCAGCAGGGATTGAAGATATCGACGTTGTAGATCGCGCGCGGCCCGGTGCGTGGGCCATCGTCTTCCAGCCGCAGCATCAGCTGACCGGTGCACATCGCCAGCTGCTCGTCGCTGCGGGTCAGCAGCGCGGCGGCGCTCAGCTCACGTCGCAGCACCGGCCCCAACGGCTGGCCTTCGAAGAAACTCTGCGCGGTCAGGGTGGCCGGCAGCGACAGCTGCAGGGGCGAGAAGTATTCCGGCGAGCCGGCATTCGGCACGCTGCCGTCGGTGCTGTAACGCATCACGTAGCCCAGTGGCTGTTGCAGTGTCACCCGCGCATCACCGTTGGCCGCAGCGGCCAGCGCCTCCTGCGGGGCGAACGGGGTCTGCGCCACGGCAATGCCCTGCGTCTGCCAGCGCGGCAGCATCGCCGGCAGCCGCTTGAGGAAGTCGCCATAGCGGCGCTGCGGCTGCGGCGACCACGCCACCTCCGCCAGCGCGGCGATGCGCGGGAACAGGGCGTGCTGGACGCGGCCAAAGTCGCGCATGTGTTCGGTCCAGACATTGGCCTGCACGCCGAGGATGTGCTTGGCTTGCTTGGCGTCGAGCGCCTTCGGCACCGGATCGAAGTCATAGACTTCTTCCAGCGGGCTCAGCGCCGGCCGCCCCGGCGGCTCGTCGGCGGAAGCGGTCTGCAGATAGTCCAGATACAGCACGTCGCTGGGCGCCATCACCACGTCGTGGCCGGCCTTGGCGGCGGTGATACCGCCCTCGGTGCCGCGCCAGCTCATCACCGTGGCATTGTCCGGCAGCGGGCCGGCGAGGATCTCGTCCCAGCCGAGCAACCGCTTGTTGTGGGCGCCAAGGAACTTGCCCAGGCGCGCGATCATCCACGCCTGCAGGCCTTCCTCGCCGTGCACGCCGAGTTCACGGATGCGCGCCTGCATTTTTTCCGAGGCGATCCACTGGTCCTTGACCGCTTCGTCGCCACCGATGTGCACGTATTGCCCGGGGAACAGCTTCACCACCTGCGCCAGCACGTCCTCAAGGAAGCGCAGGGTGGCTTCGTCGGCATTGAACAGATTGACGTTGACGCCCCACTCCGGCGACACCGCGAGCGGCTGGCCGGACACGCCCAGCTGCGGATAGGCGGCGATCGCCGCGGTGGCGTGGCCGGGCACGTCGACCTCGGGCACGATGTCGATATGGCGCTCGGCGGCATAGGCCACCACCTCGCGGATCTGCGCCTCGCTGTAGTGGCCGCAATAGGGCACCGGCTTGCCGGTTGCCGCGTCGATGCCGCCATCGCCGGCGGGGATGCGGCAGCTGCCGACGGCAATCAATTTCGGCCAGCCCGGCACCGGCAAGCGCCAGCCCTGATCGTCGGTCAGATGCCAGTGGAAGGTATCCAGCTTGAGCTTGGCCATCGCGTCGAGCAGGCGTTTGATCTCGTCCACCGACTGGAAGTGGCGGGCCGAGTCCAGCATCACCCCGCGCCAGCCAAAGCGCGGCGCGTCGTCGATTCGCAGCGCCGGCAAGGTCACCGCGCCATCCACCGCGTCACCCGAGGTGATCAGCTGCGCCAGCGTCACCGCGCCGTAATACAGGCCCTTGGCGCTGCCGGCGCTGACGTGGATGCCCTCCGAAGTGATGTCGATGGCATAGGCGTCTGGCGTCGACCATGTGCGCTGGTTGTCGAGGGAAAACCGGATCGCCGCCGGCTGGCGGGATTCTTTCGCAACGTCGATCTGCAGCGGGAAGGCCGCGCCCAGCATGTCCTGAAATTGCAGACCCACCTGCCGCAGTGTCGCACCGTCGCCTGCGCGCACCGTGGCATGCGTGTGCAGGGTGTAGTGGCCGGCCAGTTGCACCAGCTGTGCAGGCTGCGGGATCAGCTTGGGCACGACGGTGGATTGGGATGCGGCGGCAAGCGGCATTGAGAGCGTCAACAGCATGGTGGGCAGGACAAGGCGAAGGGCCATCACGTTCTCCGTTGCGATGCGGCGATGCCGACATCGTGCAAAAAAATGGGGCCCGGGTTGCGGGCCCCGAAGGGAGGGTTACGCCAGTGAAACGCTTGAAACTCAGAACTTGAAACGCAGGTTCAGGTAGTACTGCCGGCCGTTGAGGTACTGCCGCAGCGGCAGGCTGCCGACATTGGCCACCTTGCTGTAGTACTTCTGCTTGGGGTTGTTCAAGTTCATGCCGTCGAGGCTGATCGACAGGTTGTCGTTGAACTTGTAGCCAAAGGATGCCGACAGCGTGCCGAAATCGTCGAGGAAGAACATGTCGCCGCGGGTCACGCCGGCATAGAAGGCCGAGCGATAGGTGTAGCTGAGGCGGGCGTTGAAGCGTTCGTTCTCGAAATAGCCGGACAGGTTGGCGGTGTTCTTGGAGGTGCCATTGAGCGGCTGGCCACCGTCTGCCTCGCCGCGGGCATAGGTCCAGTTTGCGGCGATGCCGAAGTTCTCCGCGATCGGCTGTTCGTACGCCACCTCGAGCCCGCGCAGCTGGCCGTTGATGTTGGTGGGTGCGGACACGCTGTAGGTCGAGTACACCTCGGTATGGGTGGCCTCGCTCTGGGTCATGTTCTTGCGCACCATGTCCACAACGGAGAAGTTGACGTAGTCCTTGAACTGGGTGGCGAAGGCACCGACCGACAGCAGCGCGCGCGGGGCGAAATACCATTCCAGCGCGGCATCGAAGTTGGTGGCGACGATCGGCTTCAGGTTGGGGTTGCCACCTTGGCCGCTGAGCGCCAGGTCATTGAGGCTGAGCACGCCGGTGAGCGCCGAGAAATCCGGGCGCGTCATGGTCTGCGAGAACGCCGTGCGGGCCACCAGGGTGTCGGACAGGTCGAACTTCAGGCTGGCGCTGGGCAGGAGGCGGGTGTAGCTGTTCTTGGTGACGGTGGGCAGGTAGTTGCCGAAAGCCGAACCGGTAACCGCTCCCGGCGGCAGGGTACCGACGTTGGGCAGCATCAGGTTGTAATGGATGTCGCCATCGGTCTTGACGTAGCGCAGGCCGGCGTTGCCGCTCCAGCTTTCGCCCTGGAAGTTGGCCTGCACATAGGCGGCGAACACGTCTTCTTCCACGCCCCAGATGCCTTCCGGGTTGCGACGGACGATCGGATCGGCGTAGAGGTACTTGATCAGGCCATTGTTGTCGTCAAAGCTGTTCTGCCAGATGTGGGTCGGGAACTGACCGCCCAGGCCGTTGCCGAAATTGCCGGGATAGAAGCCGGTGTTCTTCGGCCACAGGGCGGTGTCGTACAGCGAGGTCTTGCCCGGCTGGCAGTACGGCGAGGGCTGGCTCCAGTCCAGCGGGGTGACGCCGCCGCTGCCATAGCAGCCCGGGCCCGCCGAGATCCAGTTGTCGCTGGAGCGCTCGTGGCGGGAATAACGGAAGCCGAAGTCCACCGACTGCAGCACGCTGTCGCCGTCGCGGAACAGACTGCCGTCGATGGCCAGCCAGTCTTCCTTGTCCAGCACTTCCACATCCTGCGTACCCCAGGCCCAACCGAAGCCATTGGTGGCCGGATTGTTGATGTACCAAGACACCGGGGAGAGGTGGCCGTTGAGGTTGTAACCGGCGGCGGAGCCCGTGGTGTTGACCTCGAAGCCGATCTCCTGATTGCTGTAGCCGTGGCCCTTGGTGGTGCCCAGCTGGAACTTCAGGTCGAAGTTGTCATTGACGTTCCACACGCCTTCGGCGCTGAGGAAGCCGGTATCGGAGGCCGAACCCGGGCGCGAGATCTGGTCATACACGCCGTAGTTGGTGCCGGCACCGCTCCACTTGGCGGAGGTCAACACGCCGTTTTCCAGCGTGTAGCTGTCAGGGGTCTTGCTGCCGATGAAGTTGGAGCCCCAGAACAGGTAGTTGCGATTGAAGTTGCTGGCTTCCAGCTCCGAGTAAAAGCCGTTCAGGGTCAGGCTGAAGTTGTCGCTGGGTTGCAGCTGCAGGCTCAGCGAGCCGCCCTTGCGGGTACGTTCCTGTTCGAACAGGGCCGAACCGATCATGCCGGGGTAGTAGAACTTCTTGCCGGCCAGGCTGGGGTCGAGCACGCCGGCATCCGCCTGCGACCAGCCGAAAATTTCCTGACCATCGCGGCGCAGGCTGCGGCGCTGGTAGAAAGCCTGAACCATCAGGCCGGCGGTGCTGGCATCGTTGCGCAGATTCAGCAGGGCCGAGAACTGCGGGTCGCTGGTGCCGGGCAGGTCGCTGTGCACCACGCCCACGGAGCCGGCGATGGTCACCTTGTCGGCGAATTCCAGCGGCTTGCGGGTGATGATGTTGATGGTGCCGGCGCTGCCGCCTTCCATCAGTTTGGCCTGCGAGGCCTTGTGCACCACCACCGAGCTGACCAGTTCGGCCGGCAGCAGCGAGTAGCTGACGCTGCGGCCGACGTTGCTGAGCTGGCTGAGGACAAACCAGTCGCCGCTGCCGATGTTGTGGCCGTTGACCATGGTCTGGGTCAGGCTGGGGTTGGTGCCGCGCAGGCTGACGCGGTCGGCTTCGTCGAAGCCACCTTCGTCGGCCGAGGACGAGCCGATGTTCACGCCCGGCAGTCGCTGCAGGGTGTCGGCCACGTTGTGGGCGGGCAGTTTGCCGATGTCTTCGGCCGTCACCATTTCAACGTGCGTCACGGCATCGCGCTTGCCGTCGAGGGCTTTTTCCTGCGCGCCGCGGATGCCGGTGACGACGACGGTGTCGAGGTCGGTGGCCTTTTGCTGGTCTGCCTGTTGATCTTGCGCCTGGGCCAAGCCGGAAACCCCCAGCACGGCCACGATACTCAGGGTCAATACGTTTTTGCGAACTTGCATGTTGCGTTCTCCAGGGCTGTTGTGGCGTTGGGTCCCGGCGTCTGCCGGGCCTTCCGCTGTTGGGTCATGCTGCTGCGGAGGCCCGACCTTGCTCGGCCTGTTCCCGGTGTGGCTTTTCTTCCATGTGTTGCAAATACCAGCTCGCCGCACCGAGGACGCCGAGCTTTTCGTTTTCCACCAACCTGACGGGGACGCGTTCCAGCACTGCGCGCATCGCCCCCTTGTCCACCAGCCGCGCACGAAACTCGCTTTGCGGCAGGAAATCCACCAACTGCGGCACCACGCCACCGGCCACATACACGCTGTGTGCACAGGTGGACATGGCCATGTCGCCGATCACGCTGCCCAGCAGGCTGCAAAACAGCAGGACGGACTCCCGGGCCAGCGGTTCGCCGGCGCGGGCGGCCTGCGTGATCGCGGCGGGCGTCTGCCATGCGGGCGCGCTGCCGCAGCGGTCCGACAACGCGCCATACACATTGACCAGGCCGGGGCCGGACAGCAGTTGTTCGGTGCACACATGGCGTGCGCCCCGCTTGCGCAGCCAGCGCAGGATGTCGATCTCGCGGTCGTCGCCCGGGGCAAACGCCGCCATGCCGGCTTCCGTTGGCAGCACCACGGCACCGGCGCCGCGCGGAATGCAGATCGCCGCACCCAGACCCGTGCCGGGGCCCACCACCAGCGATGGCCCCGGCGTGTTGTCGGCGATGCCGGGCGTCAGCAGCCGCGTGTCCGCGGCCTTGAGGTGCAAGGTGCCATGGGCGGCTGCGGCAAAATCGTTGACCACATGCAGTTCACGCAGATGCAGCGCGTCGCGCAGGCGTGAGAGGGAGATGCGCCAGGGCAAGTTGGAGTTGATGACCTCGTCATCCAGCACCACGCCGGCGCTGGCGATAACCATGCAGTCAACGCCGGCGCGTGCGGGATGGCTGGCCACGAACTCGCCCAGGATCGCATCCAGGCCCGGGTAGTCACTGCAGGGGTAGCGCTGCCAGGAAAGCAGCTGGAAGCCGCTTTCGCCACCGGTGCGGACCAGCGAGATGCGGGCATTGGTGCCGCCCACGTCGGCGGCGATGAAGCAGTCGCCGGGTGCTGCATGCACAGGCGCGATGCGCGGCTCTTTCGCCGCCATCGATTCTTTTGCTTTGCCAGTTGCTTGCGCCATGCCCGACGTCCCCTCGTGCTGGGAGCGGACTCTGCACAAGAAAAGACATCGTTGTCAACAAATTTTCATGATCTCGATATAACTGGGAAGTGGGTGCGCATTTTTTGCCCTGTTCATGCTGCAGTGCCGCATCCTGTGGATTGGCTGAAACGCAATGTCAGCGTCATTTCCCGGCGAAACCGCACGGATGCCGTCGGCAAGGGCATGAAAAGCAGATAACGTTGCACCAGAGATTGTCCTGTGCGTCAATCGCGAGGTAACCCACCCACCTGCTGCTATCGTCGCGCAACCACTGGAGCCGCATCGCCATGACCTCGACCTCTGCTGTCACCGCACCGCGCAACAACACGGTGGCCATCGCCATCGTGGGTGCGCTGTTCTTCATCTTTGGCTTCGTCACCTGGCTCAATGGCCCGCTGATCACCTTTGCCAAACTGGCGTTCAACGTCAGCGATGCCTTGGCCTTCCTGATCCCCAGTGCGTTCTATCTGTCCTACTTTTTCCTCGCGCTGCCGTCCTCGGCGATTCTGCGCAAGACCGGCATGAAGAAGGGCATGGCGCTTGGCTTGTTCGCGATGGCCATCGGTGCGGTGGTGTTCGGGCAATACACCACGGGCCGCGTGTATGCCGGAGCGGTGACGGGCGTCTTCATCATCGGTGCCGGGCTTGCGATCCTGCAGACGGCGTCGAATCCCTACATCAGCATCCTGGGCCCGATCGAAGGGGCCGCGCAGCGCATCGCGGTGATGGGTATCTGCAACAAGCTGGCCGGCATGGCGGCGCCTTTCGTGATCGGCACCTTGGTGATGCATGGGATGAGCGACCTCTCGGCGCAAGTGGCCCAGGCCGATGCTGCCACCCGTGAAACCTTGCTCAACGCCTTTGCTGCGCGCATCCATGACCCTTACATGGCGATGGCCGGGCTGCTGGCCATGCTGGCGGTGGGCATCCTGTTCTCGCCCCTGCCGGAGCTGCGTGCCGAGGACGTCAACGCCGGGGACGATACCGCAGGCGCCGGCAAGACCAGCATCTTCCAGTACCCGCATGTGTGGTTGGGGGCGCTGTGCATCTTCGTCTACGTGGGTGCGGAAGTGATGGCCGGTGATGCCATCGGCACCTATGGCGAGGGCTTCCACCTGCCGCTGGACCAGACCAAATTCTTCACTTCGTTCACGCTGTTCGGGATGCTGCTGGGGTATGTGGTTGGCCTGTTGGTGATTCCGCGTTTCATCACCCAGGAGCGTTACCTGGCTTGCTCGGCCGTGCTTGGCATCCTGTTCACGGTGGGGGCGTATTTCACCCAGGGCTTTGCCTCGGTGATGTGCGTTGCGGCGCTGGGTTTTGCCAACGCGATGATGTGGCCGGCGATCTTCCCGTTGGCGATCCAGGGCCTGGGGCGCATGACCGAGCGCGGTTCGGCGCTGCTGATCATGGGGATCTCGGGGGGTGCGGTGATTCCGCAGCTGTTCGTCCACTTCAAGGAAACGATGGACTTCCAGCTGGTGTTCCTGCTGCTGATGGTGCCCAGTTACCTGTTTATCCTGTACTTCGCCAAGCGCGGCCACCGCGCCGGGCGCTGATTCAGTCACCGGAAACCGTTCGTGCACAAGCCCACCATAAAGGATGTTGCAGCGTTAGCGCAGGTATCGCTGAAGACGGTCTCGCGCGTGATCAACGACGAGGCCGGCGTGCATTCACGGACGCGCGAGCAGGTGCGCAAGGCCATCGACGAGCTGGGTTACCAGCCGGACCCTTCTGCGCGCAGCCTGCGCAGCGCGCAGTCGTATGCGATCGGTCTGCTGTACGACAACCCCAATCCGTATTACGTGATCGCGATGCAAAACGGGGTGCTCTCGGTTTGCCGGGAAACCGGCTATGGCCTGCAGATCCATCCCTGCGATTCCACTTCGCAACACCTCGTCACCGAGATCCAGCAGTTGGTTCGCACGGCCCGCCTCGCGGGGATCGTGCTGACGCCACCGATGTCCGAACGGCAGGCGCTGGTGGACGCACTGCTGGCGCATGGCATCCGCTTGGTGCGGATCGTGTCCGCGTCCAGCGACCCGCAGAACGGCAGCCCCTGCGTCTACGTCGATGACCGCGATGCTGCCTACGCCATCACCGAGCACCTGATCCAGCTCGGGCATCAGCGGATCGGGTTTTTGTGGGGCGGCAAATCACACGGGTCGTCCTGGGGCCGCTATCAGGGGTATGCGGACGCCCTGCGTGACTACGGCATCGCCGAAGATCCCGAGCTGGTGCTGGAAGGTGATTACAGTTTCGATGACGGCTTTCGCGGGGCCAGGCGTCTGCTGATGCAGGCCCACCGCCCCACTGCGATCTTCGGCAGCAACGACGAGATCGCCGCCGGTGTGTTGGCGGCTGCGCGTTCCGGTGGCCTCAATGTGCCGTATGACCTGTCGATTGCAGGCTTCGAGGACAGCCCATTCTCGAAGCAGAGCTGGCCGCCGCTGACCACGGCCAAGCAGGCCACCGAGGACATCGGCAGGCGCGCCGCACGCCGTTTGCTGGCGGAGATCCGGGATCAGCCCGAGGCCAAGGCCGGGAATACCGGCATCAACCCGGAGCTGGTGGTGCGCGGCTCAACCGCACCGCCGCGCCCCAACACTTAATTTCAATACCAATTAAGCCGGTTTTGGCCAATTGGTCAGCTAATTTTGGCTGAGTGCTTGGAATTTGGTGTTTGATTGGTATTATCTTGGCCGTGGATCACTACCTCACCGCCGAGTTCCTGCGCCAAACCGCAAGCCAGCGTGCGCCGGCCTACCAGCATTTGCGCCGCGCGCTGCAGCACGCGATTGAGCAGGGCGTGCTGGTCCCTGGGCAGGCGCTGCCACCGGAGCGTGAGCTCGGAAAAATGCTGGAGCTGTCCCGGGTGACGGTGCGCAAGGCCATCGCCGGCTTGGTCGCGGACGGGTTGCTGCAGCAGCGGCAGGGCTCGGGCACCTATGTCAGCGAGCGCATCGTCAAATCGTTCTCGCAGCTGACCAGCTTCAGCGACGACCTGCGCGCGCGTGGGCTGAACCCGACCTCGCTGGTGCTCGACGCCAGCGTCGGCGTGGCCACCCCGGAGGAGGCGCTGGCGCTGGCGCTCTCACCCGGTGCCGCCGTGACCCGCTTCCGTCGCCTGCGCACCGCCGCCGGCCAGCCGCTGGCGCTGGAGCGCAGCTGCGTGCCGCAGGCAATGCTGGCCGAGGCGGTGCTGGTTGACGGTTCGCTCTACACCACCCTCGAAGCGCGCGGCCTGCGTCCGGTTCGCGCCCTGCAGCGGTTGCGCGCCATCGCCTTCGATGCGGAGCAAGCCCGCCTGCTGCAGTTGCCCGAAGGCAGCCCCGGTCTCTACATCGAGCGCCGCGGGTTTCTGGCCGATGGGCGCGCGATCGAATTCACCCGTTCCTGTTACCGCGGCGATGCCTACGACTTCGTTGCGGAGCTGCATACCTGATGCGGCTCATCCCTTGCCCATTGACGGACCTGCCCATGCCCGCCCCTGACTCCACCTGGATGCACACCGAGGCCGCCGAAGCGGCCACCGCCGTCGAACGTCAATACGCTGCCAATGCAGCCGTCATCGACGCTCTGGTCGCACGCCTGCACGCGCAGCCGCCGCGCTTCATCGTCACCTGCGCACGCGGCAGCTCCGACCACGCCGCCACCTATGGCAAATACCTGTTCGAGACCGCGCTGGGGCTGGTGACCGCCTCGGCCTCGCCCTCGGTCGGCTCGGTGTATGCGGTGCAGCCGCAGATGGATGGCGCGCTGTTCGTCTGCATTTCGCAGTCGGGCAAGAGCCCCGATCTGCTGCGCAATGCCGAGATCGCCAAGGCCGCCGGCGCGCATGTGCTGGCGCTGGTGAACGTGGCCGACTCGCCGCTGGCCAGGCTGGCCGACACCGTGCTGCCGCTGCACGCCGGCCCGGAAAACAGCGTGGCCGCGACCAAGAGCTATCTGTGCTCGCTGGCCGCGCTGCTGCAACTGACTGCGCGCTGGAGTGGCGACGCCAAGCTGCTGGCTGCAGTCGAAGCCTTGCCGGAGGCCATGCGCGCGGCCTGGCAAGCCGACTGGTCGGCGCTGGTCGGCGGTCTGCGGCTGGCCCGGCATATGTTCGTGCTTGGCCGCGGCCTCGGCCTCGGCGCGGCGCAGGAGGCGGCGCTGAAGTTCAAGGAGACCTGCGGCCTGCACGCCGAGGCGTTCTCCTCGGCGGAGGTCAAGCACGGCCCGATGGCCATCGTCGGCCCCGACTTCCCGGTGCTGGCCTTCGCCCAGGACGACGAGATCGGCGACGGCACCGCCGCGGTGGTGGAGGAATTCCGCAAGCGCGGCGCCCCGGTGTGGCTGGCCCGCCCCGGCGCGGCCGGCCCCGGCACGCTGCCGCTGCCGGCTTCGCCGCACCCGGCGGTCACCCCCATCCTCACCGCACAGGCGTTCTACGCGGTGGCCAACGCGCTGTCGCTGGCGCGTGGTTATGATCCGGACGTGCCGCCGCATCTGAACAAAGTGACGGAAACGGTCTGAGCCATGACCCCCCTCGTTTTCCACAACGGCCAGATTCTCACCGAGCGCGGCTTCGAATCCGACGCCTGCGTGGTGGTCGAAGATGGCCATATCGTGTCCGTGCTGCACGGCGCGCCGCCCAGCACCGGCACCCGCATCGACCTGCAGGGCGGCACGCTGGTGCCCGGCTTCATCGACGTCCAGGTCAACGGCGGTGGCGGCGTGCTGTTCAACAACGACACCAGCGCAGAGGGGATCGCGGCGATCGCGCGTGGCCACCGCCAGTTCGGCACCACCAGCCTGCTGCCCACCCTGATCAGCGACGACGCCACGGTGATGGCGCGCGCGGTCGCCGCCACTCGCGATGCGATTGCACAAGGCGTGCCGGGCGTGCTCGGCATCCATTTGGAAGGCCCTTACATCGCGCCGGCGCGCAAGGGCACCCACAACGCCGACAAGTTCCGCGTGCCAGACGCTGCCGAAATCGCGATGGCGACATCGCTCGACAACGGCGTCACCGTGATCACTCTCGCCCCCGAGCGGGTGCCGGCGGCTACCATTCGCGCGATGGTCGAACGCGGCGCGATTGTCTGCGCTGGCCACACTGCCGGCAGCTATGAAGACACCCGCGCCGGGCTGGAGGCCGGCATTACCGGCTTCACCCATCTGTACAACGCGATGACCCCGCTGCAGGGGCGCGAGCCCGGCGTGGTCGGCGCGGCGCTGGAAGACCCGCACAGCTGGGTTGGCGTCATTGCCGATGGCGTCCACGTGCACCCGGCCAGCCTGAAGGTGGCCATCGCCGCCAAGCCGCGCGGCAAAGTGCTGCTGGTCACCGACGCGATGCCGATGGTCGGCAGCGACGACCCCAGTTTCAATCTCTACGGCGAAACCATCACTGCGGTCGACGGCGTGGTCCGCAATGCCGCAGGCTCGCTGGCCGGCTCGGCGCTGGACATGGCCAGCGCGGTGCGCAACGCGGTCCAGCTGCTCGGCCTGCCGCTGGAGGAAGCCTGCCGGATGGCGGCGCAGTACCCGGCCGAATTTCTGGGTCTGGGCGGCGAGCTGGGCCGGATCGCGCCCGGCTATCGCGCCGACCTGGTGCTGCTGGACGCCGACCTCCGCGTTCAACGCAGCTGGATCGGCGGCCAAGCGTAGGCGGGCGGCGCCAAGCCCCTTTCGCAGATCAAAGTCCCGCGGCTTCCAGTGCGCGCTCGGCTTCCCGACGGCCCAGGTCGATCAGCTCCGCAGCACGCCAGAACTCATAGAACTGGCAGGCATCGCGCGGGATGCGGATCAACAGCTCAGGCGGTTCCAGCGCCAGCTGCACGCGGGAAATGCGTGCCTGCATGGTGTCCAGCGCGCGCGCCATCACTTCCATCAGGCCAAACGTGTGGGCGTGGCCGCTGTCGTCGCCACGGAAATGCCGCTGCATCCAGCGCTCCAGCAGGCCCGGTGCGTCCGGGCCGGGTGCGTCTGCGTGGGCATGCACAGGCTCGTCCGACAGCGAGGGGGGGCGGTGGTGGATGTCCACCGCAATGACCCGGTGCGGGCCCGTCACGCGGGTAGCGGTCAGCGGCAACGGCGCCAGCAGACCGCCATCCACCAGTTCCATCTCGCCGATGGTCAGTGGCGTGAAAATGCCGGGGATGGCGAAGGAGGCGCGCAAGGCGTCCCACAGATCCCCGTGCCGCAGCCAAACCTCGCGCTGGCGCAGCAGGTCCACCGCCACCGCGGTGAAGTCGATCGGCAGATCTTCGATGCGCGGCTCGCCCACCACTTCGCGCAATACGCGCACCAAGCGGTTGCCGGTGAACATGGCCGGACGGCCCAAACCGGGGTCTAGCAGGCGCAGCATCTCCGTGCGGCTGGTGCGCAGCATCCAGTCACGCAGCTCCCCCAGCTTGCCGGCGGCGCAGGCCCCGCCCACCAAGGCCCCGCACGAGGTGCCGGCAATGGCTTCGATGTAGAGGCCACGCGCTTGCAGCACTTCGATGACGCCGATCTGCGCCAGCCCGCGCGCGCCGCCAGCGCCCAAGGCCAGCGCGATGGAGGCGGTATGCGTGCTGTCAGCGGCCGGGCCCACTCAATCTGCCTCGTAGTTGGAAATGGCCAGCTGCAGATGGGCGCGCATCTGTTCCCGCAAGGCTTTCGGCTCGATGATCTCGGCGTCGGCGCCGTAGTGCAGCACGTCCATCAACAGCTCGCGCGGCACCGAGTACGGCAGCTTCAATTCATAGCTGCCGTCGGGCAGGTGGCGGCCTTGCTGCTGCGAATGCCAGTGCTCATCGGCCACCCAGCGGGCGGCTTTGGGGCTGAAGCGGATCGTGGCCCAAGCCTTGGGTGCACCGGAGAAAATCCCGTAGCTGCCGGCCAGATGGGCGTGCAGCGTCGCTTCCTCCACGTCCTGTGCCGCCCCTTCCATGAAGCGCGCACCGGCCATGCGGTCGACCGAAAAGCTGCGCAGCCCCTCGCGGTCCTCGTCCCAGGCGTCGAGATACCAGTTGTCGCGGTAGTGGGTGAGGCGCTGCGGGCTGACCGTGCGGCGCGTGAGCGCATCGGTGGAGCGCGCCCGGTAGTCGAAGGCCAGACGGCGGCGCTCCAATACCGCCGAGGCCACGATGCGGAAGGCGTGCTCATCCATCTTGCGGGTTCGGTGCGGCACCACCCGCACGCGCTCCAAGGGCCAGCGCTTGCTGCCGGAATGGGCGTCCAGCAATTTTTCGACGCGCTGCTGCAATGGCGCCAGCGCCGTCGACAGCATCCCGCCGCTGCTGCGGGCCAGCAGCTGCTGCGCGGCCAGCAGGGCGTGCAGCTCCTCCGAGCTCAACCACAGGCCGGGCAGTTCGAAGCGGTCGTTTTCCTCCCGGTCGTACAGGAAGCCGGCTTCCCCGTCCCCGGTCACCGGCGCCATCAGCGCATCGCGCAGAAAGGCGATGTCGCGGTATACGGTGGCCCGGGAGCAGGCCAGTACATCCTGCAGGCGGGCCACGGTGACCGGTCGGCGGGCGGCTTGCAGGGCCCGGTGCAGGGCGATGATGCGTTCGGTGCGGTCCATCCCCCGATTATGCGTCTTTCGTTCAGTTGTGCAGCCCTTGCCCCCGGGTAGAATGGGCCAATCCTCCGCCAACCGACGACCATGCTGCCCTTGCTGTGGCTGGCGTTCACCGCGCCGCCCCTTGCCTATGCCCCTGCGCCCTTGCCGGTTCTGCCGCCGGAGGTGGCCCAGCGCCTGGTGGACCCCCCCCGCTGTCTGAGCGCCCGCTGCGTGCGGGACGAATGGCGGGTGGACGCGATGCCGTCGATACCGGCCGGCCAGCTGCGCGTCGATGGCAGCACCCTGCCAGGGGCCGGCGGTCGCCTGCGCATGGCCGCGATGCGGCGCGACTGGATCAAGCCACAGGGCAGCAATGCCCGTGTGGGCATGCAGTATGGCGTGCAGGCCGTGTCGTCTGCAGCGACTTCTCTGAAAATGGTGGTGGATACCGGTTATCGCCTGCAGGGGTATGCCGATGACGGCATCGCCGGCACCGGCCCCATCCTGCGCGGGCAGCTGGAGTGGAATCAGGTGCTGGGTGAACGCGCCAAGCTGTCGCAGACCACCCGCATCGAAACCGGGCAGCACGGCACCTATCTGCGCAACAGTCTGCTGCTCAACCTGAAGCTGCAGCCGGACCTGACCTTGAGTTCCGGCGTGGAGACGCGACGCGACAGCGCCCTGATGGGGCGTAACCAGACTGACGCAAAGGTCAATCTGCGCTACGTGTTCTGACGCCGCAGCGGCTGGGTCAACCGGCGATCAACGCCCGTGCGCCTTGCGCCAGCAGGGCGTCTGCCACCGCGATGCCCAAGGCTTCCGGAGTGCTGGCGTCGGCCTCAGCCTCGGCACGCAGACAGCGTCCGTCCGTGGTCGAGCCGACCAAACCTTGCAAGTGCAGCCGCCCCGCCTGCAGGCAGGCCAACGCCGCCACCGGCACATGGCAACTGCCGTCGAGGTGCCGGTTCATCGCGCGCTCGGCAGTGACGCAGGTGCGGGTGGCCGGGTCGTCCAAGACCGCGCACAGCGCAGCCACCTGGGGGGCATCCGAAAGCACTTCCACCGCAATCGCCCCCTGTGCCGGTGCCGGCAGCCAGGCCGGTGCGTCCAGCCGTGCGCGGATGCGAGCATCGAACCCCAACCGCTGCAGGCCGGCGCAGGCCAGCACGATGGCATCAAACTCGCCGGCGTCCAGTTTGGACAAGCGGGTATTCACGTTGCCGCGCAGGTCGGCAAGCTGCAGATCCGGGCGCAGGGCGCGCAGCTGTGCCTGTCGTCGCAGCGAAGACGTGCCCACGCGGGCCCCTTGCGGCAAGGCGTCGAGATGGGCGAAGCGATGACTGACAAAGGCATCGGCGTGGTCGGCCCGGGGCAGGATGGCGGCCAGCGCGAAGCCCGGCTCCAGCACCATCGGCACGTCCTTGAGCGAGTGCACGGCAAGATCGGCCTCGCCGCGCTGCATCGCCAATTCCAGCTCCTTCAGGAACAGCCCCTTGCCGCCGATGGCCGCCAGCGAGCGGTCCAGGATCTCGTCGCCGCGAGTGGACAGCGGGACCAGCACCACAGTCAGGCCGGGGTGGGCCGCGCGCAGACGGGCGGCAACGTGTTCCGTCTGCCAGAGGGCGAGCGGGCTCTTGCGGGTGGCGATGCGAAGCGTGGTCATGCGCGCATTATCGCCTGCAGGATCACCTGCCGGATTACCTGCTGTCGGGCAAGCGGTGGCTTACAGATGGCGAAAGGTCTCACGCAGCTGGCTGAGGCAGCGGCGGCTGACCTCCAGCGGCAGATCGACGTGGCGCAGGACTGCGTGCACATGACCCTCCGGCGAGCGCTTCAGTTCGACGATTTCGTTGCGCGCTACCAGGCAGTTGCGGTGGATGCGGATGAAGCGGTCGGAAAACTCGGTTTCCAGTGCTTTCAGGGATTCTTCGATCAGGTCCTCGCCGCGGGCGTGGTGCACGGCCACGTATTTCTCGTCGGCTTGCAGGTAACGGATGTCCTCCACCGGGATCATCCGCAGGCTGCCGCGCAGACGTGCGCAGAGATGTTGGCGTGATGCCGGGGCGGTGGGCTGCTGCTTGCGTCCAGCCAGGAAGGTGCGCACCTTGTCGAGGGCGGCGGCAAGGCGTTCGGGACGTACGGGTTTGACCAGATAGTCCAGCGCCTGCGCCTCGAACGCGGAGAGCGCGTGGTCGTCAAAGGCGGTACAGAACACGATGGCGGGCGGATTTGGGCCAGCCGCGAGCCGCCGCGCCGTTTCCAGCCCGTCCATGCCGGGCATGGTGATGTCCAGCAGCACCATGTCGGGCTGCATCTTTGCGCACTGCGCCAGCGCGACAGCACCATCCACCGCTTCGCCCAGCACCACGACGCCGGGTTGTGCTTCCAGCAAACTGCGCAGACGTACCCGTGCCAGCGGCTCGTCGTCCACGATCAGCACATGCAGTGGTGCTGCCTCCATCCTGCGCGCTCCGGTTGAGCGGATCCCCAAGGAGATGGTAGCCGCGCCGACGGGCCGGCGTCACCTCAGGCGGCGTTGAGGCGGGCCTGCAGCCAGTCCGCAAGATGGCCGATTTCCTCGGCGCAGACCTGATGCTGCATGGGGTAGCGCCGCCAAAGCACGTCGAAACCCAGGTCGCGCATCGCCTTCGCCCCGGCCTCGCCGGCGGCTGCAGGCACCACCGGGTCGAACACGCCATGCGCCATGAACAGCGGCTGCGTGTGGGCACCTGGCTGCAGGATGGCACGGGCCTGTTCGACGCCCATTGGCAGATAGGTGGACAGGGCCACAAGGCCGGCCAGCGGTTGGCTGCGGGCCAGGCCGGCGGCCAGCGTGATGGCCCCCCCTTGCGAAAAGCCTGCCAGCAGGATGCGCTCGGGCGGGATGCCACGCGCACCCTCGCGAGCGATCAGCGCGTTCACCTGGTCCACGGAGACCTGCACGCCCTCTGCATCGGCGCGCTGCGCCGCATCACCGAAATCGAACGAGGTGATGTCATACCACGCCCGCATCCGCGCACCGCCGTTGATGGTTACCGCGCGCACCGGCGCATGCGGGAACACGAAACGCAGCGCCGGCCAGTCGCGACGCACCAGCTCCGGCACGATCGGCGCGAAATCGTGGCCATCGGCCCCCAGGCCATGCAGCCACAACACGCACCACTGCGGGTTGGGGCCGGTTTCGTGTTCGACGGTTTCAAGCAAATCAGTCATTGGCGTGTGCAAGCAGGGGGGTGCGCGCAGTCTAAGGCAAGGCCAACCCCGCTCGCGTCTCCACGCCTGCCAGCGCATGCATGCGGGCGATCTCGGCTTCCAGCGCCCGCGCCGCACTTGCGCCGCGCGTTGTGAAGATGTCGCCTAGCGCGTGGTAATAGCGCAAGGTGCCATCGCGTCTTGCGGTGAAGCGATCAAATACCGCCACCCCCACCGCTGGATTTTCGAGATCACCGACGATGGCGCGCGCGTTGTGCAGCTTGTCGCAGCAGGACACCAGCAAGGCATCGGCCTCGGTATGCCGGAGGTGTTCCAGATACGCCAGCTTGCGATGACGCCAGTCGGCGAACTTTGCCTCCGGCGTGTCCAGCGCGGCCTTGTCCTCCTGCGTGCTGTCCGTGCAAGCCAGCACGATGCGCGCCACCCGCTCGCCGAAGCGTTCACGCACCCGCGCTTCGTGCTGGGCGCCGCAATCTTCGATCACGTCATGCAACAAACCGGCAATGGCCTGATCTTCGTCGCCACCGTGGTCCAGCACCAGCGCGCTGACGCCAAGCAGATGGCTCAGGTAGGGCGTCTGCGTCCCCTTGCGGGTCTGGTGGGCATGCTGTTCGCGCGCATAGTCGAGCGCTTCGGTGTAGCGCGCGGTGAGTTTGATCCTGGCTTGGTGTTGGGTCATGCACATCTCCCTTGCAGTCATGTGATTGCCACTTGCGATGCAAATGCTCCACTCACCCCGTCGCATGGGCTGCGATCCAATCGCCCAGGGCCAGCGGCATCGGCCGACGCGCAAGATCCTTGGATACCAAACACCCCTTGAAGTCATCGAGAGGGATATTCCTTCAAGCGTTGCGAATCAGAGTTGAACTCGCCGATCGAAATAAGGAAACAAGCGCATCACCCGGCCCTGCTGGGCCGGGCGATGCAAGCGGGTCTGGATCAAACCCTGCCAGCAGCCGCCATTGAGGTCGCCATCGACTCTGCAATGATGAAAGGGTTCTACCTCGAAATCCTGGACGCCAACGGACGACTCTGGACTTGAAAATGGTGGGCCCACCAGGACTCGAACCTGGAACCAAAGGATTCACGTTGCCCGGAGCTTTCGCCCCGGCGTGGACTATCTCATCACCCGCAGCTTGCGCTGGTGGGGTGCGGGAGGCTCAAGCCTGTCTTTAAGGGCACTGCAGCCCACAGGTAGTCTCTGCACCTTCCGGCGGTGTACCGCCGGCTCGGCTCAGGATTGCCGCCGGCCGGACCGCTGCGGTTCCCCTGAATTCTTCCCGTTTTCATCCGGCCCTTTCGGTGCCGGCGTCACCTTTCGATGAGTCCTCTGCTCTAACCATTGAGCTATAGGCCCGTTCGCGCATCCTAGCAACATTCTGCCAGCACACTCCAGTAGACGCGGCTAATGATCACGGCATGAAATCCGGCATTGCATGTGTCGTCTGCGGTGGCCAGCTACAGGGCCGGCAACAGCGGTATTGCGGTCGCACCTGCAAGAACCACGATACCAACCTACGTCATCAGAACTACCTGAATCAGCAGGCGCGCGGTTTGCGGCGCAAGCTCGAACTGGTGACGGCCGCAGATGGTCGTTGCGTGCGCTGCGGTTACAGCCGCAACCTCGCCGCGCTGGCTTGGCACCATCTTGACCCACGCGACAAGCGCTTCAACCTAGACCTGCGCGCCATGTCCAACCGCAGCCAGGCGGAAATCACGCTTGAAGTGCGCAAGTGCATCCTGCTCTGCGCGAATTGCCATGCGGAAACGCATTTCCCGGAACTGGATCGCGCGATCTGAAGCGGGCGATGCGGAAAACATCGAGATGCCGGCGATGGCCGAAGGGCCGCTGGGCAACGCCAAGGGTCTGGACGCGATCCTCGCCAAGGGCGTGGTCTGGGCCGAGTCGGTGGAGCAGATCCACGGCGGCAGCGTGGACGAGCCGCAGGTGACTGGCAACTGGTTCTCGCTGCCGATGATGCTGGACATCACCATGAAGGGCCAGCCGCGCATGCAGATGGAAGTGCTCTGCCTGTACCAGGTGCGCGACGACAAGATCATGCGCGAGCAGTTCTTCCACGGCACCTGACGCGCACGCCGCGCAGCCACGAAAAAGCCCGCCGGGCGGCGGGCTTCTGCTTTCATTGCAGCGGCGTGCTCAATCCACGTCGAGGAAGCTGCGCAGGGTTTCCGAGCGGCTGGGGTGGCGCAGTTTGCGCAGGGCCTTGGCCTCGATCTGGCGGATGCGTTCGCGGGTGACGTCGAACTGCTTGCCCACTTCTTCAAGGGTGTGGTCGGTGTTCATGTCGATGCCGAAGCGCATGCGCAGCACCTTGGCTTCCCTCGGGGTCAGCCCGGCCAGCACGTCGCGCACGGTTTCGATCAGGTTGATGTCGGTGGTGGCTTCAATCGGGGACATCACGTTGGTGTCCTCGATGAAGTCGCCCAGATGCGAATCTTCGTCGTCGCCGATCGGAGTCTCCATCGAGATGGGCTCCTTGGCGATCTTCATGACCTTGCGGATCTTGTCCTCGGGCATGTCCATTTCCTTCGCCAATTCTTCCGGCGTGGCTTCGCGGCCGTACTGCTGGAGCATCTGGCGTGAAATGCGGTTGAGCTTGTTGATCGTTTCGATCATGTGCACCGGAATGCGGATGGTGCGCGCCTGGTCGGCGATCGAGCGGGTGATGGCCTGACGGATCCACCACGTCGCATAGGTCGAGAACTTGAAGCCGCGACGGTGTTCGAACTTGTCCACCGCCTTCATCAGGCCAATGTTGCCTTCCTGGATCAGGTCGAGGAATTGCAGGCCACGGTTGGTGTACTTCTTGGCGATGGAGATCACGAGGCGCAGGTTGGCTTCAACCATTTCCTTCTTCGCCTTCCGCGCCTTGGCTTCGCCATAGATCATCGCGCGGTTGATCTCCTTGAGCTCCGGCAGGGTGACCTGCATGGCCTTTTCCAGCGCCAGCGTGGCTTCCTGTTCGGCGATGATCTGCTCCCGCACGTCGCGCAGGGCGCTGCCCCACTTTTGCTTGCGCTTGAGCAGCTCGTCCACCCAGTCGAGGTTGGTCTGGTTGCCTTCCCAAGCCTTGAGGAAGTCCTTGCGCGGCATCTTGGCCACGCGGGTGCACAGATCGAGGATGCGGCGTTCGTGCTCCTTCATCTGGCCAACGCTGTCGCGCAGCTTCTTCATCAGCGCATCGGTCAGCGGCAGGGGCAGCTTGAGGGTCAGGAAGATTTCGCTGATCTCTTCGCGCGCTTTCTGCGTGGGCTTGGCGCCGGGGCCGCCCTTGGCGTGCGCCTTCTGGAACCGGGTGTAGGCCGCGGCCAAGGCGTCCATGGTCTCGGCCACGCGTGCGGTGTCGATGCCGGCGGGTGCGGGCTCATCCGCCTCGTCGCCGGCCGCGTCGTCGTCCGCATCCTCATCGACATCGGCGTCTGCATCGGTGTCGCTGGCGAGCGGCACTTCCTCGGTGACCGTCTCCTCGTCATTGAAGCCCACCACGATTTCGGCAAGACGCTTCTTGCCGGCCTTGTGCAGCTCCCAGTCCTCCAGCAGCAGCTGGGTGGACCAAGGGAAGCTGGCCAGCGCGGCATGGACTTCGGCCAGGCCTTCTTCGATGCGCTTGGCGATCGCGATTTCGCCTTCACGGGTCAGCAGGTCCACCGTGCCCATTTCGCGCATGTACATGCGCACGGGGTCGGTGGTGCGGCCGCCTTCGGTGTCCAGCGAGGTCAGGGCGGCGGCGGCTTCTTCGGCGGCGGTTTCATCCACTTCGCGGCCACCGGCTTGCTGGCCGGCCAGCAGCAGGGTTTCCACATCGGGCGCGACTTCGTGCACCTCGATGCCCATGCCGTTGATCATGCCGATGATGTCTTCCAGCTGCTCCGGGTCGACCATGTCGTCGGGCAGGTGATCATTGACTTCGGCGTAGGTCAGATAGCCCTGCTCCAGACCCTTGCTGATCAAGATCTTGATGTCGGACTGCTGGGGGGCGTTCTGCCGTTCGTTGGCCATGGAAGGTGCTACCAAAAGATAGTGAATCCACGCGCGGGTGCGTGAATAAAGAACCAAGCATTATACCGCCTGAGGATCCGCTCCGCTGCCCGTGGCCGCGCGGCCGTTCAGGGGCGAAGCAGGAAACTCACCGGCCCGTCGTTGACGAGACTGACGACCATATGGGCGCCAAAGCGCCCGGTTTCCACCCCCGTGCCGTGCAAGTCGCGGCAATGGTCGACGAGCCGTTGGAACAGGTGCTCGGCCTCGGCCGGGGGGGCTGCCGTGCTGAAGCTCGGGCGCATGCCGCTGCGGGTATCGGCGGCCAGGGTGAACTGGCTGACCAGCAGCAGTCCTCCGCCAATATCCGTCAAAGAACGGTTCATCTTGCCGGCATCGTCTTCGAAAACGCGATAACCCAGCAGGCGCTGTGCCATTCGGCGAAGCTGCGGGTCGGTGTCGCCGGGCTCCACGCCAACCAAGGCCAGCAAGCCGGGGCCAATGGCGCCGACGGTCTCGCCGTCGACGGTGACCGCGGCCTGGGTCACGCGCTGGATGAGTGCAAGCATTCCTCAAGAATACCGGCTGTGCCGGCTAGACTGAACGCATGGATGCCGTTGTCGCCGCCCTGCTGTATGCCCTTGCCTGGTGCGTGGCCCGCCTGCCGTGGGGGCTGCAGCGTGCGCTTGCGGACGCCATGGCGCGGCTGTGGCTGCGCCGCAATGCCCGTGAGGCGCGGGTGGCGCGGCGCAACCTGGAACTTGTGCGCGCCGATCTGGCGCCGGCTGCCCGTGAGGCACTGGTGCTCGAAATCCTGCGGACGACGGCGCGGCAGGCCTTCGAGACCCTGCGCCTTTGGACGCGGCCGGCCCGACACAATCTGGCTGACATCGTCGAGGTGCACGGCGAGGCCTTGTTCGATGCTGCCTTGCAGTCCGGGCGTGGGTTGATCGTGGCGGCGCCGCACATGGGCAATTGGGAGTTGCTGAACCAATGGCTGGCGCACAAGACGCCGCTGGCGATCCTGTACCGGCCACCGGAGTCGGCGGTGGGCGAGGCCTTCCTGCGCCGGGTGCGGGCCAATGCCGGTGGCCAGGTCGAACAGGTGCGGGCGGAGGCGGCCGGTGTGCGCACCTTGCTCAAACGCCTGCAGAAGGGTGGGGTGGTGGGGATCCTGCCCGACCAGCAACCCAAGGCTGGCGAGGGAGAGTTTGCGGCGTTCTTCGGCATTCAGGCCCTGACCATGACCTTGCTGGGCCGGCTTGCCCATCGCAGTGGGGCGCAGGTCCTGCTGTGCTGGTGTCAGCGGCTGCCGGGCGAGGGGGCACCCCGGTTTGCCCTGCACGTGGAGGCTGCACCCGCGGCGGTCGCCGATGCCGACCCGGTGCGGGCCGTCCAGGCGCTCAACGCAGGGGTGGAGGCGGTGGCCCGGCGCGATTTTGCGCAGTACCAATGGACTTACAAGCGCTACACGCTCCGGCCGCCCGGCAGCGGTGAACACAGCCCCTACCACGACCCGCCGCAATGAACGACAACACCGGCCCCCAACCCCCGTCCACCCTCGACCGTTCGGCGTGGCACGGGCCGCCGCGGCGTGCGGTTCGCCTGCATGCGGGGTTTCTGGCCGTTGTGCTGGGCCTGTGTGCGCTGCTGGCGCTGGCAGGGCCTTGGTTCGCGATGGATGAACTTCCTTCGACGCAGCGCACGGCGGGTTTGCTGGGCGGCGTGGGGCTGGCCGCCGTGCTGGGTGGCGCATGGGGCGCATTGCTGCGTCATCAACGCTGGAAGCTGGATGCCGAGGGCCTGTGGCTGCGGCAGGGACGGTTGTGGTGGCGAGAAACGCGGGTGCCCGCCAGCCGGGTGCAACATGTGGACCTCAAGCACGGCCCGTTGGAGCGTCGCGCGGGCTTGGCTACCATGGTGGTGCACACCGCAGCGGTGCAGTTGTCGGGAGTGACGGTGCGTGGCCTGGATGCCGCCGATGCGGAGGCGCTGCGGGATGCGCTGGCGCGGCAGTTGGATGACGAAGGCGACGCCCTGTGACAAGCGGCGATGCCGGCACGCTTGGGTTGGACGGGCGAGAGCACAGGCTGCACCCGCTGTCGTGGCTGTTCGTGCTGATTGCCCAGCTCAAGCAATTCATCCTGCCGCTGCTGGTACTGCTGTTTGCCGGCCGCGGGGATCGCCACGATCTCTGGGGCCTGATTGCGGTGGCGGTGCTGGTGGCAGTGTCGCTGGCGGAATATTTCACCTACCGTTATCGCCTGCAGGCCGATGCCATCGTCATTCGCAGTGGCTGGCTGCAGCGCAGCCTGCGCGACATTCCGTATGCGCGCATCCACAATGTCAACCTGCACCAGACCTTGCTGCACCGCTTGGTTGGCGTGGCCGAAGTGCGGCTGGAATCGGCGGGGGGCATCAAGCCAGAAGCGCAGATGCGGGTTCTGTCGCTGGCGCAGGCGCACGCCCTGGAAGCATTGATCAAGCGCCGTGGCTTGGGCGTTGAGTCAGCGGACGTTGACGGCGTCGTGCCGCCCCTGCTGGTGCTGGGCGATGGTGAGTTGGTGCGGCTGGGCCTGATCTCCAATCGCGGCATGCTGGTGGTTGCGGCGGGTCTGGGGGTGATGGCGCAAACCGGAGAAAACGTGTCATCCACGCTGCTGGAGCGCTGGGGGCGTTTGGCATTCGGGCAGGTGGTGGGCTTGGCCGATGCGCACGCCCAGGACAGCCCGCTGGTGTTGGGTCTGGCCGTGGCCAGTCTGGCGGTGCTGGCCTTGCTGCTGTTGCGCTTGCTGTCGGTGGTCTTGGCGCTCCTGCAGTTTCACGGGTTCACCTTGCGCGAAGAGGCCGGGCGCGTGACCGTGGAGCGCGGCCTGCTGGGGCGCACGCGCTCATCGGTGAAGCGCGGACGGATTCAGGCATGGACGCTGCAGGAAGGGGTGCTGCATCGCTGGTTCAAACGACGCAGCCTGCGTGTGGACACCGCCTCCGGGCAGCGCGGGCAGGAGGAGGGGCGGCAGGGGTTCCGTGATGTCGCCCCGATCGCCACGCCGGCGCAATGCGACGCGCTGATCGCCCACTTCCTGCCACAGGCGGGCTGGGAGACCTTGGCATGGCAACCGCTGCACGTGCGGGCCGGCTGGCTGATGGCTTGGCCCGGCATGGTCTTGGCGCTGGTGGCGGTGACCGTGGTCTGCAGCTGGCATGGCCCTGCGGGCCTGTGGCTGCTGGTCGTGCTGCCGGTGCTGCTGTGGCGTGGGCATCGACAGGCCGCCCGCTGTGCCTATGCCGACAACGGCCAGCTGGTGGCGTGGCGGCGCGGTTGGTGGCGGCGGTCCTGGCATTTTGCCCGCATCGACAAACTCCAGGCGGTGCGTCTGTCGCAGTCGCCGCTGCAGCGCCGTTTCGGCATGGCCAGCCTGTTGCTGGATACGGCGGGGGCATCGCCGTTCGGGTCGCCGCTGCAACTGCAGCATCTGGCGCTGCCGGAGGCACAGGCGCTGTCTCTGCGGTTGGTGAGCCAGATGGCAAGGGGCCGGCTGCGCTGGTGAGGCCGGCATCGGCGACAATGGGCGCTGGCACAACGGAACTGCAACACGATGTCAGACACCATCCTCGTCGTCGGCGGCGCCGGCTACATCGGCTCACATATGGTCAAGTACCTGCGCCGCCACGGTTTTGCTGCCGTGGTCGCCGACGACCTGTCCTCCGGCCACCGCGAGGCGGTGCTGGGTGCGCCGCTGCACGTCGGCGACATCGGCGATGCCGGCTTCGTCGACGCCCTGCTGGGCGAGGTCAAGCCGGCGGCGGTGATGCACTTCGCCAGCTTCATCCAGGTCGGCGAATCGGTCACCGATCCCGCCAAGTACTACCGCAACAACGTCACCGCCACCCAGACCCTGCTCGACGGCATGCGCGCGCACGGCGTGAACAAGTTCATCTTCTCATCGACCGCGGCGATCTTCGGTGATCCGCAGTACGTGCCGATCGACGAGGCCCACCCGAAGGCGCCGATCAACCCGTATGGCCGCAGCAAGTGGTTCGTCGAGCAAATGCTGGAAGACTACGACCGCGCCTACGGTCTGAAGGCGGTCTGCCTGCGCTATTTCAACGCCGCCGGCGCCGACCCCGAGGGCGAGTTGGGCGAGAGTCACGAGCCGGAAACCCATCTGATCCCGCTGATCCTGCAGGTCGCCTCCGGCCGTCGCCCGCACATCACCGTGTTCGGTGAGGACTACGCCACCGCCGATGGCACCTGCATCCGCGACTACATCCATGTGGAAGATCTGGCCGAAGCCCATCTGCTGGCGCTGCGCCAGCTGCTGGCCGGCGCCGGCAGCGCCCGCTACAACCTCGGCAATGGCAGCGGCTATTCGGTGCGCGAGGTGATCGAGACGGTGCGCAAGATCAGCGGTCAACCGGTCACGGTGGTGATGGGTGAGCGCCGCGCGGGCGACCCGCCGGCATTGGTGGCCGATGCCCGCGCCGCGCGCGAAGCGCTGGGCTGGCAACCACGCTACGCCGATCTGGACACCATCGTCGGCCACGCCTGGGCGGTGGAGAAGCGCCACCTGCAACCCTGATTGGAGGCTGCCGCCTGCGTCAATCGCGTGGGCGGTAGTGCAGTTCGCGCCGCCACAGCCAGCCGGCGATGCAGCCCCAGCCGTAGCGATGCCCGAAGTGACGCAACTTCGGCCACAGCCGCCGCAGCTCGTAGCCAAGCTTGGCAAATGGGCCGTGCGCACCGTGCTTGCGATTGCCGATGGTGGAGGGCACGTCACCCTGCGTCACCGGCGACGGCTGCAGCGCAAGGATGTTGAGCCCGAACTCCCACGGGTGCTGCAGATCGCAATCGATGGGCCGCGCGGTGCCGCGATAGGCGCGCAAGAATCGCTGCGCCGCATCCCGCGTCCACACCGCCGCCGCGGTGGTGATGGGCACGCTCAGGCCGTATTCGACCAACCGGGTGTTTTCCGTCAGCGCTGCAAGCGCCACCAGCCGCCGTCGCTTGCGGTTGAGCTTGAGCACGTCCCAGCGCAGCAGCGCATCGTGCGTCGTCTCGCGCAGGGCAAGCGCCGACTGCAACGCCGCGAGGAAAGCCGGGCTGAACTGGCAGTCGTCTTCGAGGATCAGGGCGAAGCGCGCATCGCTGTCGAGGAAGGCCTGCAGCGTCTTGAGGTGGCTGAGATAGCAGCCGACCTCGCCACGCCGAATCGGCTTGTAGTAGCGGTTCTCGCGGGTGTGCTGGCGGAATTCATCGTCGGCCAGCTGTGCGCCATCGACACCGGCGACACGGACGTATTCGACTCCCAACGTGGCCAGCCGGGACACCATCGTCTGCAGCCGTTGCGGGGAGCGATCAAGATTGATCAGAAAGCAAACGCAGCCGTCCGGCAGCATGCTCATGTCTCCGGGGTGGGCTTGCGCTTGCGCCGTGCAAGCCGGCGGTAGTTGAGCCGGCGTAGCCCATGCGAAAACGACTGCAGCGGCGCGGCCCACGGACCTGGCGGGGTGCAGCGGACGCCGCCGGAGAAATGGCGGGCATCCGCCAGCACGTCGGGGGCCAGCCCGTACTTGGCGAACAAGGCCAATCTGTCGGCTTCGGCGACCGAGGTGCCGCTGCCCTTGTACAGCTCGCCGCCGCCGACTGGGCGCGAATGGAACACCGCGACCGCGTCGATGATGGCGATTGCCTCCGGGCCGCGGTCGGCCAGCAGCTGCGGCCAGAGCCAGTCCAGACCCCAGCCGCTGTTGTTTTCGGTGAAGCTGGGCAGGCAGGTACGCAGCGCCTCGCGGTCGAACACGGGCACCATCACCTCGACGAAGCGGGTGAAGCGCAGCTGGTAGCGCACATCCTGCAGCAGCAGCGGCCAGCTGAAATAGGACTCGCGGGTCAGCGCCGGCTGCGCCAACGCCAGCCGGTAGGCGCTGGCGAAATCGAACATGCGGCTGATGGTGGCCGCATCGGTGACGATGTCGTCGTCGGGAAACCAGAACTGGGCATAGCGTTCGACCAGCTCCGGGCGCGCCTGCAGCAGCTCGCCCAGCACCGGCCACTTCATGCCCTTGCGGTTCTCGTGGTAGTCGGCGCTGTCCTTGTAGCGGTCTTGCTCGTTGCCGAAATAGCTGACGAAGATGTCGAAATTGCGGTCGGCATCGGCCAGCCAGCCCGGGTGTACCGAGTTGTCGCCGGCGCGCACGATCACCAGGTTGCGTCGCGTGCTCATGCCGCCGCCTCGCCCTGGCCCAGCAGCCGCGCGCTCAACGCCAGCGCCGCGCCAACCACCTGGTCCATGTTGTAGTAGCGGTACTGCGCCAGCCGGCCGACGAAGCTCACGCCCGCCTCCTGCTCGGCCATCGCCTTGTACAGCTGGTAGCGCGCCTCGTTCTCCGGGCGCGGGATCGGGTAGAACGGGTCGCCGTCGGCCATCGGGTATTCGCGCACGATCGAGGTGCCGGCCGCGGTCTCGCCGGTCAGGTGCTTGAACTCGGTGATCCGGGTATAGGCGTGGTCGTTGGGATAGTTGACCGTGCCGGTGGGCTGGAAGCGCTCGGTATCGGGCAGGTGCGCGTGCTCGAAGCGCAGGCTGCGATACGGCAGCGGCCCGTGGCAGGTGTCGAAGAACTGGTCGATCGGGCCGCTGTAGATCAGCTGCCGGCGTGGCCTGGGCGTGGTCTTGCGCTCGAAGCGCACGCCGGTGCGGACGCTGATATTGGGATGATCGAGCAAGCGCTCGAACATCCGGGTATAGCCCTCGGCCGGCATGAACTGGAAGCTGTCGCTGAAGTAGCGGTCGTCGTCATTGCTGCGGGTCGGAATCCGCGCGGCGACCCCGGCCGACAGCTCGGACAGGTCCAGCCCCCACTGCTTGCGGGTATAGCCGCGGAAGAACTTGTCGCAGAGGTCCTCGCCGACGCTGTTGAGCACCACGTCTTCGCTGGTTTTCGCCGGCTGGCGGTCCTGCCGGCGCGCGGCAAGGTACGCCTCGACCCCGGCTTCGTCGAGGTCCAGGCCGTAGAGCGCGTTGATGGTGCTGCGGTTGATCGGGATTGGATACAGCTCGCCTTCGACCTCGGCCAGCACACGGTGCGCGTAGATGCGCCAGGTGGTGAAGCGCGAGAGGTATTCGAAGATGCGCTTGGCGTTGGTGTGGAAGATGTGCGGGCCGTAGGGGTGGATCAGCAGGCCGGCGGCATCGCGGGTGTCGAAGGCGTTGC
>CAUJJG010000173.1 GCA_963205445.1 Pseudomonadota bacterium
GCCTTGCGTTCGCCGGTCATCGGCGCCAGTTCGCCTACCAGCGTTTTCACCAAGGTGGATTTGCCGGCGCCGTTGGGGCCCAGCAGGCCGATGCGGTCGCCCGCCTCCAGACCGAAGTTGGCATTGGACAGGATCCTGGCGCCCGCGCCATAGCCGCAATCCGCGTCGTGCAGCGACAGCAGCGAATTGGGCAGTTTCAAAGGTTCCGGCAGGGTGATGTGCAGCGCGCGCTCGGCGCGTACTGCTTCGGTCCCGGCCAGTTTGGCCAGCCGCTTGACCCGCGACTGCGCCTGTTTCGCCTTGCTGGCCTTGGCCTTGAAGCGGTCGATAAAGCTTTGCAAGTGGGCGCGCTCGGCCTGCTCCTTCTCGTGCGCGATCTGCTGCTGGCGCAGATGCTCGGCACGCTGGCGCTCGAAGTCGGTGTAGTTGCCGGCATACAGCTTCGCGGTGCCGTCGTGCAGATGCAGGATGTGGGTGGTGACGTTGTCGAGAAATTCGCGGTCGTGCGAAATCACCAGCAAGGTGCCGTCGTAGCGCTTGAGCCACTCCTCCAGCCAGACCACGGCATCCAGATCCAGGTGGTTGGTGGGTTCGTCCAGCAGCAACAGGTCGGAGGGCGTCATCAGCGCCCGCGCCACGTTCAGGCGCACCCGCCAGCCGCCCGAGAAATCCGCCACCGGCTTTTCGTGCACCTCGGCCGGAAAGCCCAGCCCGTGCAGCAGGCGGCCGGCGCGGGCCGTGCCGTCGTAGCCATTCACCTCCTCCAGCCGGTGGTGCGCCTCGGCCACCGCCTCCCAATCCTCGTTGGCGAAAGCATTGGCTTCCATCTGGATCGCCGCATGCACCTCCGCATCCCCGGACAGCACGTAGTCAATCGCCGGGTCCAGCAGGTGCGGGGTCTCCTGCGCCACCGAGGCCACGCGGGCCTTGCCCGGCAAGTCCAGATCACCCTTGTCGGGCTCGACCTCGTGCATCAATGCAGCAAACAGGGAGGATTTGCCGGCGCCATTGCGCCCGATCACACCCACCCGCCAGCCGGCGTGCAGGGTCAGGTCCACATTGGAGAGCAGCAGGCGTTCGCCGCGGCGGAGGGCGAAATTGCGGAAGGCGATCATGGGGGCGGGATTTTACCGGCAAACCCGTTTCACCTTGCAGTTTCATTCTCCCGCCTTGCCTTGCCGGGGCTGACATCCGCCAGACCTGCAGCGGACCGCAAGGTGAATGTCTCATTCATTTTCATGGACTTGCAGCATTCGCAGACGCATATTTTTCCGGTGCCAAAGCTTTCCTCCATGCGATGATCAAGGCATCGCCCCCTCGGAACCCCCATGCAGCACCACACCTCACTGATCGCCATGCTGGTCTATGGCTTCGTGCTCGCCTTCGCATTGGGCGCACTGGCCAATCGCCTGCGCCTGTCACCGCTGGTGGGCTATCTGTTGGCTGGAGTGGTGGCCGGGCCGTTCACGCCCGGATTTGTGGGGGATGCCGAGTTGGCGCCACAGCTGGCCGAGATCGGCGTGATCCTGCTGATGTTCGGGGTCGGCCTGCATTTTTCGCTGCGCGATCTGATGTCGGTGAAAAATATCGCTATCCCGGGCGCCGTCGGACAGATTGCGGTTGCCACCCTGCTGGGCTGGGGCTTGGCCGAACTCATGGGCTGGAAGCATGTCGAAGGTCTGGTGTTCGGATTCTCCCTTGCCACGGCCAGTACCGTGGTGCTGTTGCGGGCGATGGAGGAGCGTCGCCTGCTGGACACGCGCCGCGGCAAAATCGCCGTTGGCTGGCTGATCGTCGAAGACCTGGCCTGCGTGATTGCGCTGGTGCTGATCCCGGCACTGGCAGGCGCCCTGAACGGGAGCGAGGCCATCGGCACGGCCGGCATCCTGAAAGCGTTGGCCATCACCTTCGGCAAGGTGGCAGCCTTCGTTGCCTTCATGCTGGTCGTCGGCCGGCGCGCCATTCCTTGGGTGCTGGAACGCATTGCAGGTACAGGCTCACGCGAATTGTTCACGCTGGCGGTGCTGTCCATCGCAATGGGCGTGGCCTTTGGCTCAGCGGAGCTGTTTGGCGTGAGTTTCGCTTTGGGTGCTTTCTTTGCCGGCATGCTGCTGAATGAGTCCGAATTCAGCCATCAGGCCGCCAATGATTCGCTGCCGATGCGCGACGCATTCGCGGTGCTGTTTTTTGTCTCGGTGGGCATGCTGTTCGACCCGCGCATCCTCATCGAACATCCTCTGCAGGTACTGGCGACCACCCTGATCATCGTGTTCGGGAAATCCGTGGCGGCCTATGTCATCGTGCGCGCATTCGGGCATCCCAACAGCACGGCACTGACCATCTCGACCAGTCTGGCACAAATCGGCGAATTCGCCTTCATCATCGCCGGCCTCGGCCTGAGCCTGGGGATCCTGCCCAAGGATGGCCACGATCTGGTGCTGGCCGGCGCCTTGATCACCATCATGCTGAACCCGATCCTGTTCATGGTGCTGGACCGCTGGCAGGCACGCGAGGACGCCCGCGCCGCCGCCAATGCAGCACCCGAGCCGGAGGTGGTACCCGTGGATATCGAGGGCCATGCCATCGTGGTCGGCTTCGGCCGTGTTGGCAGCCAACTGGCGCAGCTGCTGCGTGAACGCGGCGTCCCGCTCGTGGTGGTGGAAGAAGACGCCGATCGCGTCGACCAAGCGCGCGCCAACGGGTTTCTTACCGTCCGCGGCAATGTGGCCAACCAGCGGGTGATGCTGGAAGCGGCCCCAGCGCGGGCCAACCTTGCCATTTTCGCGATGCCCCAAGCGCTGGAAGCAGGCACCACGATCGACCGACTCAAGGTGATCAACCCCACCATCAGCGTGCTGGCCCGCGCGCACAGCGAAGCGCAGGTAAAGCATTTGCTACAGCATGGCGCGGATGCCGCCGTGCTGGCCGAACGTGAGCTGGCGTTCTCGCTGACCGAAATGGTGATGGCGACGCCGCCGTACCGCAGTCTGCGCCATGCGCTGCATCCGCAAGGCACCTGATTGTCAGGCCCCATGCGCCGTCAACGCATTTGTGCGATGACCTCCCGCAG
>CAUJJG010000174.1 GCA_963205445.1 Pseudomonadota bacterium
GATGGTCACGTCACCCAGGTTGATGACCTGCGAGTCGTAGTCCGACGGAGCCTGCACGGTGCCGCCCAGGTTGTTGTCGTTGGCCGAGCCCAGCTTGCCGTCCCAGCTGAACAGGGTCTTCGGGATCTGATCCTCTTCCCAGTTGTCGGCAACGTCGATGTACTTGTCGACTTCCGAATTGTTGCGGTCGGCGCACATTTCCACGCCGCTGACGCGACGCAGGATGGTGCGGCTGGTGGTGGAACCCTGGTAACGCGAGTCATTGGTGGCGTTGACCATCCAGAACTCGGCGTCGACCTTGTCGGTGCCGCCGCCCACGCTGCCGAACGCGAATTCGCTCAGGCTGGTCAGCGGGGCATTGCGCCAACGCAGCAGGATGCCGGCGCTGGGGTTCATGGTGTTGCCGGCCGGCGGGATGATGCGGAACGAGGCGACGCGGCCGGCTTCGTAATAGGCGTCGAAAGCGACGGTCCAGCCCGCACCGACCAGGGTCGGCTCGAGGATCATGTCGGCAGCGACCGGGGTGATGGCGGTGTTGAACAGCGCACCGTCGGTGGTGTCGGCGCAGGTGGTGTCAGACTGCGGGTAAGGCAGGCCCGACGGTACGCAGGCGTTGCGGTTCAGCTTGACGCGCACGGTGAAGCCGGTGGTGACCTGCACCGCGTTGTCCGGCGGGTTGATGTCGAAGACCAGGTCTTCGGTCATCGTGTAGTTGTAGAACGGGGCCAGCAGCAGCTGGTAAGCCACGTTTTCCGGGGTGTTCAGGTCGGTGTCGATGGCCGCCGAGGACTGCGGATCGGTGTTCGGCTGCGACTGCTTCAAGGTGCCGTAGTGATAGGCCGCGGCGGTGCCGGCCAGACCCAGACCGGCCACGAGGGCAACGGCGAGGATGTTCTTCTTCATGCTAGACATGTCTAACTAACTCCTGTCAGTTGTTGAAACGGTTGATTGCAACTTGCTCCGGCTGCACGGCCCACGCC
The DNA here is from genome assembly GCA_963205445.1 of Pseudomonadota bacterium. Taxonomy (GTDB): domain Bacteria; phylum Pseudomonadota; class Gammaproteobacteria; order Xanthomonadales; family Xanthomonadaceae; genus Thermomonas. Next base: position 981 of record CAUJJG010000174.1, read on the forward strand.
CGGTACCAGGAGGCGGGGCCCCCGGCATCCGGCTTCTTTCAGGTTGGCGTTGGCATGATGTTCTTGTTGAGGCCGCGACCAAAAATGGCCGTGACTTCTCCCCCTGCTTCCCCTGATTGATCAAGTTGCAGTGCGGACGCTAACCGAATGTTCAGGCCCCGTCAATGTTGACGGACGGCCTACCCCCGCATATGCGGGATGGCCTAAGCCTGCCGGTGGGCGTGTGACGGGCGGCGTGACGCGGCTTGCGCCACAACTGGCTAGACTGTTGGGCGGCGCAGTGCCGCGAAGCCGTCCAAGGCCGGACGCGCCTGAATGCCCCCTCATGGAGACCCCTTTGCTGACCACGCTTGCGCACCCCCTGCGCCATGGTGCCCTGATCCGCATCCTGACCTGGCGCGACATTACCGGGCGCTACCGCGGCTCCCTGCTCGGGTCGCTGTGGTCCTTGCTCACCCCGCTGCTGATGCTGGGGGTGTTTACCTTCGTCTTCGGGGTGGTGGCGCCCACCCGCTGGCCCGGGGCAGAGCAGCAGGGCATGGGGATGTTTGCCCTGCGCCTGCTGGCGGGCATGGTGGTGCACAGCCTGATGGCCGAGGTCTTGCAGCGTGCGCCAGGTTTGGTGACCGGGCAGCCGAACTACGTGACCAAGGTGGTGTTCCCGCTGGAAACCCTGGCGTGGGTGGCTTTGCTGACGGCGGGCTTTCATGCGGCGATGGCCCTGCTGGTGCTGGTGGTGCTCAATGCGCTCTTCGGAACTGGCCTGGCCCCCAGCCTGCTTGCCCTGCCCCTGGTGGCCCTGCCGTACGTGCTGCTGCTGCTGGGCCTGACGTGGATGCTGGCAGCGCTGGGCGTGTATCTGCGGGACATCGGGCAACTGGTGGGGCCGCTGGTGATGGCCTGCATGTTCCTGGGGCCGGTGTTTTACCCGCGGGAGGCCATGCCGGCGTTGATCCAGCCGTGGCTGGCCTTCAACCCGATCACACTGCCGACTGAACAGATCCGGCGCGTGCTGTTCGACGGGCAGTGGCCGCAGTGGGATGTTCTGGCACAGTATTCGTTGGTGGCCTTGGGTGTGTACGCCTTGGGCCTGTGGTTGTTCACCCGGCTCAAGAAAGGATTCGCCGATGTCCTCTGATGTTGCCCTGCGCGCCCCGCCGCGTGATCGCCTGCTTGGCGAGCTGTTGCTGGAGGCTGGCCTGCTGGGGGCGGCGGATCTCGAGCGCGGGTTGGCCCTGCAGGAGAAGATCGGCGGACGCATCGGCAGCGTGTTGATGCGGATCGGTGCGGTCAGCGAGGACAATCTGCTGCAGGTGCTCAGCCGGCAGCTGGGGTTGCCGGTGATGGGGGCCGAGGTGCCCGCGCCGGACGAAGACATGCTGCGCCTCACGGCGGCCCAGTCGGCGACCGGGGTCGACTGGTTGCTGGACCAGCAGCTGCTGGTTTGGCCGGGGGAGGGCAACGATCTCTTCTGTGCAACGCGTGACCCGCTGCAGCCGGCGCTGCGCGAGGCGATGCGGCATGCCTGGCCGGGCCGACGCGTGCATTGGTGCCTGTGCCGCGCGCAGGATCTGGAGCGGATGCTGGACGGGTTGGCCCACCATGCGCGGGCGAATGACGCGTTTGGCGGCGGGGACGAGCAGCAACTGCGTGCAATGGCCGAAGAGGCACCGGTGGTCGAGCTGGTCAGCAATCTGATGGCGCAGGCGGTGGAGCAGCGCGCCTCGGACATCCATCTCGAGCCGGAGGAGCGCAGTTTCAGCGTGCGGTTCCGCATCGATGGCGTGCTGCACAATCGCCTGAACCTGCCACGCGACCGCTTCGACGCGGTGGCTTCGCGCCTCAAGCTGATCTCCGGGATGGATATCGCCGAGCGTCGCCTGCCGCAGGATGGCCGCATGTCCACCCGCGTGGGCGGCCAAGAAATGGATATCCGCGTGTCGGCGCTGCCTGGCGTGCATGGCGAATCCATCGTGATGCGCCTGCTGCCGAAGGAGCGCAAGGAATTGGGGCTGGAGAAGCTGGGCTTCGAGGCCGACCATCTGGCCCTGATGCGGGAGTGGACCGCGCAGGCCAATGGCATCGTGCTGGTGACCGGCCCCACCGGCTCGGGCAAGTCCACCACGCTGTATGCGGCGCTGGCGGCGGCCAATGACGGGCTGAAGAAGATCATCACGGTGGAAGACCCGGTGGAGTTCCAGCTGCCGGCGATCACCCAGATCCAGGCGCACCCCGACATCGGGCTGACGTTCGCCAATGCCCTGCGTTCGATCCTGCGTCAGGACCCGGACGTCATCATGATCGGTGAAATCCGCGATCTGGAGACGGCCGAAATCGCGGTGCAGGCGGCCTTGACCGGGCATCTGGTGCTGTCCACCCTGCACACCAATGACGCCATCAGCGCCTTCACCCGGCTGGTGGACATGGGGGTGGAGCCCTTCCTCGTGGCGACCCCCGTGCGGGCGGTGCAGGCGCAGCGCCTGGTGCGCCGCCTGTGCCCGCATTGCGCGCGACCGCATGCGGTGCCGGCCTCGATCGAGGCCGAGGCGCGCCGTCACGCCGAGCATGTATTGCCCGGCATGGCGCCGCGCTGGATGGAGGCGGTGGGCTGCGGGCACTGCATGCAGACGGGCTACCGCGGCCGTTTGGGCATCTACGAGCTGGTGCCGGTGAGCGAAGCCATGCAGGCCTTGATCGTCAGCGGTGCTTCGGTCAACGAGATGAAGCAGCTGGCGCGTGACGAAGGCTGTCGTTTCTTGCGGGACGATGGTCTGCTCAAGGCGTGGCAGGGCTTGACCACGGTGGAGGAAGTGCTGCGCGTTGCCGGCGGCTGATCACTGATGCCTCGATTCCATTACCAAGCCTTGAACACCGATGGTGTGAGCCTGGAAGGCATGCTGCGCGCCGACAGCGAGCGCGAGGCGGCCCGCCAGCTGGAGCGCCGCGGCCTGTCCGTGATCGAGATCCGCTCCGGGGATGCGGGGGCAAACCGCCGTCACGGGCGCTTGCGGCATGCCGATGTGATTCTGGCGCTGCAGGAGCTGGCCACCATGCTCACTTCCGGCGTGAGCATCGCCGATGCGGTGGGCAGCCAGGCGCTGGGTGCGCATCACCCTCGCATCGTGGCGGCGTTTTCCGGGATGTCGCGGGATCTGCAGCGCGGGCAGGCGTTTTCAGCCACCTTGGCCAAGTGCGGCCTGCCGCTGCCCGAATACGTGATCCAGCTGGCGCGCGCGGGCGAGTTGACCGGCGAGCTGGGGCGGGCCCTGCGCGATGCTTCCAGCCAGATGGAGTACGAGCAGCAACTGCGCAACGAGATGCGCAATGCCTTGATCTACCCGGCGGTGCTGGTGATCGCGGGCATCGCGGCGGTGGCGATCATGTTCATCTTCGTGGTGCCGAAGTTTGCCTCCTTGCTGCAGCACGCCAAGGATCTGCCGCTGCTGGCCTGGCTGGTGCTGCACGTAGGGACCTGGACGCGCGAGAACTTCTGGCTGCTGGCGCTGCTTCTGGCGGCAGGAGGGGCGGGTGCCGCGTGGGCATTGCGCAAGCCGGAATGGCGCGCGAGCGCTTTGGATGCCCTGTCCCGTTGGCCGGTGGTAGGGCCGTGGTTGGTGGAGGCCGACACCGCCCGCTGGGCCAAGGTGCTGGGGGCGCTGCTGGGCAACAAGGTGCCGCTCATGCGCGGGCTGGAGCTGGCGCAGGCCGGCCTGCAGCTGCCGCAGCGGCGCGCCCGCATGGGAGAAGTGGCGCGCGCAGTGCGAGGCGGCGCTTCGCTGGCAGATGCGCTGGAAGATCACGATGCGCTGACGGCCACCGGCTACAACCTGGTGCGGGTGGGCGAGCGTTCGGGGAAACTGGCATCCATGCTGGATTCATTGGCCCGGCTGTATGAGGAAGCCGGACGCAACCGCATGAAGCGCGTGCTGATCCTGCTGGAGCCGATCGCCATTTTGGTGATCGGCAGCATGATCGGCACGATCATCCTCGGTGTGATCCTGGCCATCACCAGTGCCAATGACCTGGCTGTTTAGCCCCCACTTTCTGATGGAATCGAACGCGATGCGATACCGCAATTCCCCGACGCCCGCCCACCAAGCCGGCTTCACCCTGTTGGAAATGATCGTGGTGCTGGTGATCATCGGCCTGATCATGGGCTTGGTGGGGCCGCGCCTGTTCGGCCAAGCCGACAAGGCCAAGGTGCAGACGGCCGAGACACAGGTAAAGATGTTGCGCGGTGCCTTGCAGACCATGCGGCTGGACATCAGCCGTTGGCCGACCGAGCAGGAGGGCTTGGCCCTGCTGACCACCCGTCCTGCCAGTGCGGAGGCGGTGCGGGGCTGGGCTGGCCCATATCTCGACGATGCCGTGCCGTTGGACCCTTGGGGCCAGCCCTACCAGTACGCTCCGCAGTCCAGCGGCGACAACCCCTTCACCCTGTATTCCTACGGGGCCGATGGCAAGTCCGGGGGCGAGGGTCAGGACGCCGACATCGGCTATCTTCCGGGGCAGGCAGAGCCACGCTGAGCGCTGGTGGCAGACGCATGCGAAGCCGGGGGTTCACCCTGCTGGAGATGATCGTGGTGCTGGCCTTCCTGGGCATGGCCACGGCCATGGTGGCGCCGTCGATGCTGCGCGGCATCGACAGTTGGCGCCGGCAGGCGGCCTTGGACGGGTTGATGGATCAGGTGCGCGCCTTGCCCGGTGCCGCGCGGGCCCGTGGCCTGCCGATCGTGGTGGATGCGCCGGCCCTGGCCTCCAAGACGCCGCCGCTGGCCATCGATGAGGCGTGGGTGCTGCAGGTGACGGCGCCGTTGACCGTGCGCGCCAATGGCGTCTGCAGCGGCGGGCAGTTGCGCGTAAGCAATCGCTTTGGCGAACGCCAGCTGAAGGTGTCGGCGCCCTTCTGTGAGCCGGAGCTGCTGCCTTGAATATGCGCCGGCAACCGGCAGGTGGGCGGCATGCCGCCGCCGGGTTCACCCTGCTGGAGGCCATCGTGGCCTTGGTGGTGTTCACCATGGGCGCGTTTGCGCTGTATGGCTGGCTGTCCACCAACATCATCACGCTCAACCGCATTCGTGACCGCCAACAGGTCGAGCAGGCGATGCATGCGGCCATCGACATGCTGCGGCGTTCAAACCCCATGGAGACGCCGGATGGACGTCGCAAAGCCGGTGAGCTGGAAGTCCACTGGCATGCCGTGGCGATTGAGCCCCCGCGTCCGAACGTGGTCCAGTCCGGGCAGCCCGGCATTTTTGTGGTGGGCCTGTATGACGTGACGGTGCGCGTCACCCGCGAAAACAGGGAGTTGCAGACATTCCGCCTGCGACAAGTGGGCTGGAAGCAGGTGGCCAAGAGTTTCCAGGGGGACATGTGAGCAGGCGCAGCCCGCATGTGGGGTTCACCCTGATGGAGATGCTGGTCACCTTGGTGCTGATCTCCTTCGCCACCCTGCTGATGTTCCAGATGCTGGGCAGTTACCGGATCGCGCAGGAACGGGTGCAGGCACAGGCAGGGGCGATTGACCGGCAGGCCCTGTTCCAGGCGTGGTTCCGGGAAAGCGTGCATGGCCTGTATGCCGCACCGAGATTGCAGTTCATCGGCAGTGCCGAGGCTTTCACGGGGACGACGCTGAACCCGTTGCATGCCCCGGAAGGCACGCCTACCCCCATTGGCTGGCGCATCGAAAAGCAGAAGGAATCCGAGGTCGATGTGGTGTATTCGGAGGCGGGGCAGGAGCGCTGGCGCCTGCGCTTGCAGGACACGTCCGATGCACGCTTTGTTTATCTGGATGCCGAATGGAACGAAACGCCGATCTGGCCCCCTGGTCGTGGCTTGGTGAACCCCGAGGGCCTGCCGGCCTTGGTGGGCTTGGTGCGCGTGGGGGTGGCGGGGGAGCGCCCGCAGTGGGCGGCGGTGCTGGGGCCACTGGTGCCTCCCAAGCGCCTGTACGGCAACGAGCAGACGATGGAATGAGACGGGGACGACGCCAACGCGGGTTCGTGCTGGTCTTGGTGCTGGCCATGCTGGTGGTGCTGAGCGTGCTGGCCGGCACCATCGCGGCGGTGACCGGGCGGTTGTTGGAGCAATCGACGCAGCGTGCGCAGGCCACCCAAGATGCGGTGGATATGGCCAGCACCCGGGCGACGGTGATGTATCTGCTCAGCACCCAGCGCATGACCTTGGGCGGGCTGACCGTGGACAACCTCGTGTCGTTTGGCGAGGAAGGCACGCGGCCGGCACAGACCGAGGAAGATCTGGCCTCTTGGTTGCCCTTGGGCACGGAGATCGCACTCGACGGGCGTGCCTACACGGGCGTGGGCGGCGCGCGCTTTGCCCTGCAGGACGATTACGGGTTGTTCGGGGTGAACTGGAACGAGCCCGTGCAGTTGGAGCGCCTGTTGGCGCAAGGCGGGCAGCTGCGTACGGTGCCCGCGACGGCGCTGTTCAATCGCCTGATGGACTACCAGGACCGAGACGATCTGCATCGGCTGGACAGTCTGGAAGCGGACGGGTACCGGCAGGCGGGCATGCTGCCGCCCACCAATCTGCCCATCGCCACGCCGATGGAGCTGATGCGGGTCAGTGGCTGGGCCGAGGCGCTGCAGTTTCTCACGCCGGCCGAAATCGTCGGCAACCTTACGGTCGAGCCTGCGGCGATGGTCAACGTCAATACCGCACCGCTGCGTGTGCTGATGACGGTGGACGGCGTGGATCGTGAAAAAGCGGAGCGCGTCATCGCGTTCCGGAAAGTGCAACCGTTCCTGAGCAGCGTGGCGTTTTCAGAGTTTCTGGCCCTGCCGAAGTCGCTGGATGCGGAGGTGGCCGTGTATCCTGCATCCTCCGGCACCCTGAAACTTTGGCCTTCGAAGGGAGGGCAGGTGACGTTGTTGCATTGGAATATGACCCCGATCGAGGACAAGGGGCGCCCTTGGCGTGAGGACTATGAGCTTATCCAATCCCAAGCCCCAAACGCGGGCGACCCTGCTGGCGCGGTTCGCTCGCGGCTTTTCGCCAAGCCGGTGGCTGCGAAGCAGTAACGGGCTCTCCCAGCTCAGCGAGGGGGGCAACGGGCAGGACTGGGTGCTGGCCCGACGGTTTTGCGCCTTTACCTTGCTGGAAGGCACTGCCGTGCCTGTGCGCAAGCGCAAGGGCTTTGCCGACATGGCCCTGTCACGCTGGTCGCCGTTTGCCGATGCACAGACGCATGTGGAATGGGTGGGTGACCGCGCCATGGCATGGGCGTGGTCGCGTGGGCAGATCCTGACCGGGCAGGAGGGCGAATCCCTGCCTCCTCCCCGCCGCGTGGTACCGGAGTCGATTCATCGCGGTGCACCGCTGGTGGCGGGTGAAGTGCTGGTGGCCATGGAAGAGGGCGTTGAGGGCCGCGTTTGGCGAGAGGGTGTGCTGACGGCCTCATGCTGGTGGCCGCAGGCACCGGATTTGCCGGAATGGAACGAATTTCGACGGGGCGCCGGCTTGCCGCCGGTCGCAGCGTTGCCCGACATCGAGGCCTCCGCGCTGCAGGCGCAGCCGTGGGCCACTGCGGCCGGCCCGGGCTTGCGCGAAACCGTCGGTCAATACCGGGACTATCTGGCATTGGCGGCGGCAGGGCTCACGGCCGCCGTGGTGACGGCATTGCTGGTGGGGGTCTTGGCCCTGAAAGTGTCCATCTGGCAGGTGGATCGGCAGATCGCCGAACAGGAACAAGCGCTGGAGAAGATCATCACCGCCCGTGACCGGGCCCAGCAGGCCCGTGCCGACATCGATGCGCGACTTGCGCTGCGGCCGCCGGCCGGGCAGGTGGAGCTGCTGGGGATGGTGGCCGGCTTGATGCGAGGCAGTTGGCAGTTGCTGGAATGGAAGCAAGCGGACTCTCGCACGCTGGAGGTGACGGCGCGCATGCAGAATCCGGACCCGCGCGCCATCGTGAGTGCTTGGGAAGCGTCCGGACGTTTTGCGGATGTCACGGCGGAGTTGGGCAAGCAGCCGGGGAGTGTGGTGGTGAAGGCGCATGTGCTGCGCAAGTCCGCCAAATCCGGCAGCAAGCCGGCAGGCAAGGAGGCAAAGCGGTGAAGTCGGGTCCGTGGTCGGAGCAGCTGCGGGGGATGCGCCAGGAATGGCAAGGCAACCCCAGGCTGCGTTTGGGTGTTCTGGTGGTCGTTGCGATCAGCGTGCTGTTCGCCTGCCTGACGTTGAACGATTGGCGGCATGCCCTGCATGCCCAGTACCAGCAGCGCACGCTGCAGCTGTACAAGATGAGCGCGCTGGCTGGCCAGGAGCACTGGCTGTCACGCGCACAGTCGGCCAAGGACGTGGAGAAGGCGCTGCAGGCCGAAATCCCCAATGCCACCACGATCGGGTTGGCGCAGGCCGAAGTGCAGACCATGGTGCGTCAGTTGATCGATGCCTTCGGTCGCAAGATGACCACGGAATCGCGGCCGCCCGTTGCCGTGCCCGGCCAGCCGGGGTTGTGGCGCGTGCCGGTGACCCTGCGTGGTGCGCTGAGCAGCACCCAGCTGCTGGAGATGCTGCGCCGCCTGGAAGATGCCGATCGATTGGTGGTCATCGATGAGAGCCAGATCACCTTCACCCAAGGTGTGCCCACGGTGTCCCTGACCTTGTCGGCGTTCTATCGCGTCGGTGATGGCAAACCGCAAGGGGATGGCAATGGCGCTGGCTGAACTTCTGCAACGCCGGCGCTGGCAGGCCGTGGTGGCCGGGGGGGTGCTGCTGGGCGCCATGGTGGGCCTGTTCCTGCCGATCCGGGCGGCAGATCCGCCAAGTGCCGATGAGGCCGTCTGGTCGCTGCCCAATGCTGGTGCCCTCAAGCGCTTCAGCGACAGTACCTTTCAGTCCCTGAAAGCGGGGAAATTCTGGGGAAGTCAGGCGGATGCGGGTCGCAAGGCCAGCGCGGCCCAGTCCAGCTGGACCCTGACGGGGATCCTGACCCGTCCGACCGTACAGGTAGCCGTGGGGGCGGCCGGCAAGCCGGCACAAACCTGGGTCAGGGTCGGCGAGAAATTGCCCGATGGCGCGGTGCTGGTGGCCGTCACGCGTGACCGCATCTGGTTCGTCAAAGACGACTGTCGCCGCGTCCGGTCGCTGTACCAAGACAAGACCCACCCAGACCCGGAAGGCTGCCTCGACGCCAACGGAAAACCGAAGGTCGAGGCCGGTGCGCCCAGCACCGCACCGGCCCCTGCGGCAGGCCGCACGCCTGTCACACCGACACATTGATATACGAGCACAAGATCCCGGCATGAACACTCTTCGTCCTTTCTTTGCTGCCACCGGCCTCGCACTGCTCGCAAGTGCCTGCACGACGCCGCGTTTGGCGGTCCCGCGCCCGCTTCCCCCCGTCACGCCTTCGGCCCAAGGAGAGGTCGCTTTTCAGGCCGACACCGGCAACAAGCCGCGTGAGGGTTTGACCGTCGGCAGCACGCCGGCCATCCCCGACAGCGGGGCGTCGGCGGTAGCCGGCGCCGAAGGTGAGCCGATGCCGCCGCTCAAGGGTGGGGCCGTGAACGTGAACATCGAAGGTATGCCCATCCCCGCTTTCGTCAACGAGTTCTTCGGGTCGATCCTGGGGGTCGGGTTCCAGATGGACCCGCAAGTGTCGAAGATGAATGACCTGGTGACCCTGCGCACAGCAGGCCCGCAGACGCCCAAGGATTTCTACCGCTTGGCTGTGCAGGTCTTGCGCAATTACGGGGTGGCGGTTGAGTACAGCTCTGGGCTGGTGTTCTTCAGCCGGGCCAAGGAGAACAGCGGCCTGGTGCCGCCCCTGGTGGTCAGTGGGCGCGCGCTGCCGGCGGTGCCGATCAGCCATCGCCCGGTGTTCCAGCTGGTTGAGCTGCAGTCGGTGCGCGTCAACGATGTGACCAGTCTCCTCACCAGTGCGTTCAAGACGTCCGATGCCCTGAACATCCAGCCCGACAACAGCCGCAACGCCATCATTTTGATGGGGCGGCCGGAAATGGTTCGGCAGGCGCTGGAGGCGATCAAGGTGTTCGACCGGCCGTTCATGCGGGGGCGGACCAGTGCGCGGCTCGAGCCGGCCTTCGTGACCGCCGATGAGCTCTCCAAGCGACTGGTGGAAGTGCTCAGCGCGGAAGGGTACGGGGCGGGCCTGTACACCGCCGGTGGCGCGGGGACCGCGATCCTGGTGTTGCCGGTGACCGCCGCGAATACCGTGCTGGTGTTTGCCGCTGACCGCAAGGTGTTGGATCACACCATCGCCTGGGCACGCGAGATCGACAAGCCCAACCCCACCGCGGGCACCGATGGCCTGTTCTACTACATGGTCAAGAACACGCGCGCCGAGGAGATCGTCAAGACCATCACCGGCGTGCGCAACAGCTCGGGCAGCTCGAAGAGCGGTGCCCGTGGCGCGATCGACGGCAGCCAGGTGGGGCAAGCGGCAACCGCGGCCGCGGCCGCCGAACAAGGTGGCGGCAAGACTTCCGGCGACCTTGCCGAAGGCAAGCTGACGCTGGATGAGCCGCGCAACGCCATCATTTTCCAGGGCTCTGCCCCGGAATGGGGGCGCCTGCTGCAGCTGATCCATCAGATGGATCGTGCCCCGCGGCAGGTGATGATCGAGGTGACGGTGGCCGAAGTCACCCTGACCGACGATCAGCAGTTTGGCGTGGCGTGGTTGGCGCACAACGCCGGCCTCGGCCGTTTCAACGGCAATATCAGTTCGGGCAAGCTCAATTCCACCACCGGCGGCGCCTCGGGTCTGAGCTATGTGCTGGACATCGGCGGCGAGGCCCGGGCCTCGCTGACGGCCTTGGCCAGCCAGGACCGCATCACCGTTCTGTCCACACCCCGCCTGATGGTGAAGAGTGGCGAGGAAGCCAGCATCGACGTGGGTACCGAAGTGCCCACCATCACCGCACAGGCGACTTCCGGCATCCAGACCGGCGGCAATTCGGGGATCATCCAGAGCATCCAGTACCGCAAGACCGGCATCCTGCTGGGCATCAAGCCGGTGGTGTATTCCGATGATCGCGTGGACATCGAGCTTCGGCAGGAAGTCAGTGAAGCCTTGCCGGTGGGGTCGGATGCTGCTGTCAGCTCCCCGGCGATCTTCAATCGATCGATCACCACCAGCCTCAACCTGAAGGACGGGGCCGCGATTCTGATCGGCGGGCTGATGTCACAGCGGCAAACCGTGGGCGACAGTGGGGTGCCCTATCTCAAGGACGTCCCGCTGCTGGGCAATCTGTTCAAGACCCAGAGCCGCGGTCGCAACCGGACCGAGATGGTGCTGATGATCGTGCCCTACATCCTGGAATCGGATTCCCAGACCGAGGAGCTCACCCGTTCGCTCAGTCAACGGTTTGAACTGCTGGATCTTTCGCCGGTGACCAGTGAGCCGCAGCTGTTGCCGGTTGCACCGGCGGCCACAGCCACCCCGGCGCAGTGAGTGGGCTGAACACAGTGCGATGAAGCGGGCAGGATCGTCGCGGAAGGGTGCAGGTGCATCGATTGCGCTGCTGGTGCTGGGCATGCACCGCAGCGGCACATCGGCATTGACCCGGGTGCTCAATTTGCATGGCGTGGCATTGGGCGATGCGCTGATGCCAGCGGCTCCCGACAATCCGGAAGGGTTCTGGGAGCATGCGGGCGTCGTGGCGATCCACGAGCGTCTGTTGGCCGCGCTGGGCCGCACCTGGGACGACCCACGGCCCTTGCAGGATGGCTGGTGGGACTCCGCACCTGCCCGCGCAGCCGAAGCCGAGCTGCTGGCGTTGCTGCGGCAGGATTTTGACGGCGTGCCGTTGTGGGCCATCAAGGATCCGCGTCTGTGCCGCTTGCTGCCGCTGTGGCGGCGTGTGCTGAACACGCTGGGGGTGTCGCCGCGCGTGGTATTGGTATCGCGCCATCCTGGCGAGGTGGCGGGTTCCCTGCAGGCGCGCGATGGCTTGCCGCGGGCGATCGGTGAGCTGCTTTGGGCGCGCTACCTGCTGGAATCATTGCAGCAGAGTGAAGGTCTTGCGCGCTGCATGGTGGGGTATGCCGCCATGCTGCAAGATTGGCGTGCACAAGTGAGTGCGATCAACCATCAGCTTGGCTTGCAGCTGCAAGCCACGCCGACGGTGGCGGCAGACATTGACGCTTGGTTGAATCCGGCGATGCGCCATCACAGGGCCAGCGCGGACGCGGCAAGCGAGATGTCGGGGCCGCTTCTGCCATTGTTGAACGAACACCCGGATGCGCAGCACACCGCGAACGCTGCCCGGCAATTTGATGCGCGGTTGCAGCCAGTGGTGCCCGTGGTGGAGGCCTATGCGGCGTTGTTGGCAGACGTTCGAGCACGACTGTATGCGCAAACGACCGTCGTCGATGCATTGCGTGCCAGCTTTGACGAACAGGGCCAGTGGGCGCGCGGGCTGGATCAAGACCTGCATGCCCTGCAGGCCACCTATGGCGCACTGGTGGGCGAGCATCGGCAGTCCGTCGCATGGGCGCAATCCCTGAGTGATGAACTTGCGGCACTGCAGACGGCCTATCGCGCAGCGGAAGCGGATCGCGACGAGAAGACGGGCTGGGCGCAGTCGCTGGAATCGGAGCTGGCCGCGCTGCAGACGGCCTACCGCGCGGCGGAAGCGGATCGCGACGAGAAGGCAGGCTGGGCGCAGTCGCTGGAATCGGAGCTGGCTGCGCTGCAGACGGCCTACCGCGCGGCGGAAACGGACCGCGACGAGAAGACGGGCTGGGCGCAGTCGCTGCAGTCGGAGCTGGCCGCGCTGCAGACGGCCTACCGCGCGGCGGAAGCAGACCGAGATGAAAAGGCGGGCTGGGCGCAGTCGCTGGAATTGGAGCTGACCGCGCTGCAGACGGCCTACCGCGCGGCGGAAGCGGATCGCGATGAAAAGGCGGGCTGGGCGCAGTCGCTGCAGTCGGAGCTGGCGGCCCTGCAGACGGCCTAACGCGCGGCGGAAGCGGATCGCGATGAAAAGGCAGGCTGGGCGCAGTCGCTGCAGTTGGAACTGACCGCGCTGCAGGCGGCCTACCGCGCGGCGGAAGCGGACCGCGATGAAAAGGCAGGCTGGGCGCAGTCGCTGCAGTCGGAGCTGACCGCGCTGCAGACGGCTTACCGTGCGGCGGAAGCGGACCGCGATGAAAAGGCAGGCTGGGCGCAGGCGCTGGAGGCGGATCTGGCAAAATGGCAGCGGGAATACGCGCGTTGCGAGGCGGAGCGCGGCGAGACCATCGCTTGGGCAAGATCGCTGGAAGGGGCATTGACGGATGCGCGGCAACACATCGCGTCGCAGGATGCGACGTTTGCACGGCAGGAGCAGGTGATGCAGGAGCATTTGGGGCAGATCGCGGATGCGCTTGCGCAGATGCAGGACGCGCGTGGTCAGCGTGAAATTGCGCTTGAGCAGCGTCTGCAGGCCTTGGCAGCTGACTTGGAGGCAGCACAAGGCCGCCTGCGGCAGCTCGAAACGCAGCATTCGGAGGCGCTGTCCTGGGCTCATGGCCTGCAGGAGGAATTGGCCACGATGCGTGGCCACTACGACCGTGTCGAGGCCGATCGTCTGGAAAAACTGGCCTGGGCCCAATCGCTGGATGTCGAGGTGGCTCGTCAGGCGGCCCTGTTGCAGCATGTTCGGGCCGGGCAGGACGACATGTCGCGCTATGCCGCGCAATTGGAACAAGTGCTGGCCAGCGTGCTGGGCTCCACCGCGTGGCGGATGAGCAAGCCACTGCGCGGCGTCTTGGCCTCCCTGCGTGGTGCCGCCGCGGCCCCCCTCCTGCCCTCACGCCCGGCCCCGCGGCCTGAGCCTGTGCTGCCGGTGATGCCCGCTGCCGCCCAGCCCGGCCCTGAGGAAACCGGCGGGCCGGTCAATCCGTTTGCCGGCTTGGCGTTTGTGGCAGACCCGGCGCCCCAGGTCACGGTGGTCATCCCGACCTATGGTCAGCCCGATTACACCTCGCGTTGCCTGCGTTCGTTGCTGCAGTGCGGCGATCGGGCCCGTTTCGAAGTGCTGGTGCTGGAAGATGCTTCCGGCGATGTGGCGATGGCCGGTTTGCGCGATGTGCCGGGTTTGCGGTACCACGAAAATCCGCAAAACCTGGGCTTCCTGCGATCGTGCAATCAGGCGTTGACGCTGGCACGCGGCGCGTACGTCTGCTTCCTCAACAACGACACCGAGGTCACGCCGGGTTGGCTGGATGCCTTGCTGGAGGTGTTTGCCACCCGTACCGATGCCGGCGTGGCTGGTTCGATGCTGCTCTATCCGGATGGACGCCTGCAGGAAGCTGGCGGCATCGTCTGGGACGACGCCTCGGCCTGGAACTATGGCCGGCTGGGCGATCCGCAGGCCAACGAGTTCAACTATGTTCGCCGCGTGGATTATTGCTCGGGGGCAGCCTTGCTGCTGCCCACCGATCTGTTCTCGCGGTTGGGGGGCTTTGACGACCGCTATGCCCCGGCCTATTGCGAAGACTCCGACCTGTGCTTCCGCGTGCGTGAGCTGGGGCTGGAGACCTATTTCACGCCGTTCTCGCGGGTGATCCACCACGAAGGCATTTCGCACGGAACGGACACGGGCAGCGGCATCAAGGCGTATCAGGTCCGCAACCAGGCCACGTTCCGCGAACGCTTTGCCGATGCGTTGGCCGCCCATTATCCCAATGCGCAGCAGGTGGTCCGTGCGCGCGACCGGGCGTGGGACCGCAAGCTGGTGCTGGTGGTGGACCACTACGTGCCGCAGCCGGATCGTGATGCGGGGTCACGCACCATGCTGGCCTTCTTGCAGGCACTGCTGGATGCGGGGGAGGTGGTGAAGTTCTGGCCCGACAACCTCTACGAAGACCCGGATTACACGCCGCGTCTGCAGCGGATGGGGGTGGAGGTGTTCCACGGCCCGCGCTGGCTGGGCGGGATCGGCAGCATGCTGCGCGAGTATGGGGACGCGTTTGACGCCATCTTGCTGTCACGGCCGGATGTGGCAGAAAAACACCTGGACGATGTGCGTGCGCATTCGCGTGCCCGCGTGGCCTACTACGGGCATGACCTGCATTTCCAGCGCATGCGCGATCAGGCAGCGCTGCTGCCTGCGGGCGAGGCGCGTGCGGTGCAGGAGGCGGCCGCTGCCGCCATGGAAGCCCGCGAGCGGGCCCTGTGGCGTCGGGTGGACACGGTGCTCTACCCCGGTGATGACGAAGCGCGGCAAGTGCAAGCGCTTGTGCCGGGCGTGGACGCCCGCGCCATCCTGCCCTATGCCTACGACACCTTCGGCGAGGATGCCCGTCCCGAAGGACGCCATGACGTGCTGTTCGTGGCCGGCTTTGCCCATCCGCCGAACGAGGATGCCGCACGCTGGTTGGTCGAGGCGATCATGCCGCACCTGTGGGCGCGCTGGCCCGAACTGCGCCTGTCGCTGGTCGGTTCGCATCCCACTGAAGCGGTGAAGGCGCTGGCGGGGCCACAGGTGGACGTCACCGGGTTCGTCAGTGACGCGGCCTTGCAGCAGTACTATGCCGAGGCGCGCGTGGCGGTGGTGCCGCTGCGCTACGGGGCCGGGGTGAAGAGCAAGGTGGTGGAAGCCCTGCAGCAAGGCTTGCCCCTTGTGACCACTTCGGTGGGGGCGCAAGGCCTGGCTGGCGTGGAAGCCGTGTGCGATGTCCATGACGATGCCGAGGCCATCGCAGCGCAGATGGCGAGCCTGCTGGAAGACGATGCGCGTTGGCTGACGCGGTCGCGCAGCGGCGCCAGCTATGCCGCACAGCGCTTCTCGCGCACGGCGATGCAGGCCCAGCTGTTGGCGGCCTTGGGTCTGCCCACGTCGGAGCGTGCGCCATGATCGTGCGTGCGCGGGCACCGCTGCGCCTGGGGCTGGCGGGCGGCGGCACCGATGTCGCGCCCTATTGCGATCTGCATGGCGGTTGCGTGATGAACGCGACCATCGACCGATATGCCCATGCCACGGTCGAGGAGGGAGCCGACGGGCAGCTGGTGTTGGCCGCGCTGGACCGCGAGGCGCACCTTTCCTGCGCGCCGGATGCACTGCAGGCCGATGCCGGACCACTGCAACTGCTCGCGGGCAGCTATCTGCGCATTTGCCGCGACTATCTGCGCGACACGCGTCCGCCGTTGCGCATCAGCACCTGGTCGGATGCGCCGCCGGGTTCCGGGCTGGGTTCCTCGTCCACCCTCGTGGTGGCCTTGGTGACGGCCTTGGCGGAGTACTTCAATCTGGCCTTGGGCGAGTACGAGATCGCCCGCCTGGCCTATGAAATCGAACGCATCGACCTCGGCTTGGCCGGCGGCAAGCAGGACCAGTACGCGGCGGCTTTCGGTGGCTTCAACTTCATGGAGTTTCAGGCCGACGAACGCGTCATCGTCAATCCGTTGCGCATGAAGGATTGGGTGGTGGCGGAGCTGGAGGCCTCGCTGCTGCTGTACTTCACCGGCGTCTCGCGCGAGTCGGCGCGGATCATCGACGAGCAGGCGCGCAATGCCGCCAGCGGTGCCACGCGTTCGGTGGATGCCATGCACCAACTCAAGCGCGAAGCGGTGCAGATGAAGGAGCACCTGCTGCGCGGCGACCTGCGTGCATTTGCGCAAACGCTGCAGCAGGGGTGGGTGGCCAAGAAGCAGATGGCCAGTAGCATCAGCAATCCCATGATCGATGCGCTGGAAGCCGTGGCGATGGCCAATGGCGCGCTGGCCACCAAGGTTTCCGGGGCCGGCGGTGGTGGTTTCATGATGTTCGTCTGCGACCCGGCGGATCGCATTCGTCTGGGCAGGGCGCTGATCGCGGAGGGCGGCAGCCTGCTGGATTTCCATTTCAATCCCGGCGGCGCGGTCGCATGGAGGCTGGCATGAAGGACACCATCGCACACGAATTCAGCAAGGCGCTGGCCAATATGCAGGCCATGGCGGGGGATGTTGCGCTGGCGGCGCAGATCGAGCAGGCCGTGGGGCTGTGCGAAACCGCGCTGCGGGCCGGCGGCAAGCTGCTGTTCTGCGGCAACGGCGGCAGCGCGGCGGATGCGCAACACTGGGCCGGGGAGCTGGTCAGCCGCTTCTACTACGACCGTCCGGGCCTGCCGGCGATCGCGCTGACCACCGACAGCAGCATCCTGACCGCGATCGGCAATGATTACGGGTACGACTACACCTTCGCCCGTCAAGTGGAAGCATTGGGGCAGGCGGGCGATGTGCTGGTGGCGATCTCCACCTCGGGCAATTCCCCCAATGTGCTGCGCGCCGCCGATGCCGCCCGCCAGCGCGGGATGCGGGTGATCGGGTTCACCGGGCAGGGCGGGGGGGGGCTGGCACCCATGACCGATCTCTGCTTCCGGGTGCCGTCCGGCGAAACGCCGCGCATCCAGGAGGGCCACGAGTTCATCGGCCACCTGCTGTGTGCGCTGATCGAAGCCAGGATGTACCCACGCGATGCCGGTTGAAGAGGCGATCATCCTTGCGGGGGGCTTCGGGACGCGGTTGCGCGGCGTGGTGGCAGATGTGCCCAAGCCCTTGGCCCCGGTCGCCGGGCGCCCTTTTCTTGCGCGCTTGCTGGACCGACTGGCGGAAGGGGGCCTGCGTCGCTGCGTGCTGGCCACCGGCTACATGGCGGACGTGATCGAACATCGCATCGGTACGCGTTGGCAGGGCATGGACATCGTGCATTCAACGGAAACCGAGCCGTTGGGCACCGGGGGCGCCATCCGGCAGGCGGCACGATACCTGCAGGGGGATGGTGCGCATGTCCTGAATGGGGATACCTGGCTGGACTACGCCCCCGCTGCGCTGGAAGCGGCCGCAAGCGCCATGGCCGCGCCCATGGCCATTGCCTTGGCGCGGGTGGAGGATGTGGGGCGTTACGGCGCCGTGGAACTGCGCGATGGGCGGGCCGTGGCCTTCCGTGAGAAGGGGGAAACCGGCCCGGGCTGGATCAATGCCGGCTGCTATTTCCTCAGCGGCAAGGCGCTGGCTGCTTTGCCGGAGATCGCGACGTTTTCGTTCGAGCGCGAGGTGCTGCAGCCGCGCGCCATGGCCGGCGAGGTGGCGGCATTCACGGCGACGCAGGGCTTCATCGACATCGGCGTGCCCGAGGATTACGCACGGGCGCAGGGCTTGTTTGTGCAATGACGCGTGTGCTGTTGTCCCCCCCGTATCTCGATCCTGCGGCCGGGGCCCTGCTGGCGCGGGCACCGCGGCCGCGACGAGCGCTGTTTCTGGATCGCGATGGCGTGATCAATGTCGATCACGGCTATGTGCACACGCAGGACCGGACCGATTGGATGCCGGGGATTTTTGAACTGGTGGCGCAGGCCCACACCAAAGGGTGGTTGCCGATCGTCATCACCAACCAAGCCGGCATCGGGCGCGGGCTGTATGACGAAGCGGAATTCTTGAGCTACACGGCCTGGGTGCATGCCCAGTTTGCCCAGCGCGGCACCCCCTTGCTGGCCACGTTCTGGTGTCCGCACCATCCCGAAGCCGGCAAGGGGCCGTACAAGGTGGCCTGCGCTTGCCGCAAGCCGGCACCGGGGATGGTGCGTGCGGCGCTGGAGCGATTCGATATCGACATGCCGCAGCGGTCGTTGCTGATAGGTGACAAAGCCAGTGATGTGGCCGCAGCGGAAGCGGCCGGTGTGCCCGGACGCTGTCTGGATGCGGCCGGGCTTGCGTCGGCCCTGCCGTGGCTGGAAGGGGGAACGTCATGATGGCCACTGTGTCCCGTGGCGCTGCCTTTCGTGCCGCGTTGGCGTCGTGGTGGTGGTTGCCAGTGTGCGTGCTGTGGATGCTGGGCTACGCACTGGGGGTCTGGTGGTTGGATCGCTGGTCGCTGGGGATCAGCCCGGACGCTTATTTCCTGTGGCAGCGGGCATTCGCCAATGCGATGCCCGGCTATCTGGCGCTGCTGGTGCTGGTGGTGCTGACGCGGCGCCTGGTGGTGTCCGCCCTGCTGGTGACTGCGCTGACCGGGTTGCTGTTGCTGGTCTCTGCCAAAAAGATGGCGCTGCTGGGGACGCAGCTCATTTATCAGGACATTTATTTCATCCGGGGCATGGATGCCTCCACGCTGGATCTGCTGTCCCGCTATCTGGAAAAGCCTTGGCTGGTGGTGGGCGCGGCGGTGGGTGCGTTGCTGGTGATGTCTTTGCTAGCTTGGCTGGAGCGGCCATGCCTGCCGTGTCGTGGAAAAGCACGGATGTTCGCGGGCGTGACCGCGGGGCTGCTGACGGTGTGCCTGGTCATGGCTGTCTTCCCTTGGCGGGGCGGCTGGTATGCCGACGCCTGGATCCGGCCATCGCCGCTTGATCAAGTCAAGGGCGCCTTGCATGGCGGCACGATCGCCAATGTCCTCTACATGTATGGACTGCAACGTCACCAACGCTTCGTGCCGGATCTTGCTGCGCTGGAGCGGGCACGACAGCAGTTGGCAAGCATTCCCGCGGCCCATCAGGCACGTTTGGAGCAAGGCGCGCCGGACGTGGTGGTCGTGCTGAGCGAGTCCTTCATGGACCCGAAACGGTTGCGGGGGATGTCGGATCTGCCTGATCTGACGCCCGGCGTGCGAGCGGCATTGGCATCCGGGAAAGGGGGCGCGCTGCGGGTGCCCACCTTCGGTGGCGGCACCGTGCGTTCCGAATTCGAAGTGCTGACGGGCATGCCGGTACAGGCTTTCCCGATGGCCCATTACCCCTACGTGGACATCAACCGTGCCCGATTGCCGGGGCTGGCCAGTACTCTGCGCCGGGATGGGTATCGGACGGTGGCCGTGCATGGCAATTCCGGTGCCTTCTGGAATCGCACGATGACCTATCGCGCCATGGGCATCGAACGCTTCGTTACCCGGCGGGACATTCCACGCCAGCAGATGCGCTTGGACGGAGGGTGGTTGTCGGATCACAGCATGACCGACATCGTCCTGCAGGAGCTGGATGGAAACGTTGGCCCGCAATTCGTCCTGGCCATCAGCATCGAAAATCATGGGCCCTACACGGGTGCGACCAAGGTGGCCCATCCCGAAGCATTGAACAGCATTGCCTTGCCGCAGCAGCTGACCCAGGAGGCGGCGGCAGAATTGCGCACCTACCTGTATCACCTTCGAAATGCAGATGCCGAATTCATGCGGCTGCATCAGGCCCTGCTTGCGCGGGGGCGTCCATTCGTTCTGCTGTTCTTCGGTGACCACCTGCCTGCGCTGGCGATGGGCGGCTACGCCCAGTTGGGGTTCCAAGATGGTGGTCATCCGGAAACGCAGCCGGTGCCATGGGTGCTGGTGACGGGCAATGGCGTGGTGTTCCCGAGGGCGCCCACCGAGCGGGCATTGCATGCTTGGGAGTTGCCGTCGCTGGTCCTGCGCGCAGCGGGTTCCCCAGGGGACCCCTATCAGGCGTTCATTGGTCGCCTGACCTCGTGGCTGGATGCATCAGGGCAGGCGACGTTGTCGCCGGACTTGCAGGCGGGCTTGGTGGCCGCCGCGCGTGCACGACTGGAGGGAACCTTGCGTGAAAATGATTTGCGTTGAACGCATGGGGGCTTGGTTGCTTGTGCCTGCGCTTGCGGGCATGACGGGAGCCTGTTCCCGGGAAGCAGCCGTGCTTGTCCTCTCGCCTGCTCGGGTCAGCGCGTGCGCGCAGCCTGTGGCACTTGACGTGCAATGGGACGCGACCCGGTTGAACTTGAAGCGCGTGAAGCTGGAAGTCAACGATATTGGTCGCAAGCCACAGACGTGGCATCTTGCCGAAGCGCGTGGTCAGGCGCAGACAGGCGTCTGGGCCAGTGATGGCTTCACGGTGACCTTGAAAGCCATGAACGGGGTCGTGTTGGCGCGACGCACCCTGACGACGTCCCCCTGCCCAGACAAACCTTGGCTATGAAAAAGGGGCGGATATGCCGCCCCTTTTCCAGACTTGCAGGTTACGCCTCAATCGCAAACCGGGCCGCCAATGGTCAGGCGCTCCAGCTCGGTGTCGTCGCTGCCGCTCTTGAGGACGAAGACCGAGCCCGGCTTGACCCAGGGGCCAGTCTCCTGCTTGCCGACGGCACCCGTGTGGACAAACAGCGTGCCCTTGCCGGTGTAGATCTTGACGGTCTTGATTTCGGGCTTGTCCTTGTAGACGTCCCATTTCAGGGTGACCACGGCAGGCGAACAGTCGGGCAGGCGTGCCGGATCGGCGTGGATCATCGTGGTCGGGGCCACCTCTACCTGTGCCGTGGCGGCTGGCGCTGCCGAGGTGGGGGCAGTGGCGGGTGCCGGCACCTGATCGCTGGGGGGCGGGCTGCAGGCAGCCAGTGCAAAGGCAAGCGGCAGCAAGATCAAAGAACGGTTCATGTGAGCCTTGATGCAGGAAAGGGAGAAAATCGCCTTGCTATGATAGCCGGAAACCTCCGCCGGCATGCGGGCTGCACCATCGCAAACGACGATCTGGCGGGGCGCAATGACCCAACGCAGCCCAGTTGCAGGGCAGCACCTGTGCAAGGATGGAAACGAGATGAGGCATGGGGGCGTCTTGCTCTTGTTGGCGATGTCACTGTCGGTTGGGGCTTGCACCAGGCCGACCGCCCCTGCGGACGGTTTGCCCGGCGTGGACTTGGCGCGTGCCTTTGCGCCCCCTCCGCTGGCGTCCGGTGCCCTGCGGCAGACCCT
>CAUJJG010000175.1 GCA_963205445.1 Pseudomonadota bacterium
TGCTGGGTTATGACATCAGCCATCGCAAGCTGGTCGAACGCCACCTGCACGATCTGGCCCGTACCGACATGCTGACCGGCTTGGCCAATCGCCGCCATTTCGAGGAAGCACTCGAATCGGCACTGGCCAGCCATGCACGAAACTTCAGGCCCTTGGCGCTGATGTTGATCGATCTCGATGGCTTCAAGGAGATCAATGACGTGCACGGTCACCAGGCCGGCGATGCCGTGCTCAAGGCCGTTGCCGTTCGCTTGCACGAAGCGGCCTTCGACGTGGATCTGATCGCGCGCCAAGGGGGCGATGAGTTTGCCGTCCTGCTCGGCGATGCCTGCAGCGCCGATTCAGCCGAGCTGCTGGCAGCACGCCTGAAGGTCGCCCTGGCGCACCCGATTCAGATCCTCGCTGGGGCCGTCGGCATCAGCGCCAGCATCGGCATTGCCTACTGCAATGGCGACCTCGATGCGCGCGAATTCACCCACCTTGCCGACTGCGCGCTGTACGCGGCCAAGGAAGCCGGCCGCAATACGCACCGCGCCTTGAGAAAACCCGGGGCAAGGTAGCCAATGCGTCCTGGCTACCGCATTCCGGCCTTGCGCCAGCGGTGACGCACCCAGCACAGCGCCTCTTGCTGCCGGTTATCCGCCCATGACCGCGGTGCTGTCCGGATCCACCAGCAGCTTGCCGGTCATCAGCACCACTTGCGTGCGGTTGTTGGCCCCCAACTTGCGCAAAATGGCGCTCATGTGCGCTTTGATGGTGGCCTCTGACACACCCAGCTCGTAACCGATCTGCTTGTTCATAAGCCCCGCGCACAGCATCTGCAACACCCGGAACTGCTGCGGCGTGAGCTCGCGGATGCGCGCGGCGATCGCGCGCTCCTCGTCGGCGATCGGGTCGGCGGCGAATGCCGCCTCCGGTATCCAGCGTTCCCCTTCCAACACCTGCCGCAAGGCCGTGGCCAAGGTGGCCGCATCCGAGGACTTGGGGATGAAACCCATCGCTCCGTGATCCAGCGCACGCCGCATCACCGCAGGCTCTTCACGCGCCGACACCATCACCACGGGGAGCTGCGGGTGCGAGGCCCGCAGATGCACCAAGGCCGAGTAGCCCTGCACGCCGGGCATGTTGAGGTCCAGCAGCAGCAGGTCGGCATCCGGCTCGGCCTCGACCAGTGCATACAGGGCCGCGGCGTTTTCTGCTTCGCAGATCCGCGCCTCGGGCATCAATCGCGTGACGACGCCGCGCAGCGCCTCGCGGAACAGTGGATGGTCGTCGGCGATCAGCAAGGTGGTCATGGCGCATCCGGGGGAATTCCCCTTGTCCCTCAGCCCTGCCGACGGTTCTGCACCAGCGACTCGACCACCGACGGGTCAGCCAGGGTGGTGGTGTCGCCCAGCTGGTCAGGTGCGTCCTCGGCAATCTTGCGCAGGATGCGGCGCATGATCTTGCCGCTGCGGGTCTTGGGCAGGCCCGGCGCCCATTGCAGGAAGTCGGGGGTAGCAATCGGGCCGATCTCCTTGCGCACCCAGGCAATCAAATCCTTGTGCAGCGCCTCGCTCTCCTGCTCGCCAGCGACCAGGGTGACGTAGGCATAAATGCCCTGACCCTTGAGGTCGTGCGGGAAGCCGACCACCGCCGCCTCGGCCACCTTCGGGTGAGCCACCAGGGCGCTTTCCACCTCGGCCGTACCGATGCGGTGACCACTGACATTGATGACGTCATCCACGCGGCCGGTGATCCAGTAATACCCATCGGCGTCGCGACGGCACCCGTCACCGGTGAAATAGGTGCCCGGATACGTCTTGAAATAGGTATCGATGAAACGCTGATGATCGCCGTACACCGTGCGCATCTGGCCCGGCCAGGAATCCAGCAGCACCAGATTGCCTTCGGTGGCGCCTTCCAACCGGTTGCCCTCGGCATCCACCAAGGCCGGGAACACACCGGGCAGCGGACGGCTGGCCGAGCCGGGCTTGAGATCGGTGGCGCCGGCAATCGGGCTGATCAGCACGCCGCCTGTTTCGGTCTGCCACCAGGTATCGACCACCGGGCAGCGGCTGTCACCCACATGTTCGAAATACCAGCGCCAGGCTTCCGGGTTGATCGGCTCACCCACGCTGCCCAACACGCGCAGCGAGGCGCGCGAGGTCTTCTGCACCGGCGCCACGCCTTCGCGCATCAGGGCGCGGATGGCCGTGGGCGCGGTGTAGAAAATCGTCACCTGATGCTTGTCGATCACCTCCCAGAACCGCGAAAAATCGGGGTAGCTGGGCACGCCTTCGAACATCACCTCGGTGCAGCCGTTGGCCAGCGGGCCGTAGACGATGTAACTGTGACCAGTCACCCAGCCCACGTCGGCCGTGCACCAGAACACGTCGTCGGGCTTGAGATCGAAAGTCAGGTCATGCGTGTAGGCCGCCCACAGCAAGTAGCCACCGGTGGTGTGCAGCACGCCCTTGGGCTTGCCGGTGCTGCCGGAGGTGTAGAGGATGAACAGCGGGTCTTCCGCATTCATGCGCTCGGGTTCGCAAGTGTCGGGCTGGCCCTCGACCACCGCGTCATACCAGCGGTCGCGCGGCATCTGCATGTCCACCGCGCCGCCGGTATGGCGCACCACCAGCACGGTTTCCACCGAATTGGTGCCGGGCAGCTTGAGCGCGGCGTCCACGTTCGCCTTCAGCGGCACCTTCTTGCCGCCGCGCAGGCCCTCGTCGGCGGTGATGATGAGCATGCTGCCGCAGTCGGCCACGCGGTCGGCGATCGAGTTCGGCGCAAAGCCGCCAAACACCACCATGTGGATCGCGCCAATGCGTGCACAGGCCAGCATGGCGATGGCCGCTTCCGGAATCATCGGCAGATAGATGGTGACGCGGTCGCCCTTGCCCACACCGAGATTGCGCAGCGCATTGGCAAGCCGGCAGACGCGGGCATGCAACTGCCGGTAGGTCAATTTTTGCACCGGCGCATCGGGGCTGTCGGGTTCGAAAATCAGCGCGATCTTGTCGCCGTTCTTTTCCAGATGACGGTCGAGGCAGTTGACGCTGGCATTGAGTATGCCGTCCTCGAACCAACGGATGCGGAAATCGGCGAGGTCGTAGCTGACGTTCTTGATGACGGTCGGCGCCGTGTACCAGTCCAGCCGCTTGGTCAGCCCTGCCCAGAACGCATCGGGGTTGTCGCTGGATTGACGATAGGCCTGCTCGTAGTCCGCACGGGTGACATTGGCCTTGGCCGCGAAGTCCGGCGCCACCGGATAAATCTCGCTCATCTCGTGTTCTCCCATTCGCCATGCGGATCGTGCCGCGTGAGCCAAGTGTGCCGCATCCGTGCTGCTGCGACGCAGCACGTGAATTAGACCTTGGTCGAAACCTGCGGCGTTCTTCGACCAATGGCGAATAGGCGGCGTTCCCGGCAGGCCGCAGGCTCGCCCCGTGCACTGACCTCCGGGAGGGGAACGATGACCGCACGCAATCTCCGCAGGCCACTGGCGCTTGCGATCACGGTAGCCCTGCTGCTGCCGAGCATGGCCTTCGCGCAGACTGCGAAGGAGAAAGCACTTGAAGCCCGCATCGCGCAACTGGAAGCACAGGTGCAGGCGCTGTTGGCCGCGCAGCAACAGCAGCAGGGCCGCTTGGTACAGCAGCAGGACGCGCTGACACAGACCCAAAGCCAGCTGGACGCTGTCCGCGTGGCGCAAGCGGAAACACCGCCGAAAGCCCAGTCCGCCCCCATCCTGACCACCGGCAATCCGGACGCGCGCTTCAGCTTCGGCGGCTTCATCAAGGTCGATGCCATGGCCACCCGCACCGATGCGGGCGAGATTGCCGACGGCAGCGCGGGACGCATGTTCTACCTGCCCAGTACGATCCCAGTGGGGGGCGCGGACGAGGGCCGCACCGACCTCGACACGCATGCACAGTTCTCGCGTTTCTGGTTCGCCAGCGATGCCGAGGTGCAAGGCAAGAAAGCGCGGGCCTATCTGGAATTCGATCTGTTTGGTGGCGGCATGGCCAACTTGGGCAACCAGGCCGCCACCAACACCCACGGCGTGACCTTGCGACAAGCCTATGTGAGCTGGGGCCGCTGGCTGGCCGGCCAGACATGGAGCAATTTCCAGGACGTGATGGCGCTGCCCGATGCCGTGGATTTCGTCGGCCCCACCGAAGGCACCGTGTTCGTGCGCCAGGCCCAGCTGCGCTACACCAACGGACCATGGTCGGTGGCATTGGAAAACCCGCAAACCGTGGTGGCGGCCCATCGCAGCACCACGCGAACCACCAGCGACGACGGCAACCTGCCCGACATCACCGTGCGCTGGACGGGCAAGGGCGACTACGGCCATGTCAGCGTGGCCGGCATTGCACGTCAGCTGCGCCACGATACCGCCACCACCCACGCCAGCGGCAACGGGTATGGGCTGGCCGTGTCCGGCAAGTTCAACCTCGGCAAGCAGGATGACCTGCGTTACATGCTGATTGGCGGCAGCGGTATCGGCCGTTATGTCGGCTTCGCGCTGGGCCCGGACGGCACGCTGGACAGCGCCGCATCCGATATCGAGACCACCGGCGTGCTGGCCGGTTTCGTGGCTTGGCGGCATGTGTTCTCGCCCAAGCTGCGCGGCAACCTTTTCTACTCCCGCGCCCAGTTCGACAACGACACCGCCTGGACCGGCCTTGGCGTCACCCGCGAGGCGCAATCCTTCCACGCCAATCTGATCTACAGCCCGCTGCCAAAACTCGACATCGGCGCAGAACTGATCTGGGGAAATCGCGAGATCGAAAGCGGCGCCGATGGCGATCTGCGTCGCGTCCACACCACCGTCAAATACAGCTTCTGAAGGAGAGCGCCATGACCGACCTGCAAGACCCCGTGGTGGCCCGGATCGAGGCCAATCCCGCTTATCAGTCGCTCAAGCGCAAACGCAGTGCGTTTGGCTGGCTGCTGACTTTCCTGATGCTGCTGGTGTACTACGGCTTCATCGGACTGATCGCCTTCGACAAGGAATTCCTGGCACAGCCGCTGGGAAGCGGCGTCACCAGTCTCGGCATCCCCATCGCGTTTGGCGTGATCGTCTTCACCATCGCCATCACCGGGCTGTACGTGCGTCGCGCCAACGGCGAGTACGACCGCCTGACCGCTGACATTCTGGAGGATGCAACACGATGAACGCATCGACGACAAGCGCCTGGCTTGCCGCTGCCGCCCTGCTGGCCAGCAATACGGCACTGGCCGCCGGCGGCGACCTTGGCCAGGTGGACAAGCAGCCCACCAACTGGGTGGCCATCAGTATGTTCGCGGTGTTCGTGCTGGCCACTTTGTGGATCACAAAATGGGCTGCCGGGCGTACCCGTTCGGCAGCCGATTTCTATACCGCCGGCGGCGGCATCACCGGCTTCCAAAACGGGCTGGCGATTGCCGGCGACTACATGAGCGCGGCCTCGTTCCTCGGCATCTCCGCAATGGTGATGAGCAGCGGCTTCGACGGCATCATCTACTCGGTGGGCTTTCTGGTGGGTTGGCCGATCATCACCTTCCTGATGGCCGAACGCCTGCGCAACCTGGGCAAATTCACCTTTGCCGACGTCGCCGGTTACCGCTTCAACCAGACCCCGATCCGCGCCTTCGCCGCCTCGGGCACGCTGGTGGTGGTGGCGTTCTACCTGATCGCGCAGATGGTGGGCGCCGGCGCCTTGATCAAGCTGCTGTTCGGACTGGAGTACTGGATCGCGGTGGTCATCGTTGGCGTGTTGATGATGGTGTACGTGCTGTTCGGCGGCATGACCGCCACCACCTGGGTGCAGATCATCAAGGCGGTGCTGCTGCTGGCCGGCGTCACCTTCATGGCGTTCATGGTGCTGGCAAGCTACGGCTTCAGCCCCGAGGCGCTGTTCGCCAAGGGTGTGGAGGTGAAGACCCAGCTGGCCGCCGCTGCGGCGAAGACACCGGAAGAATCGGCGGGTGCGGCCGCGAAGGGGCTGGCCATCATGGGGCCAGGCGGCTTCATCAAGGACCCGATCTCGGCCATCTCGTTCGGTATGGCGCTGATGTTCGGCACCGCCGGCCTGCCGCACATCCTGATGCGCTTCTTCACCGTGCCCAATGCCAAGGAAGCGCGCAAGTCGGTGTTCTGGGCCACCACCTGGATCGGCTACTTCTACATCCTGATCTTCATCATCGGTTTCGGCGCAATCACTCTGGTGCTGACCAACCCCGAGATGGCCGATGCCGGCACCATCAAGGGCGGCGCGGGTGCAGCCAACATGGCGGCCGTGCTGGTGGCGAAGATGGTGGGCGGCAACGTGTTCTTCGGCTTCATCTCGGCGGTGGCCTTCGCCACCATCCTCGCCGTGGTGGCCGGGTTGACACTGTCCGGCGCGTCGGCGGTCTCACACGACCTGTATGCCACCGTGCTGAAGCAAGGCAAGGCCGACAGCGCCTCGGAACTGAAGGTCTCTCGCATCACCACGCTGGCGCTGGGCGTGATCGCGGTGCTGCTGGGCATCGCATTCGAGAAGCAGAACGTGGCCTTCATGGTGTCGCTGGCCTTCGCCATCGCCGCCTCGGCCAACTTCCCGGTGTTGATCCTGTCGCTGCTGTGGAAAGACTGCACCACTCGCGGCGCGGTGATCGGCGGCTTCCTTGGCCTGATCTCGTCGGTGGCCCTGACCGTGGTCTCACCCTCGGTGTGGGAAGCCACGCTGGGCAATCCTGCCGGCTCGGCTTGGTTCCCCTACACCTCGCCGGCCTTGTTCTCGATGGCCATTGCATTCGCGGGCATCTGGTTCTTCTCGATCACCGACCGGAGTGCGCAGGCCGCGAAGGAACGCGGCGCTTTCAAGGCACAGCAGGTTCGGGCCGAAACCGGGCTGGGGGCATCCAATGCCTCCGCGCACTGACGCCTCCCCCTCCGTCGCGTCCGCAAGAACATGGTGCGAGGCAAGCCTCGCACCTACGCCACATGCAAACACCGCCACCCGTAGGTGCCGGGGTTGCCCGGCACATCCCCTCGCTCGATTACAGATCGAAGCCGAAGCCCGCACCGGCGGAGCGTTCGCCGCCGCCGAAGGCCGCGCCCAAGGTGAACGACGCACGCGTGCCGATACGCTTGCCGTAACCAATCGACACCGCTTGCTCGCTGCCCTGCGCGCCCACGCCAATCGCCAACCGGCCCTTGCTGCCGCTGCCATTGGCGGCATTCGCGGTCATTTGGGCCATCGCGGTGGAAAGCGCGCCCATCTGGCTGATGCGGCGATCTGTCTGGTTGAAGCGCAGGTCCACCTGCTGCTGGTACTGGGTGAAGCTGTCATTCCAGGCAGCGAACTTCTGGTCGGTGTACGCCTTGGCGGTGTTCACCGCGGCCGTGGACTGGGTGTCGGTATAGGACTTCGATGCGGCCAAGGTGGCGGTGTCGCCAGCGTCGGCATAGTCCATCAAGCCTTCCTGCACTTTCTGGATGCCGGCCTGCAATTGGCGGCCGGTCTGTTCCAATTGCGCCACATTCACGGCATCAGAAGGATCGGTGCCGGCGGCCACGTTCTTGATCTGGGTGCCATCAGCCCCGTCCAGCGTGATCGTGCCGTGGCTGCCATCATCGTATTGCACGCCACCACCGTTGCCCGATACCACCACGGCAGGACAAGCAGCCTGCCCCTTGCCTGCCTCAGCCCCTTGATCAGCGCCTGATACGGGCATGATCACGCTGCCCGACCCATCCGTGCATCCGGGGTCAGCTGCAAAGGCGGCAGGTGCAGCGAGCACCAGGCAGAGGGCAACGGCAAGTGATGTGGAACGATTGCTGCGGACATGCATTGGGGGAGACTCCTGAAAAGCGCCGCAATTGGCGCGATGCAGGGGATACGCGAGATCGGCAAAGACCCTGACAACGCCACCGCCATCCGCGCAACTTGACGTGCGAGGCAAGCCTCGCACCTACGTCACAAGCAAAAGCCGCCACCGTAGGTGCCGGGCTTGCCCGGCACATCCACCGCCCGAAATCATCGTGCGAGGCAAGCCTCGCACCTACGCCACATGCAAACGCCGCCACCCGTAGGTGCCGGGCTTGCCCGGCACATCCACCGCCCGATACGAACATCGTGCGAGGCAAGCCTCGCACCTACGAGGCGTCGGAATCGTCGTCACGGGCAATCCACCTGCATCCCCAGTGCGGGTATTCGTGGAGATCAGTCACCAAACAGGCACGAATCGGGTTGGCGATGAAGTATCGCGCTTGCCGACGGAGGTCTTCCTCGACGCGCACACGGTGGTCATAGAAGCCGGGCTGCCACACAGGTCCATGCGTGTTGAGCAACTGGTTCACCCCACGCGCGCTTCGCGATTTGAAGCGACACAGGCAACGCGAAAGGCTGCCTTCGCGAAGCTCGAAAAGCCAATGCAGATGGTCGGGCATGAGCACCCAGGCATGGGTGCGACTGATGCCTTCTTTGTCGCACATCCGCAGGCACTCGCGTGTCGCCACCGCAACCGGATCCCGGGCGAACAATGGATCGCGATGCCGCAACACCACGGTGACGGCATATGTTGCGTGCGCAACCGAGTACCGGCCACGCCTGAGCTTTGCGCTGGACATGCATGAAACATGCAGGCGCAATATCGTAATGGAAATCGGAAATCTCCGAATTCCCCATAGGTGCCGGGCTTGCCCGGCACATCCACCGCCCGATACGAACATCGTGCGAGGCAAGCCTCGCACCTACGGCACATGCAAACGCCGCCCCCCGTAGGTGCCGGGCTTGCCCGGCACAATCGCTGCTTTTCTCCTGTCTGGGCGTGGGCGAAAAGCCCAGGGTCCCATCTTCGACCGGGCTCAGACGTCAGCTATCCCTTCGTTGTCGCGTATCCCTGACGAACAACCAATAACTGCCGCGTTATCGCCCGATGAAGGAGCCCACCATGCGCCTGTTAGCCGCCGCCACGCTCGCTCTGCTTTGCATCATTGCGCATGCCGACGATGCACCCATGGCGCAACTACTCGCGCCCGGCGTGCTCTCCACCGGCGATGACGAATGGGGCTTCACGATGAACCCGCAAGGCGATGCACTCTGGTTCAACAAGGCGGATCGCGGCTATCGCATCCAGGTCATCATGGAATCCGTCAAGGATGTGCACGGGCATTGGCAGGCACCGCAGGTGGCCGCATTTTCAGGCATCTACCGCGACATCGACCCGGCGATGAGTCCCGATGGCCGCTACCTGGTGTTCGCCTCGAACCGTCCCGTGCAGGCTGGCGGCGCGCGGCGCGTCGATTTCGATCTGTGGCGGGTGGATCGCCTGCCCGATGGCAGCTGGGGCGAGCCGCACCATCTGGGTGATGTGATCAACAGCAAGGGCTCGGAGACCAACAGCTCTATCGCTTCGGACGGCACACTGTATTTCGCAGTTTCCGACAGGCCTGGAGGGATGGGCCAGCGTGACTTGATGCGCGCCCGGCCTTTACCGGACGGTTATGCGATGCCGGAGTTGCTCCCTGCACCCATCAATTCCGATGCCGACGAGTCAAACCACTGGATCGCGCCGGATCAGTCGTACTTGCTGTTCTTGTCGAACCGTACAGGCGGCATCGGCGACAACGACCTGTACATCAGCTTCCGCGATGGCAACGGCTGGCTTGCCCCTCGCAACCTGGGGGCTCCGGTGAACCGACCCGGAGCCAGCGGTGTGTTCACGCCATTCGTTGACGCCGATGGGCGCAACCTGTATTTCGCAGAACGCCGCAGTGCGCTGGATCGCTTGCCGAACCGCACATTGAGTGCAGCAGAGCTTGAAGCCTACTTGCACGGCCCTGCCAACGGACAAGGTGATTTGTACGTGATTCCGTGGTCTGCGGAGTCGTATCGGCATTGAACCGTCTCCGACACAGATGCCGAAACCCAGCCTGACCATGACCGCGCTGATACCCGTGTCTGGTTGTCATGCGCGCATCGCGCATTCCTGCAAGTTTCCCGTGATGAAACCCGCGGCTGATCGTGCGGACTTCTCCGATGCCCCCTGTCGAGCAACTGCCCATCGAATCCCATGCGGTGGATGAAGTGCAGGCGCATGTGTCCGGCGATGTGGCGCGTTTACCCTGCACCACTCACCTGCGGGTGGTTGCGTGCTTGGCTCGCTCATCGGCACCACCTGCTGCGGAAGTCAGTTCCACGCGCCAGCGTTCGACAATACGTTTCTGCCACGGCATGACGTCACGGAAGCCCGCAAGCACCGAGCTGCCATCGGCCAAAGCCACCATATCGCGGTCGGAACGGGCGCAGGCCGCCTTCAGCAACTGCCCGTTGGCGTCCACGGCCTGTTCGATGCAACGTGGCTGCAACTGCGCTCGCACAACAGCGGCTTCGTGCTCTTCCCGTGCCAACAACAGGGCGACCAGCAGCACGCCGCGCGCATCTTCGACCGCAGGATGGCCGGCGCCGTAGGTGGCCGTGCTGGACGCCAGCAACTGGCGTGCAGCATCCACCGCGGCTTGGCGGTCATCACCTGCCAGCGTTGCGCGCGCCAGATAGGTCAGGACCAGGTCGGTGCGGGGGTGGGCATCGCCAAATTGCGCACGGCTCTGTGGCAACAGCGCAAGCAGCTGCTGACGGGCGACCGCCACGCGGTCTTCACCCAACGCCAGGTTGGCAAGATTGGCCTGCAGCAAAATCCAAGTGCTGGGGTTGGGGTTGGCCAGCTGCGGATAACGCCGTGCGCCCTCCTCCAGCCACGTGCGCGCCTGCGCAAGATCACCGGCATTGATGGCGGTATCGCCGCCATTGTTCAATGCCTGCACAAAGCCCAATCGGCGGACAGCCTGCGCGTCGCGGCGCAGGCCAGCAATGCTCAGCCGCGCCTGCTGCATGGCCTTGGCATAGTCGCCGCGCTCCTTGTATGCCCAAGACAAATCGTCGTGCAACTTGGCCGGCAAGGTGCCGTACTGACCACGGTCCTCACCAAGCACGGCCACGGCCTGCAGTGTCGTTGCGAAGGCGTCATCGCTGCGGCCCAGCCATTGCTGTGCGTTGGAGCGTGCGCGCAAGGCCTCTGCCGTTGTTTGCCGATCTTCGGCGACGCTGGCGCTTTGCACCGCCTTGTCGGCCAGCACGAGTGCCTGCGCATGCTCGCCCAGGTTGACGTGAACAGTGGACAGCGCGCTCCACATCGCCGCCAAGGCCTCAGGGTCGCGCTCTTTTTGGGCAGCGACATCATCCAGCCCGTTCGCGCCACTCTCCAGCAGCTGCTGCACGGTGGCAGGCGTCTTGCCCTGAATGGCCTCCGGGCCGAGCATGCTGAACATCTTGATGAAATAATCCGATACGGCTTTCGCCGTATTTCGCTGCTGCTCGGCCTGCGTCTGTGCGCCGCGCGCCACCTGCTCGGCCAATTGCGCCCGTGCACGTTGTGCCTC
>CAUJJG010000176.1 GCA_963205445.1 Pseudomonadota bacterium
GATGCGGTGGTCTTCATGAATTTCCGTGCCGATCGTGCGCGCCAACTGACCGCTGCCTTCGTCGATCCCGCATTCGACGGCTTCGTCGCGCGTCGACCGGCGCTGGCGCGTTTTGTCTGCCTGAGCGAATACGATGCCAAGCTGCCGACGGCGCTGGCTTTCGCGCCCGACGATCTGTGCCAGACCTATGGCGAAGTGCTGGCCGCCGCCGGGTTGACCCAGCTGCGGATTGCCGAGACCGAGAAGTACGCCCACGTGACCTTCTTCTTCAGCGGCGGGAGAGAGGCGCTGTTCGAAGGAGAACAGCGGATCCTGATTCCCAGCCCGCAAGTGGCAACGTATGACCTGCAGCCGGAAATGAGCTGCCCGGAGCTGACAGAAAAGCTGGTGTCTGCGATCAAGGGTGGTCAGTTCGATGCCATTGTCTGCAATATCGCCAATCCCGACATGGTGGGCCACAGCGGCATCTTGGCCGCCGCCGTGCTCGCGGCGCAGGCCGTGGACGTGGCGATTGGCGAGGTGGCTGCAGCCGTGCGCGACATGGGGGGCGCACTGTTGATCACCGCCGACCACGGCAATCTGGAAATGATGCGTGACCCGGAAACCGGGCAGCCCCATACCGCCCATACGGTTGGCCCGGTGCCATTGGTGTATGTGGGGGAACGCACAGCCGGCCTGCGCAGTGGCGGTGCCCTGCGCGACGTCGCCCCGACCTTGCTGGACTTGTTGGGCTTGCCGCAGCCGGCGGCGATGAGTGGCAAGAGCCTGTTGTTGCCGGCTTGATGCGTACATCGTTTCTCGCGCTGCTGTGCCTGCTGGCGCTTGGCGTCAGCAGCAGTCATGCGCAGGATGCCCAGGATGCAGAAAAGCGTCTGCGCAGCGTGCACGGTGAGCTGCGCGAGGTTGCGGCCCAACGCAAGCAACTGGAGGGGCAGCGGAGCGAAGCCAATCGCCAGCTGCGGGATGCGGATCAGAAGGTCAGCCAGTCACAACAGACGCTGCAACAGACGCGGGATGCATTGGTGCGGGATGGTGCGCGACTGACGGAACTGCAAACGGAGCGCGCCCGTTTTTCCGGAGACTTGGCGCAGCGTCGTGCGGAATTGGTGGGTTTGCTGCGGGCTGCACAGGCCCATGGTGGTGCCGCCCCCCTGAAGGCGTTGCTTGCGCGCGACAGCGTCAGCGAAGCCGAGCGTGCGCTGGTGTTGCAGGGCTATTTGCAGCGCGCACAGCTCGCGCGGGTCCACCAGCTCACCGAGGAAATCCGACAAAGGCAGGCTTTGGAGGTCGAGATCGTCCAGCGACGTGCCGCGCTGGATCTTGCCGGGCGCAGGCAGGCAGAGCAGTTGCAAGCCTTGCAGGGCGCACGCACCGAGCGGGCCAGTCTGTTGGCCGGGATCGATGCGCAATACAAGGACCGGGCCACGCGCGAGCAGGCACTGGGGCGCGACGCAAAAGCGCTGCAAACCCTGCTGGCGCGGCTGAAAGCGGCGGCGGCCAAAGCTGCGCGTGAAGCCGCTGCCGCTGAGCGAGCAGCCAAGGCAGCGCCACGATCCACCACGACGCCGCGACGTCGCCAGACGGCAAGCGCTCCGCCATTGCAGGTGGGGGGGCTTGGCTGGCCGGTGTCCGGCAGCCTGCTCGCAGCGTTTGGCGGACGATTGCCGGATGGCAGGCGCAGTGGCGGGGTGCTCATCGCGGCCCCTGCCGGCACCTTGGTCAAGGCGGTCGCTGCAGGAAGCGTGGTGTTTGCGGACTGGATGACCGGATACGGCAACATCCTGATCGTGGACCACGGCAACGGTTACATGAGCCTGTACGCGCACAACGATGGTTTGTTGCGCACGGCTGGGGATGCGGTGAAGCGCGGCGACGCATTGGCGACGGTTGGCAGTTCGGGGGGGCAGGGACAGCCGGCGCTCTACTTCGAATTGCGTCGCGATGGCGAGCCGGTCAATCCTGCATCCTGGTTGAGTCGCCAGTGACGACAGGCCGCTTGTCGTGCGGGAACCGAACCAGCAACGTTTTGGTCAAATCCAATCACATCGGCCTTGGGGCCACCCGTCGACGGAGCAATGCATGCGTCACCGCCTACTTTTCCTCCTGACCGCAGCCTTGCTGTCCCCGTTGCCTGCGGTTGCCCAGGAGGTGCCCGGGCAATCGTCCGAGCAATCGTCCGAGCAATCGTCGGAGGCGTCGGAGATGCAGGCGACAGACGATCCCGACGCAGTGGCGCTGGATGCGGCCAAGGTGCCGCTGGAGGAGATCCGCCGGTATGTGACGATCTACAACGCGGTCAAACAGGCGTACGTCGATCCGGTGGACGACCACAAACTGATGCAGTCTGCGGTGCGTGGGCTGCTGCTGGATCTCGATCCGCACAGCGCCTATTTGAAGAAAGCGGATGCGGAGAAATTCGACGAGCAGACGCGCGGCACCTACGACGGCGTCGGCATCGAACTGCAACAACTCGGGGACGGCAGCTTGCGTGTCGTGGCGCCCGTGGATGACGGCCCGGCTGCCCGCGCCGGCGTGCGCAGTGGTGACCGCATCGTGGCGATTGACGGCAAGCCGCTGGTGACTGGGGCTGCGGATGGTTCCATGCCCCTGCGTGGCAAGGCGGGCACCACGGTGGTGTTGAAGATCGTCAGGGCGGCGCAGCGTGAGCCGTTCGACGTGTCGCTGGTGCGCGAAACCATCCAGTCCTCCAGTGTGAAATCGCGCCTGCTGGAGCCTGGCTATGGCTATGTCCGCATCGCCAGTTTCCAGGCCGCGACGGCCACCGACTTCATCAAGCAGCTCGATGCTTTGCAAAAATCGGCACCCTTGCGTGGCCTTGTGCTGGATCTGCGAAGCAATCCGGGGGGGCTGCTGATCGGCGCTGTCCAGGTGGCTGACGAATTGCTGGAGAAGGGCGGGATCGTGAGCACCCGGGGCCGTGAGGCTCTGGGCAATAGCCGCTTTGATGCCACGCCAGGGGATCGCCTGAGCGGTGCCCCCGTGGTGGTGTTGGTTGATGCCGGTTCCGCCAGTGCCGCGGAGGTGTTGGCGGGAGCGTTGCGGGACAACAAGCGTGCCCGGGTAGTGGGCAGCCGCACGTTCGGGAAAGGATCGGTACAGACCCTGCTGCCGCTGGAGAATGGTGATTCCGTCAAACTCACCACTGCGCGTTATTACACGCCCAGTGGCCATTCGATCCAGGCGCTTGGCATCCAGCCGGATGTGGTGCTGCATCCCGAACAGGGGCAGCCGCGACGGCCCGTGGTCAGCGAGGCAGACCTTGCAGGGCACCTGGCGGCGGAAGCAGGGGCGATGGAGGGCGACAACGCAGGCGATGTGCTGCCGGGACCTGCGCCAATTGCCGCCGCGTTGCGGGAGCTGAAGCGCAGCGTCAGTGCTCAGTAGCCACGGCTTTGCCGCAAGCGGCGTGTGATTGCTGCGCGGGTCAGCAAGGCGAACAGGATGCCGAACACGAAGCCCGCAATGTGCGCGGGCCAAGCGACCGTGCCAAAGGCGGGCCCGCTGTAGGCAAACAGCAATTGCAGCAGCGCCCACAAGCCGATCATCAGAAAGGCGGGGACCCGCACGAATTGCAGGAACAGGCCCAGAGGCAGCACAAAACCCAAGCGTGCGCCCGGGAACAGCGCCAGATAGGCGCCAATGACGGCCGATACCGCCCCACTGGCGCCGATGATCACCCGGTCCGGGGCGCCAATGGCCAAGACGGCAGCGAGATTGGCTACGGCACCGCCAAGCAGGAACAGCAGCAGGAAGCGACGCCCCCCCATGGTGCGTTCCGCAGGCAAGCCGAAGATCAGCAGGAAGATCAGGTTGCCCAGGAGGTGGATCCAGTCCGCATGCAGGAACAAGCCCGACACCAGGCGCAACACACTGCCGTCCTGAAAGGCTTGTTGCCAAGCCGCTGCGCTGTCGAGCCCACCGGTAAGAACCCCCCAATCGAGGGTGGCCGCAATTCTGCCCGCAGGCGCGAGAACGGCAGCAGTGATGTAGGCCAGCCAGAGGGACGCAAACAGGAGGGGGGTGGCCCATGGGATGCGGCGACGCTGCCGGGGGGGGATTCCAACAAACATGTTCAATATTTCAATGGGTTGCAAAAATTTCTGACGGATTGTGTCAAGAATGTTATATCGTGGTTAAAATTGCGATATAGTTACATACGGCTCCGTACGCTAAGCGTCAAAGGCAATGCCAGCGCACGTCGGACCTGAAACCATGGGGACGTCTGCCGAGTATCGGTCAGGCCCCATCCAACTGCAGATCAGTCACCGGAGGTTCTCACATGCGCAACAACCACAGTATCCGCGCCTCGGCGCTCGCTCTGGCCGTGCTTGGCACCCTGTTCGTTGGTCAGGCGGCTGCCTCGGGCTTCCAGCTTCGCGAACAGAGCGTCAAGAATTTGGGCAAGTCCAACGCCGGCAGCTTGGTGGGCAAGGATGCGTCAGTGGTCTCACTGAACCCGGCCGCGATGGTCAACCTCGACAAGCGCACCGTTCAGTCCGACCTGACCGTGATCGACCTGACCGCCAGCTTCTCGGGCAGTGGTGCCATTCTGGGCAACCCGGGCGCCCCGCTGACCGGCAACAATGGTGGTGATCCGGGCGATCCGACCGCGGTGCCGAACATGTCGGCCGTCTTCCCGATGAGCGGCTCGCTGGAGTGGCTGACGCTGGGGGCCAGCGTTGGCGCTCCGTTCGGGCTGGCCACCGACTATGACCAGGGCTGGGTGGGGCGTTATCGTGCGCTGGAATCTGACGTCAAAACGATTGACCTGACGCTGTCGGCTGCTGTCGAGCCGACAGAGGGCGTCTCCATCGGTATTGGCTTGATCTACGAGCGCGCTGAAGCCACCTTGAGCAAGGCGATCGATTTCGGCACCGCGATTTGCGCCGCTTCCGGCAATCCGCTGAACTGCTTCAATCCTGCTTTCCCGTTCAAGCCGCAGACGATGGACGGCTCGTTCCAGGTGAAGGGCAGCGACACCAACGTGGGCTTCGTGGTGGGTGTGCAGATCGCCCCGAACGACAGGTTTGCATTGGGCGCCAGCTATCGTTCCCAGATCAAGCACCAGCTCACCGGCGATCTGGATTTCCAGAACGTACCTGCATTGCTGGCCAATGACCCGCGTTTCAAGGATGGCAAGGGCAGTGCGCGCCTCGTCACCCCCAGCGTGACCACCCTCAGTGCGAAGTTCGCCGTGACCGACAATGTCCGCCTGCTGGCCGACTACCAGTACACGGGTTGGGAGTCGCTGCAGGACGTGACCATCAAGCGCGATACGGGCACCATCGTCGGTTCGGAAGCGTTTGGCTGGTCGGGGACCCACTTTGCCTCTCTCGGCGGCGAGTTTGACCTGAGCGAAGCGTTCACCCTGCGTGCGGGCGTCGGCGCAGACAAGACCCCCACCAATGACACGCACCGCACGCCACGCCTGCCGGACAACGATCGCATGCTCTATTCGATCGGTGCTACCTGGAACGTAAGCGAGAGCCTGTCGGTCGATCTGGCCTACCAATACATCAGCATCGACTC
Source organism: Pseudomonadota bacterium (assembly GCA_963205445.1). Lineage (GTDB taxonomy): Bacteria > Pseudomonadota > Gammaproteobacteria > Xanthomonadales > Xanthomonadaceae > Thermomonas. The sequence continues at coordinate 5,551 of CAUJJG010000176.1, forward strand.
GCCCACGGTCAACCTGCCGGTGGAAGCTGCAGCTGGCAATACCTCCACGCTGGTGGGCAGCTACACCGGCCACGCCAACCTGTTCGGCGTGTCGATGCAGTACCGCTTCTGAGGCGCTGCCAACGCAACAACAAAAAAGCCCCGCTTCGGCGGGGCTTTTTCGTGGCGCAGATTCCAGCGGCATGTCGGGCGGACCATTGCGACAAACCCGCCCCACTCGCAAAGGGGTGGGGCGCAGATGAGGCCCTCAGTCGCCCAAGGTCAGCAGGCTGGCATTGCCGCCGGCCGCCGTGGTGTTGATGGTGACGGTCTTTTCGGTGGCGAAGCGCGGCAGGTAGTGCGGGCCGCCGGCCTTCGGGCCGGTGCCGGACAGGCCCTGGCCGCCAAACGGCTGCACGCCCACCACCGCACCAATCTGGTTGCGGTTGACGTAGATGTTGCCGACCTTGGCGCGGGCGACGATGCGGTCGATGGTGGCATCGATGCGCGAATGGATGCCCAAGGTCAGGCCGTAGCCCGTGGCGTTGATGGTATCGATCACGGCGTCCAGTTCCTCCGCTTTCCAGCGCACCACATGCAGGGCCGGGCCAAACTTCTCGCGATCGAGCTGGGCAATCGATTTCAACTCCCAGGCTGCCGGCGCAAAGAAGGTGCCGTGCTCGCAGCCTGTGCCCAGGGGGGTCTTGCCGATGCTGCGGGCCTCGCTGTCCATGCGCTGCGCATGCGCCACCAGAATGGCCTTGGCGTCTTCGTCGATCACCGGGCCGACGTCGGTGGAGGGCAGGCCGGGGTCGCCCACCTGCAGCTCGGCCATGGCGCCGGCGATCATGCCCACCACCTTGTCGGCGATGTCGTCCTGCACCAGCAGCACGCGTGCGGCCGAGCAGCGCTGGCCGGCGGAAGTGAAGGCGCTGCCCAGTGCATCTTTCACCACCTGCTCCGGCAGCGAGGAGCTGTCGGCGATCATCGCGTTCTGGCCGCCGGTCTCGGCGATCAAGGTCGCAATCGGGCCGGCCTCGCGGCTGGCCAGGGCGCGGTTGATCAGGCGTGCGGTCTCGGTGCTGCCGGTGAAGCAGACGCCGGCCACGCGCGGATCCTTGGTCAGCGCGGCGCCGACGGTGGCGCCATCACCCGGCAGATACTGCAGCACGTCCTGCGGGATGCCGGCTTCGTGCAGAAGTTTTACCGCGGCGTAACCGATGAGATTGGTCTGCTCGGCGGGCTTGGCGATCACGGTATTGCCGGCAGCCAGCGCGGCGGCGATCTGGCCGATGAAGATGGCCAGCGGGAAGTTCCACGGGCTGATGCAGACGAACACGCCGCGGCCGGCCAGCTGCAGCGAGTTGGCTTCGCCGGTGGGGCCGGGCAGGGCGATCGGGGCGAAGTGCTCGCGCGCCTGCAGCGCGTAGTAGCGCAGGAAATCCACCGCCTCGCGCACTTCGGCGATGCCGTCGGGCAGGGTTTTGCCAGCTTCCTTGGTGCACATCGCCATGTAGGCGGGCAGGCGCGCATCCAGCAGATTGGCGGCGTGTTCCAGCAGGGCCGCGCGCGAGGCGGCAGGCGTGGCGTCCCAGGCCGGCTGCGAGGCCTCGGCGTTCTTCAGGGCCTGTTCGACGTCGGCACGGGTGCTGGCCTGCCAGTGGCCCACCACTTCGCGACGATCGGCCGGGTTGGTGACGGCGATCCGGTCGCCGCTGGGCTGGGTGCCCGGCACCAGCGGGGTGGCGGCCCAGCTGCCGGCGCCGGCGTTGTTGATGGCAGCGGCGAGGTCACGCAGCTGGTCGTCGTTGGCGAGATTCAGGCCCATGGAATTGTCTCGGTGTTGGCCCTGGCTGCGGTATAGATTGACCGGCAGGGGGATGCGGGGGTGTTGGATGTGTTCGAGCGCAGTCACGAAGTCCACCGGGTCGCGGATAAGCTCTTCGACCGGGATGCTCTCGTCGGTGATGCGGTTGACGAAGCTGGAGTTGGCGCCGTTTTCCAGCAGGCGTCGCACCAAGTACGGCAGCAGATCTTCGTGGCTGCCCACCGGCGCGTAGACGCGGCAGGGCACGTCGAGCCGGTCGGCCGGGATCACCTCGGCGTAGAGGTCGTCGCCCATGCCGTGCAGCTTCTGGAATTCGAAGTCACGACGGCCACGCATCGCCCTTGCCATGCGATGCACGGTGGCGATGGTCTGGGCGTTGTGGGTGGCGAACATCGGGTAGACCGCCTCGCCGTGGTCGAGCAGGCGGCGGGCGTTGGCCAGGTAGCTGACGTCGGTGTTCTGCTTGCGGGTGAACAGCGGGTAGCCGGCTTGCCCATCCATCTGCGCACGCTTGATTTCGGCATCCCAGTAAGCGCCCTTGACCAGCCGCACGGGGATGCGCCGGCCCAGTTGGCCGGCCATGTGGGCGATATGGTCGATCACGAAAGGCGCGCGCTTCTGGTAGGCCTGCACCACGATGCCGAACCCGTTCCAGCCGCGCAGCGAGTCATCGGCCAGCACCTGGAAGATCAGATCCAGCGACAGCTCCAGGCGGTCGGTTTCCTCGGCGTCGATGGTCAGACCGATGTTGTAGGACTTGGCGATCTGGGAGAGTTCAAGCAGGCCGGTGCCGAGCTCCTTGAGCACCCGCGCGCGCTTGGCGTGCTCGTAACGCGGATGCAGGGCGGAGAGCTTGACCGAGATACTGGGGGCGCCAAACACGTCACTGCCCGCGAAGTTGCCGCCGGGGCCGGACTTGCCGATGGCGTGGATCGCCAACCGGTAGGCCTCCTGATAGCGCTGTGCATCCTTGGTGGTCAGCGCGCCTTCGCCCAACATGTCGAAGGAGTAGCGATAGTTGGCGAAATCGCCCTTGCGGCTGCGCGCCAATGCTTCGTCGATGGTGCGCCCCAACACGAATTGGTGGCCCATGATCTTCATCGCCTGGCGCACGGCCAGCCGGATCACCGGCTCACCGGCACGACCGATCAGGCGCTGGAAGGCGCCGTGGACGTCACGCTTGGTGTCGTCGGCCAAGTCGACCAGTTTGCCGGTCAGCATCAGGCCCCAGGTGGAGGCGTTGACCAGCACCGAGCTGGATTGGCCCAAATGCTTCTTCCAGTTGGCATCGCCCAGTTTGTCGCGGATCAGTGCGTCGGCGGTGGCCTGATCGGGGATGCGCAGCAGGGCTTCGGCCACGCACATCAGCAGTACCCCTTCCTCGCTGCCGAGGTCGTACTGGCGCATGAACGCCTCCACCATGCCTTGGTTGCTGGCGCGAGCGCGGACCCGGCGGACGAGGTCGGCGGCCACCGCCTGTGCGGCGTCGCGATCAGTGGCCGGAAGGCGGGCGTGTTCCAGCAGCTCGCGGACATGGCTGGCTTCATCGCGGATCCAGCCGGCGGTAATGGCGGCGCGGCTGTTCTGCTGGTGGAGGTTGAGCTCGGGCGACAGGATCGGCGTGATCGATTGCGGGGACGGGGCAGTGCTCATGGGGCCCGGGGGCGTTTTGTGGGGTGCATAGTGTAGATCGACAGGGGGGCGAGGGGGTCGCAGCGGTTGCCGAAGGGCGCGGTCGCCAGTAATCTTGATCGAGATCAAGCCGAGTCAGCCATCGATCGCGTAAGGCGGGATGTCCGACTTCGGGGCCTTTGGGGGCGTTGGCGTCGATAGATCGCCAAGAAGCCAGTTCACTTCGAACAAGCAATGGGGACGTTGAAGCGTGATGACACCCGGTCGTTTCAAACAGTTGGTGCTGGCAGCCGCGCTGTCCTTTGCGCTTCCTCTGCTGGTCCACGCGCAGGAGACGGCAGCCGGGCCCGCAGACCCGCAGCCATGGCAATTGAACATGGGCCGGGGCGTCACCCCGACCTCCTATGCCGCCTACGATGCGCACATGGTGGCGCTGTGGGTCTGCGTCATCATCGGCGTGCTGGTGTTCGGCGCGATGGCGGTGGCGATGTTCCGCTTCCGCAAGTCCAAGGGGGCGGTGCCCGATACCAGCCTGACCCACAACGCCAAACTGGAGGCGGTGTGGACGGCGATTCCGGTGCTGATTCTGATTGGGCTGGCGTTTCCGTCCACCAGTGGCCTGATGCGCATGTATGACGTGCGCGAATCCGCGATGACGGTGAAGGTGACCGGCTACCAGTGGATGTGGAAGTACGAATATCTGGGCGAGGATGTTGCGTTCACCAGCCGTCTGGACCGTAACGACGATGCCCTGCGCCAGAGTGGCAAGGTGGTGACGGCTGCCGATGCGCCGCACTACCTGCTGAACGTGGACAACGTGCTGGTGCTGCCGGTCGATACCAAGGTTCGCTTCGTACTGACTGCCGATGACGTGATTCACGCTTGGTGGGTGCCGGCTTTGGGTTGGAAGCAAGATGCGGTGCCTGGCATCGTGAACGAAGCTTGGGCACAGATCGAAAAGCCGGGCATCTACCGCGGCCAATGCGCCGAGCTGTGCGGCAAGGACCATGGCTTCATGCCCATCGTGGTCAAGGCCGTGAGCAAGGCCGAGTACGCCAGCTGGCTGGCGGCCGAAAAGGCCAAGCGCCAGCCGCCGGCACCGGCACCGACTGCCGAGCCTGCCGCGCCGGCTGAGGAAGCACCTGCTGCCGAAACGCCAGCTGCCGAAACGACGGCGGCGTCTCAAGCTGCCCCGTCCGTGACCGCGGCCGCACAGGCCGGTTGATCCACGTACCGATTCCAGAAGGGAAATCCATGTCAGCCACACATCCCGACGCCGTCGGTCACCACGCCAATGGGCACCACCAGCAAAGCTTCCTCGATCGCTGGCTGTTCTCCACCAACCACAAGGACATCGGGACGCTGTACCTGGTGTTCAGCTTCACGATGGCGATCGTCGGGGCCGCGCTGTCGGTCGGCATCCGTGCCGAACTGGCCACGCCGGGCCTGCAATTGGTCAAGCCTGAGTTCTTCAACCAGCTGACCACCATGCACGCGCTGGTGATGATTTTCGGTGCGGTGATGCCGGCCTTCGTGGGCTTGGCCAACTGGATGATCCCGCTGCAGATCGGCGCGCCGGACATGGCGCTGCCGCGCATGAACAACCTGTCGTTCTGGATCATGCCGTTCGCTTTCACTCTGCTGCTGCTGACCTTCTTCCTGCCGGGGGGGGCGCCGGGCGGCGGCTGGACGATGTATCCGCCATTGGCATTGCAAGGTGGCGCCAACATCGCGTTCGCGATCTTCGCCATCCACCTGATGGGCATCAGTTCGATCATGGGCGCGATCAACATCATCGCCACCGTGCTCAACATGCGTGCGCCGGGTCTGGACCTGCTGAAGATGCCGGTGTTCTGCTGGACCTGGCTGATCACCGCCTTCCTGCTGATTGCGGTGATGCCGGTGCTGGCAGGTGCGGTGACCATGCTGCTGACCGACCGCTTCTTCGACACCAGCTTCTTCAATGCCGCCGGCGGCGGTGACCCGGTGATGTACCAGCACATCTTCTGGTTCTTCGGGCACCCCGAGGTGTACATCATGATCTTGCCGGCCTTCGGCATCGTCAGCGAGATCATCCCGACCTTCTCGCGCAAGCCGCTGTTCGGCTACCAGGCCATGGTGTACGCCACTGCGGCGATCGCCTTCCTGTCCTTCATCGTGTGGGCCCACCACATGTTCACGGTGGGCATGCCGCTGGGTGGTGAGCTGTACTTCATGTTCGCCACGATGCTGATCTCCATCCCCACCGGGGTGAAGGTGTTCAACTGGGTGACCACGATGTGGCGTGGCTCGCTGACCTTCGAAGCGCCCATGCTCTGGTCGATTGCCTTCGTGATCCTGTTCACCATCGGTGGCTTCTCCGGCCTGATGCTGGCCGTGGTCCCGGCGGACTTCCAGTACCACGACACCTATTTCGTGGTGGCCCACTTCCACTACGTGCTGGTGACCGGCGCGCTGTTTGCAATCATCGCCGCGATTTACTACTGGTGGCCGAAGTGGACCGGCCGGATGTACAGCGAGGGGCTGGCCAAGTTCCATTTCTGGTGGACCATCATCTTCGTCAACCTGCTGTTCTTCCCGCAGCACTTCCTGGGCCTGGCCGGCATGCCGCGCCGCATCCCGGACTACAACGTGGTGTTTGCCGACTGGAACCTGATCAGCTCGATCGGCGCCTTCGGCATGTTCCTGACCCCGTTCATGATGGCGTTCGTGCTGTGGCATTCGAAGAAGCATGGCGCCAAGGCCGAAGCGCGTGCCTGGGAAGGGGCCAAGGGGCTGGAGTGGACCGTGCCGTCGCCGGCGCCGCATCACACCTTCGAGACACCGCCGGTGCTGCGCCCGGGTGATTTGGCCCACGATGACCTCAGCCATTGAGTGCGGCAGGTAGCGCGATGACGTCCACGTCTGCCATGTCCAGTGACACCGAGGCTCGCCGCAAGCGGGCCCGGCGCTCGGCGTGGGTGCTTGGAGGCGTTGCGCTGCTGGTTTACGTCGCGTTCTTCCTCACTGGGGTTGTTGGGCGATGAGCGGGCAGGGGCTCGGGCGGCTGGGGGTATGGAAGATGGTGGGCGTGGCGATTGCCGCGTTCGGCTTCGCCTTCTCGCTGGTCCCCCTGTATCGCATTGCCTGCGAAAAAGTATTCGGGGTGCGTCTGGAGCAGGGGCCGGCAGGATCGCTGGCCGCACCGGCTACCGTGCCGCAGGCTGATGGCGGGCGTTGGGTTACGGTGCAGTTCGATGCGGGTGTGAATTCCAAGCTGCCTTGGGAATTCCGGCCAGAGCGTCGTTCGATGCGGGTGCAGTTGGGCAAGCAATACGAGGCGCTCTACTTCGCCCGAAACACCGCCGACCGGGGCATCGTCGGCAGTGCCGTGCCATCGGTGGCACCCGCCCGCGCTTCTGGCTTCTTCAACAAGACCGAATGTTTTTGTTTTACCGCGCAGACGTTGGCGGCGGGGGAGGCCCGGGAAATGCCGGTGCGTTTCATCGTCGACCCTGCGCTGCCACAGGGCGTGAAAACCCTCACGCTGTCGTACACCTTCTACAAGAACGATGCCCAGACTGCCGCACTTGCGACGGTCGGAGGCAAGGCCCCGGCGGTTCACGCCGCCCCCTGACCCAGCCATCACCGGAAGACAACCATGGCCAATGCCAACGCCGCGAATGCCAGCCACGCCGAGGGGACGTACTTCGTTCCACATGGCAGCAAGTGGCCGCTGTTTGCCTCGATCACGATGTTCATCACCATGGTGGGGTTTGCCAGCTGGCTGAATGACATCAGCTGGGGCAAGCCCGTGTTCTACATCGGCATCGCGGGCCTTTTGGCGGTGTTGTTCAAGTGGTTTGGCGACGTGATTCGTGAATCACTGGCCGGGCACTACAGCAAACAAGTCGATGTCTCATTCCGCATGGGCATGGTCTGGTTCATCGTGTCCGAAGTGTTCTTCTTCGCCGCGTTTTTCGGCGCGCTCTTCTATGCACGGCAGTTTGCGTTGCCGTGGTTGAACGGCGAGGGCCATGGCGTGTCGACGCATGCGCTGTTGTGGCCGGAGTTCGCAGGCGGTTGGCCCAGCAATGGCCCCGGTGCGGTGGGCGGGCACTACCAGACCGTTCCGGCGTGGGGGCTGCCGTTGCTGAATACCCTGATCCTGCTGTCTTCCGGTGTGACGGTGACGATTGCCCACCATGCCCTGAAGGCGGGCAAGCGTGGAACCTTGAACCTGTTCCTCGGGCTGACCGTGTTGCTGGGTTGCCTGTTCCTCTACTTCCAGGTCGAGGAGTACATGCACGCCTACAGCGCGCTCAACCTGACGCTGGGGTCGGGCATCTATGGCTCCACCTTCTTCATGCTCACGGGCTTCCATGGCGCGCACGTGACGCTGGGCACCATCATGCTGGCGGTGATGCTGCTGCGCTGCCTCAAGGGCCATTTCAACCGTGACAACCACTTCGCTTTCGAGGCGGTGGCTTGGTACTGGCACTTCGTTGACGTGGTGTGGCTGGGGCTGTTTCTGTTCGTTTACGTGCTGTAACAGGGCCAAGCATTGCTGCGCGGGCCGGGCCCGAAGCCCGGCCGTGCAACAAGGTGCTCAGGGGTGTCGGCCAACGCCGTGCGGCGTGATCCAACCCATGTAAATGGCCAAGACCACGAACAGGATCAGGCCGATGCTGAGGCCGATGCGCTTGGACAGTGAATTCACGGTGCGATTCGTGGTGCCTTTGTCCACCAGCAGGTAATAGAGCCCTGCCCCCAGATTCCACAGGATGAGGATCAAAAAACCGACGATGAGCAGGGTTTTCAGCGAGTCGCTCATCGTGGTCTCCTTGGGCTATGCCATGCTTGGCTGGTGCGCATTATTGCAGCAGGACCGCGGGTTGTGACGCATCTTGGCAGTGGACAGCGGTTGCTGTTGTGGTTGCTGGCTTTGGGGGTTGCCGCGGGTTTTGCCCTGACCGGGCGCTGGCAGCTTGACCGAATGCATGAAAAGAAGGCGAAGCTGGATGAGGCTGCGGCGGCGCTGCGTCCAACCCAGCCAAAGCCGCTCCTGCTGGCCTCGGACCCCAAGCGCGCACAGGCCTATGATTGGAGCGTTGGACGCGGCAGCCTTGCCAATCGCACGCTGTGGTTGGACAACCAGCAGCGGGCGGGGCGCGTCGGTGTCCGCATGTACTGCGTGCTGCTGCCGGACGAGGGTGTGCAGGCTGTGCTGGTGGATGCCGGCTGGTGGCCGTTGGAAGGCAGCCGCACCTTGCCGGTGTTTGGCTGCCCTGCAGGCATCGCACAGGAATTGCGAGGTTTGCTGGCCCCCCCACCTTCGGCTGGCTTGGCGCATGGAGATGCCGTGACTGCATTGGGGGATGGCCGCTGGCTGGCATCCCGCATGGACATGGTTGCGATTGCCGAGGCCATGCAGCTGCGGGTTGCCATCGCCCCGCGCGTGCTGCGGCTGGACCCGTCCAGACACAAGGATGATGCTGGCGTGATGCTGGCACCGGGCGAGCGGGATCTGGATATTTTGCCCAATACTCTGACGCCAGAACGCCATCTTGGTTACGCCATCCAGTGGTTCGGGTTGGCACTGACGGTGTTGATCGTGGCTGTCGTACTGACGTTCAAGAAGAAGAAACACCCATGACCGATTCCCCGCCCGTCTCTCCTGAAACTCGGCGCAATCGCCGCACCTTGATATTGCTGGTGGTGCTGTTCTTCGGCGCCATGTTGGCGGCCGGGGCATTGCGGTTTTCCGGATGGCGTCCGGACGGGATGAAGAACAAGGGCGAGATGCTGTCGCCTTATGGGGATCTTCGTGCCTATTCACCGACACTGGTGAATGGCGCCGCCTATCGTTGGGATGCCAATCCAAGGACTTGGCGCATCGTGGTGGTTCCGCGTGACTGCGATGCCGTACGGCGTGTGGCATGCACGGAATTGCTGGGCTCGCTCGACAAGGTCTGGCGGTTGATGGGCCGTCATGCCGACCGGGTGCATGTCCTTTGGGCCGGTGCGCCGCCGGTATCACTGGTGGGCCTGCGTGAAGTGCATCTGATTCGGGATGACGCGGGCCTGCGTGCAGGCCTGACCGGGCTGGATGCGAGTGCGGGCCAGGGAGATGCAGCCTGGCTGGTGGATCCGAACGGCTTTGTCGTGTTGCGATACGGGCCCGGTTTCGATCCTGCCGATCTTCGCTCCGATTTGGGCCGCCTGTTGAGGATCAATTGACGTCATGCATCCGGCCAAACCCTTGTATCGGCATTTCCATCGCATCGCTTGGCTGGCGGTGGCGCTGGCAGCCTGCGTGATCGTGTTCGGTGCCTTTGTGCGCCTCTCCAATGCGGGCCTGAGCTGCCCGGATTGGCCAACCTGCTACGGCAAGGCGACGTGGCCGACGACGGCGGCGCAGGTGGCCGACCATGCCGCGACGGTCATTCGCCCGGTGATGCCGGGCAAGGCGTGGCGTGAGCAGGTGCACCGCATGATTGCGGGGCTGCTGGGGGTGCTGGTCCTGACGTTGGCCCTGCTGGCCACGCGCAAGCGGCCGAAGGGCTGGGCACAGGTGGTCGGCGCGGCGCTGGCGGTTGCGGTCGCCATTCCGTTGTACATGCGGGGGCATCATCCGGCGGCATCGGGATTGGCGATCGTTGCCGAGTTGATGCTGCTGATCGGTGCAATCCGCTGGTCGAATGCCGATCTGTCCCGCGTGGCGGTGTTGACCTTGGCGGTGATCATCTTTCAGGCCCTGCTGGGCATGTGGACTGTGACCTGGTTGCTGAAACCCATCGTGGTGATGGGGCATCTGCTGGGGGGGCTGCTGACGTTCTCGCTGTTGCTGTGGATGGCGTGGCGTGCCACCGGCATCCCCATCGTCAGCGGAGACGCACGCCGCCTGCGCCTGCTCGTGGTCGTTGGCCTGCTGGTGCTGGGCCTGCAGATCGCCTTGGGGGGATGGACCAGTGCCAACTATGCGGCGCTCTCGTGTGGCGTGGAATTCCCGAAGTGTGCGGGGGCGTGGTGGCCAACCCATGATTTCCGTGAAGGGTTCGTGCTGTGGCGCGGAATCGGGGTGGATTATGAAGGGGGCATCCTCGACAACCCGGCGCGCGTGGCCATCCAGTTGGCCCACCGGTTGATGGCGGTGGTGGCGTTCGTATACCTGCTGTCCTTTGCGATCCGCCTGTTGCGGATTCCCGGTATGCGCGGCTGGGGAGGCGTGCTGGCCTTGCTGGTGGTGGTGCAGGTGGGGTTGGGTATTGCCAATGTGCTGTTGGCGCTGCCGCTGCACGTGGCCGTGGCCCACAACGCAGGCGCGCTGTTGCTGCTGTTCGTGCTGGTGACCCTGCTTGCCCGCCTGGCGCCGCCGGAGGTCCGGACATGACCGCAGGGTCAACGCTGGCGCAACAGTACTGGGCCCTCACCAAGCCGCGCATCGTTGCGCTGATCGTTTTTACGGCGGTGATCGGGATGCTGCTGGCCCTGCGACCGGACGAAGCTTGGCCGTGGTTGCGGCTGTTGGCGGGCAGCGTGGGAATCTGGCTTGCGGCCGCCAGCGCCGCGGCCATCAACCATCTGCTGGACCAGCGCATCGACAAAGTGATGGTGCGGACCTCGGAACGGCCCTTGGCCACCGGCGCGCTGCGGCCCCGGCAGGTGCTGGTGTTTGCGCTGGTGTTGGGCGTGGCGTCGATGGGGATCCTGCTGGCCTGGGTGAACGCGATCAGTGCCGTGCTGACCTTTGGCGGGCTGATCGGCTATGCCGTCATCTACACCGGCTTTCTCAAGCGCGCGACGCCGCAGAACATCGTGATCGGTGGCTTGGCCGGTGCGGTGCCGCCGCTGTTGGGCTGGGCCACGGTCACCGGCATGCAGCGCGAATGGGATTGGGCGCATGCCCTGCTGCTGGTGCTGATCATCTTCGTCTGGACGCCACCGCATTTCTGGGCACTGGCGATCTTCCGGCGCGACGATTATTCCCGCGCGCTGATTCCGATGTTGCCCGTGACCCACGGTGTCCATTACACGCGCTGGCAGATCCTGCTCTACACCGTGCTGCTGGTGGTCGTGTCCGTGTTGCCCTGGGTGGCCCGCATGAGCGGGATTTTCTATTTGGCAGGGGCGTTGGTGTTGGGGGCCGTGTTCCTCTGGTATGCGTGGCGGCTGCTGGATCCGCCGGACGATTTTTTCGCCATGCGCACGTTCCGGTACTCCATCGTGTATCTGATGGCGCTGTTCGCCTTTCTGCTGGTGGACCACTGGCTCATGCCCCTGCTTGACCCGGCGCCGGCATTGGAGTTTGCGCCGCAGCCGTGAGCGATTTGTTCGCTGCGGATCTGCAGGGCCAACGGACACCGCTGGCTGCGCAGGCCTGTCTGCTGCACGGGTTTGCGCTGCCGTTCGCGAAGCGTTTGCTGGAAGGCATTTCCGCGGTGACCGCCGCGGTTCCGTTGCGGCAGCAGCAAACGCCGGGCGGGCATGTGATGCAGGTGGCCATGACCAATTGCGGGCCGTTGGGGTGGGTCAGCGATCGGCGCGGTTATCGCTATGCGCCTTTGGATCCGGCCAGCGGGACACCGTGGCCCGACTTCCCTCCGGGCTTCCTGCAGCTGGCAGAAGCGGCTGCGGCCGCCTCCGGCTTTCCCGGCTATCGGCCGGAGGCGTGCCTGATCAACCGCTATGCGCCGGGAACCCGGCTGAGCCTGCATCAGGATCGGGACGAGGACGACCGCGTTGCGCCGATCGTCTCGGTGTCATTGGGGCTTCCGGCCACCTTTCTGTTTGGCGGCTTCTCGCGTGGCGACAAGGCGGTGCGGGTGCCGCTTG
>CAUJJG010000177.1 GCA_963205445.1 Pseudomonadota bacterium
TGTCGTTTCAGCGTCATCTGCGCATTCTCCGGCAATTTGGCGGCCGGGCGAACGCTAGAATTTGCGGCAACTCATCAGGAATTGCGCGCATGTCCCACCCTTTGCACGTCATCATCCTTGCGGCAGGCGAGGGCAAGCGCATGAAGTCCACCTTGCCCAAGGTGCTGCAGCCCATCGCCGGGCGCCCGATGCTGGCGCATGTGATCGACGCGGCGCGGGCCCTGCAGCCGGCCGGCATCCATGTGGTGTACGGGCATGGCGGGGCGCAGGTGCAGGCGGCATTGGCCGGACAGGCGGATTTGCACTGGGCCGAGCAGGCCCGACAGCTGGGAACCGGGCATGCGGTGCAGCAGGCGATGCCGGGCATCCCCGATGCCGCGCGGGTGCTGGTGCTGTATGGCGACGTGCCGCTGATGACCCCGCAGACCCTGACGCGCCTGCTGGCGGCGCAGCGCCCATTGGCCGTGCTGGCGGCGGAGCTGGATGACCCGACCGGCTATGGGCGCGTGGTGCGGGATTCGGAAGGGCATGTGGCGGCGATCGTGGAGCAGAAAGACGCCGACGCGGCGCAGCGACGCATCGGTCTGGTGAATACCGGCGTGATTGCCGCCGAGGCGGCCGATCTGCGGCGCTGGCTGGGCCAGCTGCGCAGCGACAACGCGCAGGGCGAGTATTACCTCACCGACGTGTTTGCGGCGGCGGCGCATGAATTCCGGGCCGCCGAGGTGGTGCTGGTGGACGATGCGATGGAAACCGAAGGCGCCAACGACCCGTGGCAGCTGGCGCAGCTGGAGCGGGCCTTCCAGCGGCGCCAGGTGCGCGCGCTGTGCATGGCGGGCGCGCGGGTGGCCGACCCGGCGCGGGTGGATATCCGCGGGGCCGTCACGGTGGGGCGCGATGTCGAAATCGACGTCGATGTGGTGTTCGAAGGGACGGTGGTGCTGGGCGATGGCGTGCGCATCGGCCCGTTTTGCCGGATCAAGGATGCGCAGCTGGGGGCCGGGACCGAGGTGCGTGCGCATTGCGATATCGAAGGCGCGCAGTGCGTGGCGGGGGCGCATATCGGCCCCTATGCGCGGCTGCGTCCGGGCACGCTGCTGGCCGAGGGCGTGCACGTGGGCAACTTCGTCGAGATCAAGAAGGCTTCGCTGGGCCGCGGCAGCAAGGCCAACCACCTGAGCTACCTGGGGGATGCGGTGATTGGCAGCCAGGTCAACATCGGGGCCGGCACCATCACCTGCAACTACGATGGGGTGAACAAATTCGTCACCACCATCGGCGATGGCGTGTTCGTGGGCAGCAACAGTGCGCTGGTGGCGCCGGTCACGCTGGGAGAGGGGGCCACCATCGGGGCCGGTTCGACCATCAGCAAGGATGCGCCGCCCCACAAGCTGACGGTGGCGCGTGAGCGTCAGGTCACGCTGGAGGGCTGGCATCGGCCCGTGAAAAAGCAGCCATGAACCCGGCAAAGGTGGTGCGCGCACGCGTGCGATGCCTGACCGATCTGCCCAATGTGGGGCCGGCAACGGCCGCCGATCTGCGCCTGCTGGGCATCAACCTGCCATCCCAGCTGGCGGGGCGCGACCCTTGGGCGATGTATGCGCAGCTGTGCCACCTCACCGGCGAGCAGCACGACCCCTGCGTGATCGACGTGTTCCTGTCGGTGGTGGCGTTTGCCGATGGCGGCCCGGCGCGGCCGTGGTGGCATTACACCGCACAACGCAAGGCGCAGCAGGCGCTCAGGGAAGACGCCGGCGGGTGAACGGGCGAGCGGGTGTGCCCCTCGGCCCGCGAGTGCGGCAGGACGCATCAGCGAGGCTTGGGCCGGGGCGTAGCCAGCCTGGGAGTATCAACTTGGGAGCAGCAGCGACACGCACAAGCCGCCGCCCTCACGGTTGAGCAGGGCAATGCGCCCGCCGTGGGCTTCCGCGATTTCCCGTGCCAGCGCGAGGCCAAGCCCGGTGCCATGGCGCTTGGTGGAATAAAACGGCAGCAAGGCATTGGCCAGCACTGCCTCGTTCATGCCGGTGCCGCGGTCGAGCACCTCGATGCGCCAGTCTTCCGCCACCCGCCGCACCACAAGCCGCACGTCGTCGCTCGCGGAGCCGGATTCGTGGGCGTTCTTCAGCAGGTTGATCAGGGCCTGTTCGAGTTGGGCGGGGTCGAAGCGGCCGATGCCGTCCTCTGGATGCAGCTCGCTGGCAAAGTGCACCTGGCTTCGCAGCTGTTCGATGAAGCGTTGCCATGGCGTCGCCACGGCCCGCGGCGACGGCAGCTTGGCGAAGCGCGCGTAGTCGCGAATGAAGCCCTCCAGATGGCGGGCGCGCTCCTCGATGGTGGCCAGTGCCGCCGGCAGCCGATCGTGTTGGCCACGCCGCAGCAGCTCGGCCCCGGAATGCGCCAGCGAGGCAATGGGGGCCAGCGAGTTGTTGAGCTCGTGGCTGATGACGCGGATCACCTTCTTCCACGTCTGCACTTCCTGCCGCCGCAGTTCCGCCGTGAGCAATCGCAGCAGGACGAGTTCGTGGATGCGGCCGTTGAGGTGAAAGCAGCGCCGGGAGAGATGATAGATGTCCTCGTCCTCATCGCTGCCGAGGGTGAACATGCCATCGCTGCCACGGGCAAAGGCGTCGCGCACGGCCGCGTCGGTACGCGCGAGCACCGCGTCGAAGGCTTGCCCTTCCAAACGGCGGCCCTCACCCAGCATGCGGCGCGCCGCCAAGTTGCCAAGGACGATGTGGCGCGAGGGGTCGATCAGGATCATGGCCACGGGCGTGTTCTGAACCATGGTGTCCAGCAGGAGTTCGCGTTGCACCAAGGACTGCCGCTGGTCACGCAGGGCGTCACCCAGGGCGTTGTGTGCGGCGACCAGTTCGCCCAGATCGCCGCCGCCGTCCCAGGCGATGCCGAAGCTGAAGTCGCCATCCCGGTAGCTGCCCACGGTGCCTGCAAGGGCGCGGAACAGGGCGCGGGCAGGGGAGAGGGCGCGACGCACCAGTGCGATGGTGATGCCGCCGGCGATGAGCAGGGCAATGCCGGCAGCGGCCCATGGCAGCAGCCAGCGCATCAGCAGCAGTTGGGCAGCAAGCGCCAAGAGGATGCCGAAAACGGCGATGCCGGCGAGCCGCGGTACCACGGGGAGTCGACGCAGCCAGCGCATCGTCAGCCTCGCGCGATGCCGAGCCGATCCAGCCTGCGGTACAGGGCCTGGCGCGACATGCCCAATTCGGCGGCGGCCTGTGCCAGCACGCCACCGCTGCGCGCCAACGCGGCCTCGATGGTGCTGCGGTCGGGCTCATCGCCGGAGGGCGTGGCGGGTTCGGCCGGACGCGGAAGCGCCAGTTCGGCCGCGTGGATCACTTCGCCTGCAGCAAGCAGGGCCGCCCGCTGCATCACGTTGCGCAGCTCGCGCACGTTGCCGGGCCAGGGGTGCTGCAGCAGCGAGCGCTCGGCATCGTCACCCAGCCGCTTGCCGGGGGCAAGAAAATGCCGCGCCAGCGGGAGGATGTCGCGCGGACGTTCGCACAAAGGGGGAACCCGCAGCTCGATGCCGTTGAGCCGGTAGTACAGGTCCTCGCGGAATTTGCCTTCGGAGATCAGGGCCGGCAGGTTGGCATTGGTGGCACTGACGATGCGCACCTTGACGCTGCGTTCGCGGTTGCTGCCCAAGCGTTGGAAACGCCCGGTTTCCAGCACGCGCAGCAACTTCACCTGACCCGCCAATGGCAGGGTGCCGATCTCGTCGAGGAACAAGGTACCGCCATCGGCGGCCTCGAATTTGCCTTCGCGGGCTTTTGTCGCACCGGTGTAGGCACCGGCGTCTGCCCCGAACAGCTCGGCTTCGATCAGTTCACCGGGCAGGGCGCCGCAGTTGAGTGCGACGAACGGGCCCGTGCGGACCGCGCTGTTGAAGTGCAGGATTTCCGCGTAGCGCTCCTTGCCGGCCCCGTTGGGGCCACTGATCAGCACCGGGATGTCGGCGCGTGCGATCTGGCAGGCCAGGCGCAGCGCGGCTTCACTGGCCGGGTCGGCGTACACGGTGCCGCGCAGGTCGAAATCGCGTGCAAGCGCCGTGCGGCGTTGCAGGTCCTGCCGATGCGCCTGCGCCAGGTGGCGGCGGCTTTCGCCCAGCTCCATCAGGTTGTTGACCGTGGCCATCAGCTTGCGGTCGTCCCACGGCTTGGCCAGATAATCCGCGGCACCGGCCTTGATCAGATCCACCGCCGCTTCCAGATGCGTCCATGCGGTCAACAGGATCACCGGCAGGTCGGGGTGGGCTTGGCGGATCTGTCCGAACAGGGCCACGCCTTCCTCGCCGGACGTGGTATCGGCATGAAAGTTCATGTCCTGGATCACCAGATCCACCGGCTCACGTGCCAGCAGCGCCAGCCCTTCCGCGGGTGAGGCCGCGTGCAGGCTGTGCAGGTCGTGCAGCGACAACAGCACGTCGAGCGCGGTGGCGACCGCCGGGTTGTCGTCGATGATCAGGACGGTAGGCATGGGCAGATTGTAGGGGGCAGGTCAGGCTGAGCGCGTGGCAATGGCGGGCGGCACCGAAGCGGCACGCCGCGCCGGGCCGAGCACCGCCACCTGGCCCAGCAGCCACAGAAGCAGGGCGCCGATGGGCAGATAGAGCAGCGGCAGCCGTGGCAGTGCGTATTTGCTCATCAGCAGTTGGTTCAACCCGAAGGCCAGCAGCATGCCGATGCCGATGCCGATGGTGGCGATCAGGAAATTTTCGGTCTGGAAATACCGCAAGATTTGGGTCTTGCTGGCGCCCAGCGCGCGGCGGATGCCAATCTGCTTGGTGCGTTGCTGCACCCAGAAGCTGGCCAAGCCCACGATGCCCAAGGCGGTGACCACCAGCAGGGCGATGCACACCGTGATCAGCAGGCCAACCATGGCACGGTCACCCTGAAAGAATTCGCGACGAATGTTTTCGTAGGTCTCTTGCCGGCGCAGCAGACGGTTGGGAGCCACCTTGTCGATGGCCTTGGCGGCGGCGTCCAACACCTCCTGCCGACGGGCGGGATCCTGCACGCGGAGCGCATAGAACCCGTTGCCGTAGTTCAGCCGGATCGGGAAGATCAACGAAAACGGCATCTCGCTGGCAAATTCTCCGTAGCCCGGCCGCGGCAGGCGCTCCACGATGCCGATGACGCGCAAGGGGCTGGTGCTCATGTACACCGTCTTGCCCAATGCCTGGCCATCCGGGAACAGTTTGTCGGCGGCGGCGCGGCTGAGCAGCACCGGCAGCGACAGGGTGGTGGCGTCGATGGTCTTGCCGATGGCGGAGAAATCGACATATTCATCGGCATTGAAGTCACGCCCCTGCGTGATGCGTAGCCCCAGTGTTTCCACCAGATCTTCGCTGCCCATGTACTGCGCGGCGTTCAGGGTGGGGACCTCCTGGTCGGGCGTCAGCGCCAGTGAGGTATTCCAGGAGCCGCGCCGACGGAAGGGCAGCTGGTTGATGGACGTTACCGAGGCCACGCCGGGTATCGCCCGCAGTGCGGCGATGTCCTCGCGGGTGAGCGCATCGATGTCGGCCGTGGCACCGACGCCGCTGACGCCGACCTCCAGCAACTGGTGTTCGGCGACGCCGCTGGGCGCTTTGATGGCTGACAGGCGCTGCTGGATCAGGAACAGCGCATTGCAGATGATGGCGCAGGTCAGTGCGATCTCGATCGCCAGCAAGGCGGCGGCAGTCTTGTGCCGGCGCAGGGAGGACAGGATGGGACGAATGTCCATGGAATGACTCCGGAGGGCAGGCAGAGGGGCTTATTGGCTCTTGAGCTGGATGGCAGGGGTGACCTGCATGGCACGCCAGGCGGGCAACACCCCCGCCAGCAGGCTGGCCAGTAGCGCCAGAGCAAAAGTCAGCAGCAGCATGGCGGGGTCGAGATGGGCCAATGACGCATAGTCGGCGGGTTGCTGGCGCACGCCCCACAGGCCAAGCCAGGCGAAGCCAAGGCCCAGCACGCCGCCAGTCAGACCGATGACGCCAGCTTCCATCAAGCATTGCTTGAAGATCTCCATGCGCGGCGCGCCCAGCGCACGCCGTACGCCGATCTCGCCGCTGCGACGCAGGAACTTGGCCAACAGCAGGCCGACGGTATTGACCAAGCAAACCAGCAGGAAACCGAAGGCCAGCCACATTTGCAGGCGCACGTCGCCAGGGACGACTTCGTTGTGCGCAAGCCATGCCATCACGTTGCGCAGGCGCGTGTTGGGCGGGCGCTGGAAACGGCCGGCGCTGCGCTGCTGCTGCGAGTAGTTGTCCAGATAAGTTTTGTACGTCGTCACTTGCGACGGTGATTCAAGCTCCACCCAGTACTGCATCCACGCACAGGGCGCGGCTCGGTCGGTGGGCTCCACGTTGCCGCGGTCATCGAAGCAATTCATGTTGCCGTTGCGGCTCAGCGAGAGCTCGATCGCGGTGGAAAACGGCAGGAACACGCTTTCGCCTTCGCCGTAGCTGCCGGTGAACAGGTCGTAAAAATGCGGCTGCGGTTCCCAGTTTTCGATCACGCCGATCACGCGAAAATCGTGGCCGGAAAGGCGGACGCTGCGGCCGGTGCTGTCTTCGCCGTTGAACAGCTTGTCATTGAGGGCCTTGTTGATGACGGCCACCCGCGCATGGGCATCGTCATCCTGCGCACTCCAGCCGCGGCCGTGCAGGAAGGGCACATCGAACATCGGAAAGAAATCGGACGACGCATAGCGGGCATCGTTCGAGAAGGGTTTCAGCGTGCTGCGTTCCGGTTCGATGATGACGCCGCCGCCCGTCATCAGGGCTTGGCGTTTGGCCTTCTTTTGGCGCAGCAATTCTTCGGCATCGAACCGGGTCAGCAGCTCCAGCGGCTCTTCACCGGGCTGATAGCCGGCCAGCGGCTGCGGATCCAGCTGCACGTTGAACAGGCGATCACTCTTTTGCGGAATGGGGTCGCCGGAGAGCACGTGGAATACCGTCAGCGTGGTCATGGAAGCGCCGATGCCCAGTGCGATGGCGAGCACCATCAGTGCCGTCAATGCTTTGTTGCGTCGGAAGCTGCGCAGGGCAAGCGTGAAGTAGTAGCCAAGCATGGGGGTAGCCTCAGGCGGTCATGGGGCGTGTGCTGTCCGTGTGCAGCGTGCGTGCAAGTGCCGGCGCCACACTCAGGTCGGTGGCCATGCCATCGACGATGTGCACGTTGCGCTGCGCGCGCGCGGCCAGCTCCGGGTCGTGGGTCACCATCACGATGGTGGTGCCCTGTTCGTTGATGTCCTCCAGCAGCTCCATCACGCTGCGCGCCATTTGCGAATCGAGGTTGCCGGTGGGTTCGTCGGCCAACAGCAGGCGCGGGCTGCCGGCCAAGGCACGGGCGATGGCCGCGCGCTGCTGCTGGCCACCGGACAGCTCCGCCGGGTAGTGCTTCATGCGCGAGCCTAGGCCCACCATGCCCAGCGCGTCTTCGATCCGCAGTTTGCGTTCGGCTGCCGGCATGCCGCGGTAACGCAGCGGCACGTCGCAGTTGTCGAACAAGTTGAGGTCGGGAATCAGGTTGAAACCCTGGAAAATGAAGCCGATTTTCTCGTTGCGCAGCTTGCTGCGGGCGTTGTCGTTCAGGCCCTGCACGTTGACGCCGTCGAGCACGTAGTCGCCGCCGGTGAATTCTTCCAGCAGGCCGGCGATGTTGAGGAAGGTGGTTTTGCCCGAGCCCGAGGGGCCGGTGACGGCGACGAACTCGCCTTCCGTCACCTGCAGGTCGAGGGCGCGCAGGGCGTGGGTTTCCACCAGTTCGGTGCGATAGACCTTGGTGACTTTGCGCATGTCGAGCATGGTCAGGTGTCCTTGGGTGTGTGGGTGTGGTCAGGAGATGCGGAAGGTGGAAGGCAAGGCCGTCCGCGGGAGATAGCTGGGCGTGCGCGTCTTGCCGTCGTGATCGCCATTGGCAGCGGAACGTGACTGGAGGCCATCGAAATCCAGCAGTTGGTGCAGGCGCAGCGGAACGGCGTCGGCCAGCTCCTGGGCACTCCAGTGGAAGGCGTGGGGCAGGCGCGGATAGGTGTATTTGTTCATGGCTCAATTCCCGGTGATGCGGATGTGCTCCGCGTTGTTGAATTGGTCGGTACCGGAGACCACGATGCGGTCACCCGGCTGCAGGCCGGACAGGATTTCCACGTTCGAAAGGCTGCTGGCACCGGTCTGGATGGGCCGGCGGGTGGCCGTGTTGCCGTCCACCACCCAGGCGCTGCGGCCACCGTCCTGTTCCAGGAAGGGGCCGCGTTCGACCATCAGCACATTGCGACGGGTGTCCATCACGATGCGCACGGACAGACGTTGGTTCTGGCGCAATGCGGGGGGCTGTTTGCCTTCGGCGAAGCGTACGCGCGCGGTGACTTCGCCGTTGACCACTTCCGGCGATACCGCAGCGATCTCGCCTGCGTACTGCGCGTTGTTGGCCGAGATCTGCGCCGGCATGCCGATGCCCAGATCGCGGGCGAAACTTTCCGGCACCTTGATCTCCACCTCGAATTTGCTCAGGTCCACAACGCTCAGCACCGCCCCGTGCGCGACCACCTGGGTGCCCTGCGGTACCTGCACTTGGCCCACCTGGCCTGCGAATGGCGCACGCAGGGTCAAGGCATCCACCTGTCGGCGCGCTTCGTCCACCACCGCACGTTGGCGCTGCGCCTGCAGTTGCTTGTTGCGCGCATCCAGCCCGGCACCACTGCTTTGCAGCGCGTAATCCTTGCGGGCGGCTTCAAGACCGATGTCGGCCTTCTTCATCAGGTCCTGCGCACGAGCCAAATCGTTTTGCGGCACCGCACCGCCTTCAAAGGCGCGCTGATAGCGCTCCAGATCGCGCATGGCGGCCGTGCGGTCCACGGTGGCTTGATCCAGTGCACGCTGGGCATTGGCGCGGGCGATCTGCGCATCCAGCAGGGCGCGGCTGGCTTCGGCTTCCAGACTGGCCAGCGTGGATTCTTCTTGCACCAGTTTGCTGCGCAGTTCGGGGCTGTCGATCACCGCCAGCGGCTGGCCCTGCGTCACCTTGTCGCCGGCGACGATTTTCAGGCTGACAGTGCCGGCGGCGATGGCATACAGGGTGGGGCTGTTGGCGGCGATGACCCGGCCTTCCGCGCTGAGGTCACGGACAAGATCACCGCGTTTGACCTCGGCGATGCGCAGGCGAGACAGGTCGTGCGACCGTTCGCCACCCAGCCAGCCCTGGGCCACCCAGATGCCCAGGGCGATGGCGGCAGCGGCACCTGCGGCAGGCAGCAGCCATTTGCGTGGGCGTGGCCGCGCCGCGGCTGCCATGGTCTGGTCCTGGCCGGCCGTATCGCGAATGCGGCCGCGGGTTGGGGTGTGCGGGATGTGTGATTGGCTCTCCATGCAATGGGTAAAAGCAATTGTCGTGCCAGCTGTATCTATTTGAAAATAAAGGAATAAAAGTTTGCGCTTGGTGTCCATTCGTCCGTGGTCACTGTCCGGACGGACACGCTTGCCGGGCCCCGCTACACTTTCACCATCGAGACAGGAGCAGTGCCGCATGTGTGGAATCGTCGGGGCCATCGCCCAACGTGACGTGGTGCCTTTGCTGGTGGATGGGCTGAAGCGTCTGGAATACCGTGGCTACGATTCGGCCGGCATTGCGGTGGTGACAGGCGACACCGTGCGCCGCGTGCGTCGCACCGGGCGCGTGGCCGAGATGGAAGCCGCCGCGCTGAGTGAAGGCCTCGACGCCACGCTCGGCATCGGCCATACCCGTTGGGCCACCCACGGCGGCGTGACCGAATCCAATGCGCATCCGCACATCAGCGACGACACGCTGGCGCTGGTCCACAACGGCATCATCGAAAACCACGAGGCGCAGCGGCAACGTCTGCAGGCCTTGGGCTATGTCTTCACTTCGCAGACCGATACCGAAGTTGTCGCCCACCTGATCCACCACCACCGTGCGCAGGGCAGAGACCTGCTGGCGGCGCTGCAGGCGGCGGTGAAGGAGCTGCACGGCGCCTATGCGCTGGCGGTGATCGATCGCCGGGATCCGGGCACCTTGGTCGTGGCCCGCATGGGCTGCCCGTTGCTGGTGGGGTTGGGCGAAGGCGAAAACTTCGTCGCTTCCGATGTCTCCGCGATTGTCTCGGCGACCCGTCGGGTGATCTTTCTGGAGGAGGGCGATACTGCCCAGCTCAGCTGCGAGGCGGTGCAGGTGTTCGATGCGCAGGATGCACCGGTCACGCGTGAGGTGCATGTCTCCGACGTGTCATTGGCCTCGCTGGAATTGGGGCCGTATCGGCATTTCATGCAGAAGGAAATCCACGAGCAGCCGCGTGCGATCAGCGATACCGTGGAAGGCATTCTCGATGCTGGCGGGTTTGATGCCGCGTTGTTCGGCAAGGATGCGGCCAGCGTGTTGGCGGATGTGGCGTCGGTGCAGATTCTCGCCTGTGGGACCAGCTACTACGCAGGGCTGACCGCGCGCTACTGGATCGAGGCCTTGGCCGGGGTGCCGTGTGCCGTGGACATCGCCAGCGAGTACCGTTACCGCGACGTGGTGGGCAACCCGAAGCAGCTCATCGTCACCATTTCGCAATCCGGTGAAACCCTGGACACGATGGAGGCGCTGAAATACGCCAAGGCGCAGGGCCAGGACAAGACGCTGTCGATCTGCAACGTGCCCGAGAGCGCGCTGCCGCGCGCCAGCAAGCTGGTGTTCCTCACCCGTGCCGGTGCCGAAATCGGGGTGGCTTCCACCAAGGCCTTCACCACGCAGCTGGTGGCGCTGTTCACGCTGGCGGTGACGCTGGGCAAGCTGCGTGGGTGGGTGGATGGCGCCCGCGAAGCCCGCTTGCTGGACGACCTGCGGCACCTGCCGGGCAGTGTGCAGCACGCCCTCAATCTGGAGCCGCAGGTGGCCGCATGGGCGGAAAAATTCGCGCCTCGCCAACATGCGCTGTTCCTCGGCCGCGGCACCCATTACCCCATCGCGCTGGAAGGCGCGCTCAAGCTCAAGGAAATCTCCTACATCCACGCTGAGGGCTACCCGGCCGGCGAGCTCAAGCACGGCCCGCTGGCATTGGTGGATACGCAGATGCCGGTGGTGGTGATCGCGCCGAATGATGCTTTGCTGGAGAAAGTGAAATCCAACATCCAGGAAGTGCGCGCGCGCGGCGGCGAGATGTTCGTGTTTGCCGATGCCGACAGCAGCTTTTCCGAATCCGAAGGCGTGCACGTGATCCGCACCCCGCGCCATGTCGGCAGCCTGTCCCCGATCGTCCATGCCATCCCGGTACAGCTGTTGGCCTACCACACCGCCTTGGCGCGCGGCACCGACGTCGACAAGCCGCGCAACCTGGCCAAGTCGGTAACGGTGGAGTAAGGCTGTACGCGCGTGGATGCGTGCTGTGCCTTGCCGATTGCTGGCGAGTCGATTGATTCATCTTGAGTCGGTGAATCATCCGCGCTTCAATGGAAATCAATCGCCCCTCCGGGCGCAATGATGGCGTCCCATGAAGTACGCGTTCGGGGAATTCGAGCTCAATCCTGCAACGCGTGAGCTGTGGCGCAATGGCGTGGCGGTTGCGCTGCGCCCGCGTTCTCTGGAGTGTCTGGTTTACCTGATCGAGCATCGCGACCGTGCAGTCGGGCGCGACGAACTGGTTGCTGCGGTTTGGGGCAAGGTCGATGCGGCCGATACGGTGGTCGCGCAAACCGTGTTGCGGGCGCGCAAGGCGCTGGACGATACCGGCAGCCAGCAAGGGATGATTCGCACGCTACCCAGATTCGGGTATCGCTGGGTGGCGCCAGTCCGTGAAGTGGATACCGCACTCGTGCCCGCCCAGGATCTGCATGCAGACGATAGCTGGCATGGCTATGGTGCCGAAGTGGTGGTGCCCACGGAGAACGATGCCGCCGCATATGCTGCGTCCCTGTCGGTTCTGGACACGGACTCCCCGCAGGGCGATATCGGGTACGCCAGTGCGGTGGCGATGGCATCGGATGCCATGGAAAGCGCTCAGCACGAAGCCGGGGCCGCTGCCGCGACAGTGGAGATCGGCGAGGCTGCTCCCGCCAAGGCAGCAGCCACACGCGGGAAAGCAACACGGCGCTGGCGTCTCGGTCTGCTGGCAAGCATCACGTTGCTGGTGCTGCTTGGCGTTGGGGTGTTGTTGCAGCGGCATTTCGCCAGGTTGCATCCACAGGCTGTGGTGAGCGATTCGGTGCTGGTGATGCCCGTCACCGTGATCCCGGATGATTCCGAAAGCGCCTGGGTGCGCTTGGGTGCCATGGATTACATGGCCACTCGGCTGCACGCCAGTGGTATCAACGTGCTGCCCAGCGAGCAGGTTCTGCGCCTGGATGCGGCGATGCACGATCAGGCCCCTGACAGCGCGCGGAAGCAACTGCTCGCCCTGAGCGGCGCACGTTGGATCGCCTTGCCGGAAATGCGCCGGCAGCGCGACGGGTGGTCGGTTCGCTTGCGCATTTTTGATGCAGGCAGCGAGCGGACGCTGGAGGCGCGGGGGGAAACCGCGCTGCTCGCGGCGGCGGCGGTCGCGGACGTTTGGCTGCAGCAATTGGGCGATCCGGGCAGGGTCGGGCCGCGCCCGGGGCCACTTGCGGAACGGCTGCAACGGATCGATGCGGAAATCCTTTCCGCGCACCTGACCGAAGCCCGTCGTCTGCTGCGGTCCTCAGCGCCGGCTGAACGCGGTGATGCGCGCTTCCTGCTGCGGGAAGGCAAGCTGGAGTCCCGCGCCGGCAATTTCGATGTCGCCAGACGGAGTTTCCAGGACGCGGCAGCGCGGTCACCGGAGACCGACATCGAAACCCGGGTCGGGGCGATGATGGGTCTGGCGAGCGTCGAACGGGCGCGCAATGATCCGAAGGCCGCCGCGCAACGCTATACGGAGGCGCTGGCCCTGCTGGAACCCTTGCCGCCGGATCGTGCGAATTCGCGGATGCGGGGAATTGCCTATCAGGGGCGCGGCATCTCCTTCGCACAGATGGGCGATCTGGACGCCGGGATCAAGGAAATGGGGCTGGCACGGGTCTGGCTGCAGCGCTCGGGCGACCAGATCACCCTTGGCAGCATCGGCCACAACCTTGGCAAGGCCGAAGCCTTGCGTGGGGACTATCTGCAGGCGCTGCGTGAATTCGACCGATCGATCGCGACCTTCGAGCGGTTCCGGGTATACGACTATCTCGCCAATTCCCTGCTCGAGAAGGCGAGTGTGCAGCTGGTGCTGGCCCGGCCGCTTGAAGCCAGGGTGACAATCGAGCGCGCCGAGGCCCTGTTGCCGAAGCTGGAAGACGCCGACCTGATCGACGAAGTCTTGCAGATCGATGCCAGAATTCAGATCGCCTTGGGCAAGTTGCGCGATGCCGATGCAACTCTGGCGCGCAGCCAATCCCGCGGGGGGGCACAGTCGGATCCCATCATTCGGGAACTGCGCCTGCGCCTGTTGCTGGCCCGCAATGATGTCGGCAAGGCCCGGCAAATGGCCCGGGAGGACGCGGCCATGCAGGCCACGAGTGGCGGGCTGCTTCTGGCGGCTGTCCAGGCGGCACTGCGGGGTCAGGACCTTGCCTTGGCAAACGCCTGGCTGGATGCCGCCGCCGTGCCAGCCAGGCAATCGGGCGAGGATCTGGCATCTGCCTTGGCCTTGGCGGCTGCCCTTGTCGCGCGCGCTGATGCAACGCCGGAGCTGGCCTTGGCGAAGGCGGAGCAGGCGGCCGCGGTGGCCGGCAGCCGGGCATCGCCCGAGAGCGAGATCCGGGCTGGCGTCCTGCGAGCGATGTTGCTGCTCGATACGCGCCAGTATGGTGCGGCCTCGGCCATCATGGGCGAACTGGAGAAATACGCGGAGTCCGACTACCGGGTGGCCTGGGTGATGACGCGCCTCTATCAGTCGCTTGGTGATGCAGATGCCGCCGCAGCGGCACTTCAGATCGCCAGGACACTGGCCGGAGAACGCGACCTGGCGGTGGAGCCCATCCTGTAATTGGCGGGAGGCTGGGCTTGGCGGTGGGTTCGGGGTGGCCACCAGCTTATTGCAGCGCAGCATGTTCCGTTCATGACCGCGGCATCACCGCGCCATCTCCGTTTCATTACCGCCTCCGATTTCCCCCTTGTTGCAGGCCGGCTCGACGCTGGAAGGTAGCGAAGTGGCTGGGCTGCATGCGCCGGCCCGCTTGATGCGGTCGCCCCATGCCGCTCTGAATTCGTACCCAAGGGAGAACACCATGCACCTGAACAAGAGACTGTTGTCGCCACTTGCCGTGGCAGTATTGATCGCAACCGGCGCAGCCGCCTCGGTCGTGTCGGGTGCCCCTGCGGACAATCCAGCCGTGCGCCGGGCAGAGGCATTGCTCGATGCCCATCCTGTCCTGACCCGGGCCACGCGGGAGGATCGGTTCATCGCGCGCGGGGTGCTGGTCGATGCCAACGGCACCGAGCATGTCCGCTTCGACCGCAGCTATCGAGGCCTTCCGGTGATCGGTGGTGACGTGGTCGTGCACTCGCGCAACGGTCAGCTCAACTCGTTCTCGCTGTCCCGGCGCAAGGCCATGTCACTGGCGGTGCGCCCGACCCTGTCTGCCGAGGAGGCGGTGGTCATGGCTGGGGCTGAGTTCGGCAACGATTTCGCAGGCATGCCAGAGCGCCAGCTGGTGGTCTACGCACGTCAGGACACGCCTCGTCTGGCATGGCGGGTAAGCATGGCCAACGACCGCGCCGACATGACCTACATCATCGATGCGCACAGTGCCGGCCTGCTCGACCGCTGGAGCAACCGTGAAACCGCCGCCGTGGCCGGCACCGCGAAGACCCTGTACTCCGGCGATGTCGTCCTGACCACCAATTCCGTGGCCGGCGGTTATGAGCTGCGCGATCCTTCGCGGGGTCTGATGCGGACGATTGACGGCTCCAACAGCCGCACCTCGGGCCAAGTCTTCAAGGACAGCGACAACGTCTGGGGCAACTACGCCACATCCGACCTGGCAACCGCCGCTGCTGACGCCCAGTACGGTGCAGCCGTCACCTGGGACTATTTCAAAGGCATGTTGGGTCGCAACGGCATCGCCGGTGACGGAAGGGGCAGTTACAGCCGCGTGCATTACGGCAGGCGTTACAGCAATGCCTATTGGTCCAACGCCTGCTTCTGCATGACCTATGGTGATGGCGACGGGGCCAGCATCGGCCCGCTGGTCTCGGTGGACATCACCGGCCACGAGATGAGCCACGGGGTCAACGCTTATTCCGCCAACCTGATCTATTCCGGGGAATCCGGGGGCTTGAACGAAGCCAACTCCGACATTCTTGGCACGATGGTCGAGTTTCATGCCAACAACAACCTTGACGCGCCCGACTATCTGATCGGCGAGAAGATCGTGATCGGCAACGTTGAGGGCAACCCCGATCAACTCGCATTGCGCTACATGTTTGATCCGATCAAGGACGGGCGTTCGCCCAGCTGCTACGCCAGCAGCATCGGAAGTCTGGATGTGCACTACTCCTCGGGTGTGGCGAATCGGTTCTTCTATCTGCTTGCGGAAGGCAGTGCAGCCAAGACCTTCGGCGGGGTCAATCATTACGCCCCGACCTGCAATGGCGGCAGTGTCACCGGCATCGGGCGCACCAAGGCGGCGAAGATCTGGTATCGAGCGCTGACCGTGTATTTCACATCCAACACCAATTACGCCGCTGCGCGGGTGGCAACGATCAATGCCGCGAAGGACCTGTACGGCACCGCCTCCGCGGAAGCCGCCGCGGTCGCCGCCGCCTGGTCCGCAGTCAAGGTCAACTGATCGGGCGGACCGGATCGAGCGACGCAGCCCGCCTGTCCGGACTGCGCCGTTCGATCCGCAAGCCTCCAAGCCAAATGCACACGCCGCCAATGAGGGATGTAATGAACGGTTCTGTCCGCCAATCCGCCGCGCGCAATCCGCGCCGCCACGCAATACCCCAGGTCTCCCCGATCACCCGCGCCATCCGCAGTGTCCTGACGGTTTCGGCCACGGTGCTGGCGCTCTCAGTCGGAACCATCGCCCATGCCGGCACATGCCATCCGGCCACGACCGCGGGCATTGCCGCGTGTCATGGCACCTGGCCTGCCGAGGCGCAGGAGATCGCGCCGGCCGATTTGACGCGCGTCGAGGCCAGCGACCACCCGCGCAGCGTGCACGCCCTTTCTTCACCTGGCGACATCGCTGCAATGGCAGCAAACGACATCACCAATGCAGTAACTGGATGGGATGATGGCGCCGACTTGATGGCAGATACAGGTGGTGCTCCGCCGATCGCCGAGATGATGGCCTTTTACGCCGATGCGGAAGTCGAAGTCTTCAATGACGGGCTGATCGAAGTCACCGACAGTACCGTGTACGACATGGCCGTGGCCGTGGGCATGTATGCCTCGGCCTACGAGGTCGCGACCCTGCTGAATTACGGCGATATGCTGGTGTCTGCCGAAAGTGTCCATGGTGATGCGGTCGCCTACGGCATGTACGGCTACGCAGGCGCATCGGGTATCGGCCTTGCGATCAATGGCGGCACGGTTGCAGTTGAATCGTCTGCCGGCGCGGGGGCGCAGGCGCATGCCACCGGCATCAACGTGGTTGCGGATGTCGCCAGCGTGTTCAACGACGGCAGCAGCAGTGCCGTCGCCAGCGCCGGCGATGGCGGGCTGGCCGATGCCCGCGCAGCGCGCGCCTACGGCTCGTACGCCGCCGTGTACAACTACGGAGAACTGGCGGCCAGTGCGGATGCCAGCGGCGGCGTGGCCCAGGCGCGCGGCACGGATTCGCTCGGTATCCTCGGTTCGACCGTCTACAACGCAGGCGACATCACCGCCAGCGCCAGCGCGAACGGCGGCGTGGCGGCCGCGTTCGGCAGCTACTCGGTCGGCGTGAGGTATAGCGCCTACACCACCAACAACGGCACGATTTCTGCCGACGCCAGCGGCGACAGCGCCAGCGCTTACGGCAGCCTCAACGTGTCGGCCCTGTTCGGCAACGCGGTCACCACCAATGCCGGCAGCATCTCGGCCGTCGCCGAGGGCGGTGTGGCACCCTATGGCGAAGCGGAAGCGATCGCCTTTGGCGTCTACAACTCCGCCCTGCTGTACGACTCGGTGGTGGACAACAGCGGTTCGATCTCGGCGACCGCGCTGGCGATGGCCGATATCAGCGGTACCTACGGCTTCCTGCAGGCCAAGGCGATTGGCGCGGAAGCGCTCGGCGCTTATGGTTACGGGGATACGGTGGTCGCCAACAGCGGCGACATCGATGCCGTGGCGATGAGCAGCCAGGGCTATGCCTCGGCCTGGGGCGCGGTTGTCCTGACCACCGGCCTGTACGGCGGCACCGCGATCATCGACAACGGCGGCTCGATCTCCGCCTATGCCTATGCCGACATCGGCGTGGGCAATGCCATCGGCGCCTACGTGCTCAACCAGCGCAGCACCATTTCCGCGGTGAACCATGGCGACATCGTCGCCACTGCCGATGTCAATTCCGGCATTCCCTATGTCTCGGTCAACTATGCGTACGCGACCGGCCTGAAGGCGGCGAGCTATTACGGCACGACCGGCGTTTACAACTACGGCGACATCACTGCGCTGGCGCATGGCGAAGGCGCGATCGTCGGCGCCCGTGGCATCCAGGCCGGCGGTGCCACCATCGCGATCAGCAATGCCGAAGGCGCGACCATCAGCGCCACCGGCGAGGTCGATGTGTTCGGCGGCGGCTTCGCCACCGGCATCGAGGCCAATGGCATCTACGCCATCGACATCGTCAATGATGGCGACATCGATGTGTACGGGCATGCGCATGCCTACAGCACCCATTATGGCGCGTCCCGTGCCATGGGCATCTATGCCGCGGCCGGCATGCAGGGCAATGTCGCGGTCACCAACAACGGCAGCATCAATGCCACGGCCTTGTCCGAGAACAGCCTGAGCTTCTTCCAGGGCGGTGCCGGCGCGACCGGCATCAATGCCTATGCCAAGTACGATGCCAGCATCGTCAACAACGGCGACATCAGCGCCAGCGCCCAGTCCGAGTTCGGCATCACCGCTGCTTATGGCGTGATCGGTCACGGCAAATACACCACCAATGTGGTCAATGCGGGCGGGGCCAGCATCGTGGCGGAGGCCTCGGTCGGCACGCTGGTTGGCGACAATTACGGTGGGCGCGCGTTCACCGCCGGTATCCACGTGTTCGGCAACGGGATGGAGCAGGGCACCATCTACAACGCCGGCAGCATCGTGGCCCATGCCACCGTTACCGCGGAAGCGGCGAGCCTGAATCGCAGCATGGCCAATGCCCGCGGTGCCTCCATCGGTGCCTATTCCAACGTGCTGAACGGGACGGTGGTCAACCTGGGCGACATCGAAGCGGCCGCCAGCGCCGACTTCGGCTATGCCACCGCCTATGGCAGCTATGTGGTGACCGGATTCGGGTCGGAGATCTCCAATGCCGGCAGTATCCAGTCCAGCGCCACCGCGATCGACGGCAATGCGTTTGCAGTCGGTGCCCATGCGTTCTCGCGCCACGAAACGCGCAGCTACAACTGCTATTACAAGGATGGGCCGTACGGCCAGTATTATTTCTGCGATTGGGCGAATCCCATCATCACCCTGGATGGCGGCGAGTCGCTGATCGACAACAGCGGCAGCATCCTCGCCATGGCGAGCGCCGAGGGTGGACTTGGCTACAGCTACGGCGCGGCGGCGTTCGGTGCACTCTCGGCCAGCCTCAGCAACAGCGGTTCGATCCGCGCGATCACCGACGCGGATGCTGCCAAGGCCACCGGCGCCCTGGTCAACGGCATGTACGGCGATGCCAGCTTGACCAACAGCGGCGATATCCTCGCCTCGGCCACCGGCAGCACCAGCGCGGTCGCGACCGGCGCGTGGGTGCGTGCCGCCAATGGCGCGCAGGTCGTCAACAGCGGCCGGATCCTGGCCGGTGCCTACGGCACGGATGCGATCGCCACCGGTTTGCAGATGGGGGATACCGGCAGCAATGTGCTGGTCAACAGCGGCACCATCGGTGCCTTTGGTGATG
Source organism: Pseudomonadota bacterium (assembly GCA_963205445.1). GTDB lineage: Bacteria > Pseudomonadota > Gammaproteobacteria > Xanthomonadales > Xanthomonadaceae > Thermomonas. The sequence continues at coordinate 19,064 of CAUJJG010000177.1, forward strand.
GCGAGCGCATTGCAGTGTGGTCGGGTCTCAATGCATCGGCCAGCATCAGCAACAGCGGATCGCTGACCGGTGCAGTGGTGACCGGCGATCTCGACGACAGCTTGGTCAATGCCGCAAGCGGCCGCTGGCTGGCGCTGGGCGATTCCGACTTCGGCAGCGGCGACGATGCCATCGTCAACCACGGCGGCATCTGGATGCAGGACGCCAACATCGCGCTGGGCGGCTATGTCCAGGGCAATGCCTTCGACAACTTCGGCACCTTGTTCGTGTCAGGAAGCAACGACATCGACATGGGGGGGGGCTTTGCACTGCGCAACACGGGTACGATCAACTTCGTTGACGGGGCAGCAGACGACAGCTTGAGCCTTGACGGCAATATGTCCGGCAGCGGCAACCTGTACATGGATCTCAATCCATCCAACGGCACGGCAGATCAGCTGCGGGTGAATGGCAGCGTGGCCGCCAATGCGGTGCAGACGGTCAATGTGGTGTTTCCGGGCATGCCGATCTCCGCGCATACATCGGTGGCGTTCGCCCATGTGAGCGGCACCTCGACAGCGGGCAACTTCGTCGCCGGGCAGATGATTGGCTACAACCACGCGGCGAACTTCCTCGATCTGGGCCTGACTGTCAGCAGCCAGATCAATGCGGCCAACACCGCCAATGACGTGTTCTCGATCAACGTCGACGTGAACGGCCTGAACGATACGGGTGCGCTGGCGGCTTCG
>CAUJJG010000178.1 GCA_963205445.1 Pseudomonadota bacterium
GGATACAGCACCGACAGCATCGCTTCGGTGATCTGCGGGAACTCGTCGTCCAGCTTCTTGTGGATGCGGGCGGCGAGGAAGGAAAAGGACTCGATCATCCGCTCGACATGCGGATCCTCGCAGACGTCGCCTTCCATCTGCAGACGGGCTGCGATCTTCGGATAACGAGCGCCAAACTCCTTCGACAGCCGCCGAAGATAGGTCAGTTCGGTTTCGTAATACGGCAGCAGATCGTCGAGCATGGCGTTCCCGGGCGAAATCCGGGCTTTGCCACGCAGGCACCCGGCAGCGCACAGGCTAGATAGCCATCTGCAAAGTGGCCATTCACCGTAAGGCGTATGCCCTCTGGTGGCAGGTGAGGGCGACCCCCCGAGCCGTCGAGCCTTGCTCGGCGTGGATTCACGCCCCGTGACGGGTTTCTTGCGTGCACGCTAGACTGGGGGCATGAACGACACGACCCACACATCGCCGCAAGATGCGGCACATACCTCGACGACCCTGCCCACCGTCAATGCCCACATCTACCCCAAAGGGGGGCTGGACGTCCTGTCCCGTGAGGAGGTTGCACGCCTCCGCGATGCCTCTGCCGGTGGCCTGCATGAACTGCTGCGCCGGTGCGCGCTGGCGGTGCTGACTTCCGGGAGTGCTTCGGATGACCCGCGTGCAGCACAGGAGCTCTACCCCGATTTCGACATCCAGGTGCGTCAGCAGGACCGCGGAGTCAGGATCGAGCTGAAAAACGCCCCGGCCATGGCCTTCGTGGATGGCGAGATCATCCTCGGCGTGGCCGAACTGCTGTTTGCGGTGGTGCGCGACCTCGCCTTCACCGCGATCGACGTAGGGGCTGCCGATGACCTGGAATCCTCGGCGGGCATCACCGATGCAGTGTTCCGCCTGCTGCGCAATGCGCGCGTGCTGCACCCGACGGACCCCAATCTGGTGGTCTGCTGGGGGGGGCATTCGATCGGGCAGGAGGAGTACAAGTACACCAAGCAGGTGGGCTATGAGCTGGGGCTGCGCGGGCTGGACATCTGCACCGGCTGCGGCCCCGGGGCGATGAAGGGGCCGATGAAGGGGGCCACCATTGCGCACGCCAAACAGCGTCGCCGCCGGACCCGCTACATCGGCATCACCGAGCCGGGCATCATCGCGGCGGAGTCGCCCAACCCCATCGTCAACCATCTGGTGATCATGCCGGACATCGAGAAGCGCCTGGAGGCCTTCGTCCGGATGAGCCACGGCATCATCGTGTTCCCGGGCGGTGTCGGCACGGCGGAGGAAATCCTCTATCTGCTGGGCATCCTGCTGCGCGAGGAGAACGCGCACCTGAAATTCCCGCTGATTCTCACCGGACCCACCGGCGCCGCGCCGTACTTCGAACAGATCGACAAGTTCATCCGCCTGACCTTGGGCGATGCGGCCGCCGGGCTGTACGAGATCATCGTCGCTGATCCGGTGAAAGTGGCGCAGCGCATGGACGCCGGCATTCGCAAGGTCAAGGAGCAGCGGATCTCGCAGCAGGATTCGTTTTTCTTCAATTGGGCGCTGCATGTGCCGCTGACCTTCCAGCAGCCGTTCATCCCCACCCATGCGCTGATGGCGGGGCTGGACTTGCATCACGGGCGCAAGCCACACGAGCTGGCGGCAGACCTGCGGCGCGCCTTCTCGGGCATCGTGGCGGGCAATGTGAAGGAGGACGGCATGCGCCGGATCGACCAGTATGGGCCTTTCGAGATCCACGGCGATGCCGACATCATGCAGGCGCTGGATGCCCTGCTGCGGGCTTTCGTGGCGCAGCGCCGGATGAAGATTTCGGGCGAGTACAAGCCCTGTTACCGCGTCACTACATGAGTGTGTCCCAGCCCGGATGGCGAAACTGGTAAACGCAAGGGACTTAAAATCCCTCGGCCGCAAGGCCATGTCGGTTCGATCCCGACTCCGGGCACCAGTCTGAACCAGGAGGTGTCATGGCACGTCACGCTGCCTACTTCGCCAGTTGTGCACTGGCTCTCCTGGCGCTTGCGCTGACGCTGCGTGACGCATCCTGGTGGTGGGCCCTGCTGGTGTTTGGCGGGCTGGCCCTGCTGGGGACTTGGGATGTACTGCAACGCAAGAGCACGCTGCGCCGCAACTACCCGTTGTTGGCGCATTTTCGGTACGGGCTGGAGACCATCGGGCCCGAGATTCGTCAATATTTCATCCAGTCCGACACGTCCGAAGTCCCGTTTTCCCGTGAGCAGCGGGCGCTGATCTACCAGCGCGCCAAACACGTCAACGACGTGCGCCCGTTCGGGACGCTGCAGGATGTGTATGGCGTGGACTACGAATGGATCAACCATTCGATGGCGCCTGCCGAAGTCGCCGATCACGATTTCCGCATCACCATCGGCGCCGGCTGCGTGCAGCCATATTCGGCCAGCGTGTTCAATATCTCGGCGATGAGCTTCGGCGCGCTGTCGGCGGCTGCGATTCGTGCCCTCAATGGTGGTGCCAAGCGGGGAGGCTTTTACCACGATTCCGGCGAGGGTTCGATTTCCCGCTATCACCGCGAAGCCGGCGGCGACCTGGTATGGGAGTTGGGTTCTGGTTATTTCGGCTGTCGCAATCATGACGGCAGCTTCAACGAAGCGCGCTTTGCCGAGCAGGCCTCCGATTCGCAGGTAAAGATGATCGAGGTGAAGCTCTCGCAAGGGGCCAAGCCCGGCCACGGCGGGGTGCTGCCGGCGGCCAAGCTGAGTGCTGAAATTGCTGCTGCGCGCGACGTGCCGATGGGGCAGGACTGCGTGTCACCGGCCCGGCATTCGGCGTTTTCCACGCCGTTGGAGCTGCTGCAGTTCGTGGCGCATCTGCGCACGCTGTCAGGCGGCAAACCCACCGGCTTCAAGCTGGCCATCGGCCATCCGTGGGAGTGGTTCGGCATCGCCAAGGCAATGCAGGAGAGCGGCCTGCTGCCGGATTTCATCGTGGTGGATGGCGCCGAGGGCGGTACCGGTGCGGCGCCGGCGGAGTTCGTCGACCACGTTGGCGTGCCGATGCACGAAGGGCTGCTGCTGGTGCACAACACCTTGGTCGGGCTGAACCTGCGTGATCAAATCAAGCTTGGCGCTGCCGGCAAAATCGTCAGTGCCTTCGACATCGCCCGCACCATGGCACTGGGCGCCGACTGGTGCAATGCCGCACGCGGTTACATGTTCGCGCTGGGTTGCATTCAATCACTGAGTTGCCACACCAATCGCTGTCCGACCGGAATCGCCACCCAAGACCCTTCCCGCTGGCAACATTTGGACGTGCCCGACAAAGCCACGCGGGTGTTCGAATACCACGACAACACCCTGCGCGCATTGCGTGATCTGCTGTGTGCGGCCGGACTGGAACATCCGGACCAGTTGGGGCCTGAGCACATCCTGCGCCGGGTTTCGCCCACCGAAGTGCGATCGCTGGCTGCGCGCTACCGGTACTTGGCGCCGGGGGTCCTGCTGCGTGGGGAAGACCCCGGGCATGCGGTATTCCACGACTTTTGGCGCGTGGCCCGCAGTGATGCCTTCATGCCGCCTGCGAATGTGCTGCACCTGCGGTCCAGCAAGTCCAGCTGATACCCTGTGCAACCTCGATTCAGCGCAATTTTCTGTCTTGAACACCGCACTTTCCCATCTTGATCGGCTTGAAGCCGAAAGCCTGCACATCCTGCGCGAAGTCGCCGCCGAGTTTCAGAACCCGGTGCTGCTGTATTCGGTGGGCAAGGACAGTTCAGTGCTGCTGCACCTGTTGTTGAAAGCCTTCTATCCCGCGCGTCCGCCGATCCCGCTGTTGCATGTGGATACTGGTTGGAAATTCCGGGAAATGATCGAATTCCGCGACCGACGTGCCTCCGAAACGGGCGTGGAGCTGCGCGTGCACATGAACCCGGACGGCGTGGCCCAGGGCATTGGCCCGATCAGCCACGGTGCCACCGTGCACACCGACGTGATGAAGACTCAGGGCCTGAAGCAGGCGCTGGACAAGTATGGCTTCGATGCCGCCATCGGCGGTGCCCGCCGCGACGAGGAAAAGTCACGCGCCAAGGAACGCATCTTCAGCTTCCGCAACGCCCAGCACCGCTGGGACCCGAAGAGCCAGCGCCCGGAATTGTGGAATCTGTACAACGCCCGTATCCACAAGGGCGAGTCCGTGCGCGCGTTCCCGCTGTCCAACTGGACCGAGCTCGACATCTGGCTGTACATCTATCGTGAAAAGATCCCGGTGCCATCGCTGTACTTGGCCGCTGAGCGGCCAGTGGTGGAGCGCGACGGTGCGTTGATTCTGGTCGATGACGAACGCCTGCCGCTGCGTGAGGGCGAGGTGCCGATGCGCAAGCACGTGCGCTTCCGAACGCTGGGCTGCTACCCATTGACCGGCGCGATCGAATCCGAGGCCGACACGCTGGAAAAAATCATTGCCGAAATGCTGGTGGCCACCACCTCGGAACGCCAGGGGCGGGTGATCGACCACGATCCCACCGCCTCGATGGAGAAGAAGAAGCAGGAGGGCTATTTCTGATGCACGCAGAGACCGCCAGTGCGCAGGTTGCCGCCTACCTGCAGCAACACGAAACCAAGGGCCTGCTGCGTTTCATCACCTGCGGCAGCGTGGATGACGGCAAGAGCACCCTGATCGGGCGCTTGTTGCACGATACCAAGCTGCTGCTGGACGATCAGGTCAGTGCCTTGGAGGCCGACAGCCGCAAGCACGGCACCCAGAACGGTGAAATCGACTTCGCCCTGCTGGTCGATGGCCTCGCTGCCGAGCGCGAGCAGGGCATCACCATTGACGTGGCCTACCGCTTCTTCGGCACCGAGCGCCGCAAGTTCATCGTTGCCGACTGCCCCGGCCACGAGCAGTACACCCGCAACATGGCCACGGGCGCCTCCACCGCTGACGTGGCGGTGGTCTTGGTGGATGCGCGCAAAGGCCTGCTCACCCAGACCCGCCGCCACAGCTATATCGTGAAACTGCTGGGCATCAACCGCGTGGTGCTGGCAGTCAACAAGATGGATCTGGTTGATTACGACCAGGCCGTCTTCGACGCGATTGCCGGGCAATATCGTGAACTTGCCGCGCAGCTTGGCATCGAGCATGTGCATTGCGTGCCGCTGTCGGCGCTGCGTGGTGACAACATGATCGCGCGCTCGCCGCAGATGCCGTGGCATGACGGGCCGGCGTTGCTGGAGCTGTTGGAAACGGTGCCGGTGGAGCAAAACGACACTGAAGCGGCGTTCCGCCTGCCGGTGCAATGGGTGTGCCGGCCGAATCAGGATTTCCGCGGTTTCGCCGGCACCGTCGTGGCAGGGCAAGTGGCGCCGGGCGACGCCGTGGTGGTGCTGCCATCCGGGCGCCGGTCCACCGTTTCTCGCGTGGTCACTGCCGACGGCGACTTGCCGGTAGCGAGCGAAGGCCAAGCCATCACCCTGACCCTGGCCGATGAGATCGATGCCAGCCGCGGCGATGTGATTGCGTCCGCTGCGCATCCACCGGAAGTGGCCGACCAATTTGCGGCGCATTTGCTGTGGATGGGCGATGAGCGACTGCTGCCCGGACGGCCTTACCTTCTCAAACTTGGTACGCGCACCGTGGGTGTGTCGGTGACCGACATCAAGCACCGGGTTGACGTCAACACGCAGGAAGCGCTGGCAGCCAAGCATCTGGAGCTCAACGAGGTGGGCGTGTGCAACCTCCACCTCGATCAGCCGATCGCGTTCTCGCCCTATGAACGGAATCGCGCATTGGGCGGCTTCATCCTGATTGATCGCCAAAGCAATGCCACCGTGGCCGCCGGCACCCTTGATTTTGCCTTGCGCCGCGCTGCAAACATCCATTGGCAGCATCTGGATGTGGACAAGGCGGGGCGTGCGCGGATCAAGCGCCAGTTGCCGCGTTGCCTGTGGTTCACCGGGCTGTCGGGGGCCGGCAAGTCCACCGTCGCCAATCTGGTGGAAAAAAAGCTGCTGTCGTTGGGCAAGCACACCTATCTGCTGGATGGCGACAACGTCCGCCACGGCTTGAACAAGGACTTGGGCTTCACTGACGAAGACCGGGTGGAAAACATCCGCCGCGTGGCCGAAGTGGCCAAGTTGATGACCGACGCAGGCCTGATCGTGTTGGTCAGCTTCATCAGCCCGTTCCGCGCCGAGCGTGAGATGGCACGGGCGTTGTTCGAGTCGGGGGAATTTCTCGAAGTCTTCGTGGACACCGATCTGGCCGAGGCGGAGCGGCGCGACGTGAAGGGGCTGTATGCCAAGGCGCGGCGCGGTGAGTTGCGCAATTTCACCGGCATCGATTCGCCCTACGAGGCGCCGGATTCACCGGAACTGCACCTGCGCACCGCAGAAGCAGACCCGCTGGCGCTGGCTGACAAGGTGATTGCGGCCCTGGGATTGGATGCGCACGATTTCGGGTTGTGATCCTGCCTGACGTTGCAATCCGTGCCTGCCAGGCGGGCACGGATTGCCGGGGTCAATACACGTCCCGACGATAGCGCCCTTCCTGCAGAAGGCTGGCCAGACGGTCTGCCCCCAGCACTGCCGTCAGTGCGGCGTCCACGCCGGGTGCCATGCCTTGCAGGCTGCCACAGACATACACCGCAGCGCCTTCCTCCATCCATGCCTGCAGGCGTGCGGCGTGGTGGTGCAGAACATCCTGCACGTAACGGTGATCGCCGCCATCCCGGGAATAGACGCGGTCCAAATGCGCCAGCTGCCCGGCTGACAGCCATGCCGAGAGTTCATCATCGAAATACGCGTCATGCGCCGCATTGCGTTCGCCAAACAGCAGCCAGTTGCGATGGGCAGCATGTGCGATGCGCTGCTTGAGATGCGCTCGCAGACCGGCAAGGCCCGTGCCATTGCCGATCAGGATCAGCGGTGTCTCCGGCCGGGGCGGATGGAAATTGGGGTTGCTGCGGATGCGCAGGTCAATGGTGCTGCCGATTGCAGCGCCATCACACAGCCAGCCGCTGCCAATTCCGGGGCTGCCATCCTCGCGATGCATCAGGCGTACCAGCAGTTCCAGATACCCATCGGTGGGGATGGAGGCGATGGAGTATTCGCGATGGGGCAGGGGTTGCAGGGCATCCACGAAGGCCTGCGCTTCCTGATGTGCGGCTATCGACTCGGGCAGATGGCAACGGACCAGTGCTTCCACCAGTGGCATCGCATGTCCCTGCAGCTGCACCATGGCATCGGCGGCCCAATGCGTGGTGGCCAGGAACCGCATCACCGTTTCGCGCGCATTGCGCGGGCCGATCTCGGCAATATCCCCGGGCTGCCAATGGCCGGCTTCCGTCGTGTGCGGTTGCAGGGCCAGATGGTAGGTGGGCCCGCCTGCGCTGCCGGGGTTGAGATGGCGGCGCTGGGCCAAGGTCCAGGGTTGGTAGTGCGGGCGGTCCCAATCCGGCTGTTCGGTATCGCCGGTCAATACGCCGATCTGGTGCTGCCAGTGGCGCAGCGCGGCGGGGTCGGCGTTGTCCACCTCCACACGATCGAACAGCGGTTGCGCGCCGTTGCCGCGTAGCCAGGCATCCAGTTGCTGGCCGAAGGCGCAGTACTTCACGTAACTGCGGTCGCCCAGCGCCAGCACCGCATATTGCGTGTCGTGCAGGTCGATGTGGGCCGTCATCGTTCGCGCGGCAAACCCCAGCGCTGCATCCGGGGGGTCACCCTCGCCGGTGGTACTGACGACGAAGAGGCAGCGTGCGCCTTGCAATTGCTCCGGAGCGAGCCTGGCAAGCTCGAACAGCTGGGCATTGCAGCCGGCTGCCTGCAGCGCTTGCACGGTGCGCTGCGCCAGTTCCAGGGCGAAACCGGTCTGGCTGGCGTGGACCACGCGCCAGCTGGCCGCATCCGTGGTGCCGGGGTGAGCCAGGGCGACCGTGTTGCGTCCGCGACAGGCGAAAAAAAGTGCGAGGGAACACCAACCCACCAGCGCCAAGCCCGCGAACCAGCGCGGTGAGGCGAGCGGCGTAACGCCCGGCCATGGTGCCGATTGCAGGCGCAGCAGCCAGACCGCCAGCGCAACCAGCAGCAACAGGGCCAGCGTGTTGCCGAGGCGCGACCGCCACGAGGAGGCGCCCATGGTCATGCCGTCAGGTCTGCCTGGAAGGCGTCGGTCATGCGTTCGTGCAACAGATCGCCCTCGCGCCACAGGAATCGGGCGGCCAAACCGTGTTGCTGTGCCAATACATGCCCCGCTTCCACGCCCAACACCCCCAGTGCGGTGGCCCAGCCGTCGGCCAGCATGGCACTGTCGGCAATCACGCTGACGGCGGCAAGGGCGTGATCGATGGGTTCGCCGCTGCGCGGATCGATGGTGTGGGTATAGAGGCGGCCATTGCGCTCGTAGTGGTGCCAGCGATCGCCGGAGGTAGCCACTGCGCGACCATCCAGCGCAAGTACGCGCGCCTCCAGCTGGTGGTCGTCCTCTTCCGGGCCAGCATCCACCAGCACGCGCCAGGGGCTGCCGTCCGGCTTGAGCCCGAAGCCCACCAGTTCACCACCCACTTCCACCAGCGCACTGGCGATGCCGGCCTCGCGCAGCAGGACGGCCACTTGGTCGGCGGCAAACCCTTTTGCAATTGCGGACAGATCCAGTTGCACGCCGCCGGGTTGGTGCACGCGGCCTGCTTCCCTGTCCAACGTGATGCGGCGCCAATCGGAACTTCGGCGCGTTGCGGCCACGGCATCGGCGTCGGGTGTTTCAGTGTGCGCCTGTGCCCCGAAACCCCACAGCCCGACCAAGGCACCGACCGCGGGGTCAAAGGCGCCGTGGCTTGCTTCGGCGATGTCCAGCGCGCATTGCAGCACGCTGGAAAATTCCTGCGGAATGGTGCGCCATTCCCCGGCCTCGGCGCGGTTGTACGCGCTGATGTCGGAGTTGGGCTCCCAGGTGCTCATCTGGGCGACCACACGTGCCAACACGGCCTCGATGCGTGCGTGCAGCGCATGCAGGTCCACATGGCGTGCGGCGACAAGCCGCACGCACCAAGTGGTGCCCATGGTTTCACCGCCGAGGCTGTCAACCCCGGCGGTGCCGGCTGGCGTAGTCATCGACCGTCGTCGTGCGTGCGGCCTTACTGCGGCAGCACTTCCAGCGTGGCGACATACATCAGGCGGCGTTGCTTGGCCTGCGGCACGCTGGTCTTGGCGTCGGTGATGGAAGCTTCCAGCCAGTACATGCCCGCTTCCGGCCAGGTGACCTTGAAGCTGCCGTCCGCAGCGGTGGTCAGCTTGATCTCGTCCTGCGCATTGCGATAGCGGGTGCCGCCGCGAACGATTTCGATCTCAAGCCCGGCAGCCGGCTGTCCATCCACCAGCAGCTTGAAGGTGGCTTCCTCGCCCGCGAACAGGTCATTGGGATGGGTGACCGGCGCCAGTTCCAGGCCCCTGCCGATTGGGGCAACGGCGCTGGTGGCTCCGTGCGTCACGAAGGTTTCCACCCGGCCGATGCTCTCGGTGATCTGCACGTTCAGGGCGTCCTTGGGGATCTTGGTCGCCAGGTCTTCCGGCGTGGCATTGCGCAGGAAGCCACCGCGCGCACCGCCGGGGCCACCCATGCCGCCGGGCTGCGGTTTGCCATCCTTGGGCGCCTTGGCAGCGGCCAGGCTTTCCTTGGTGTCCCAACGCGCCATCACGCCGCCACCGGTATTGGCGATGCGGTAAGTGCCGTCCTGACTCAGCTGGACGTCGAACACGCTGCGATATTTGCCAGTGGCGGGGTTCTGCGGTGCCTGCTTGCTGCCATCCGGGGCCGTGATGGCGATGTTGGTCAACGCCATCGGCACATGGTCGGGATAGTAGAGTTGATTCGAAACGGCAGCGTCCACCGTGACCCAGGCATCGGTGCCGGCCACGACGGTGGAGGAGGGAACCAGCCATTGCTTGTGTGCCATCGCAGACAGCGGCAACAGGCACAGGGCGGCAGCAAGGGCAAGAGTGGAACGCTTCATGGTGAGAGTCCTTGGTCGGTTGTCGAAGTGAGTGTTCAGGGTTTGACAGCAAGGGTGATCCGACCGAGTTCGGTCTTGCCCTGCACGCTCCCGTTGCCGGGCTTGCCCTTCCACTCAAAGGGGAGTTTCAGCAGCTCGCGGCCGCCGACTTCGCGTGCGGCTTCCACCACCAGCGTATAGCTGCCCGCCGGCAGCTTGGCCAGGTCCGGGTGCTTTTCGTCAAAATTCAGGACGTGCTTGCCCACCGGGCGGGTGGGGCCGGTGATGCCATCTGCCGGCACCTTCAGGGTGCGCCCGCTCTTGCGCCACCACTGGCGCAAATCGGGCAGCCATTTGGTGCCGTGGCCTTCCTTGGTGTCCTTGTCCTGGTACCAGACGGCGAGGTTGGCCGCGGCCTTGCCGTCGGCGCCTTCCACCCAGATGGCGACATAAGGCCTGTGGTATTCGGCCGCATTGATGCGGGGAATTTCGACATTGACGGCAAGGTTGGCGGCGTGGGCGGGCGCAAGAGCCAAACCACCAAGGGCGAGGGTGACGGTCAGTCGCATGGAGAAGCCTTTGGGTCAGTGGATGAACAGGAGAGCAAGCAGCATCGGAATCAGCAGGCCCAATGCCACCAATGGCCATGTGGCACGCCGCTGTCGCGCATGCAGCCAAAGCAGGAACAAGCCGGTAGCGGTGAACACGATGCAGGCAACGGCGAATACATCGATGAACCAAGCCCACGCAGTGCCGGTATTCCTGCCCTTGTGCAGATCGTTGAGCCAGGCCAGCGTGCCGCGGGTGGTGCGCTCGTATTCCAGCGCTCCGTCGGCTTTCTGGATGCTCAACCACGCATCACGGCCTGGGCCGGGCATGGATAGATAGATTTCATCCTCCGACCACTCCGCCTTGCGACCGTCGGTGACGATGGCATGTTGCTGTCGCAGCCAATCCTGCACGCGTGCCGGCAAGGGGGCGTTGCCTTCGTTACGGCCCTGCAAGCTGCGCAGCAGTGCGGCCGGCAGGGTGGCTTCGATGTGGATGACCTGCGGGCTGGATTCCAACTGCGAAGCGTGGTTGAGAGTGATGCCGGTGATGGCGAACAGCAGCATGCCCACCAGGCAGACCGATGCGCTGATCCAATGCCATTGGTGCAAGGTGCGCAGCCAATAGCCGCGGCGTTGCTGTTGGGTGGATGCAGCTGTGGACGCGGACACCAGGTGGGCTTGCCTTGGGAAAACGATGAAGTATAGATCATCAATGAGAATTGTTCTCATTGAAGTTGCGAATTAAACCAACCCCATAACGTGCGAAGGCCCGGGCGGTTGACCGCCCCGGGCCTCAAAACGGTCAGAAACGCCAGTTGATGCTCAACCACAGGTTCCGCGACTTGTCCTTGTTGTTGTAATCGTCAAGGTAGGTCGGGGTGTAGTTGCCGAGGGCATCCTGCGTCCATTGGGTCTGGAACGAGGTGAAATCCTTGTCCAGCAGGTTGTTGATCCGGGCAGCCAACGTCAGCTGCGGGGTGAGCTGGAACTGCGCGGCCAAGTGCAACACCGTATAGGCCTCGTAGTCGCTGCGCGCGCCGTTGATCAGGCCGCGATAGCGCTTGGAGCGCGCTTCGGCCACCAGCTGCAGGGCCAGGCGATCGGTTGCCTCCCAGTTCAGGCTGGCATTGGCCATGTGCTTGGCGGTGTTGGTCAACGGCAGCCCCTTCTCGGCGCCGCTGAGCTGCTCACTGTCGGTATAGGTGTAATTGGCCCGCAGCGACCAGGCATCGGCAAGACCAAGCGTGCCGGCGACTTCCACGCCTTGTACCCGCACTTCGTCGATGTTGATCTTCTGTGCATAGCTGGTATAGCCCAACTGGGCGAAATCGCCGAGGTTGGCACATGGCCGCACACCGCCGGTCTGGTCACAGCTCTTGTTGGTTTCGCCGGTGGCGATCTTGTCGTCAAAATCGTTGCGGAACAGCGTGATGTTGAAGTTGTGGTCACCGCTGGCAGCGGTCCAGTACAGCGCGATCTCGCTGTTGACGCTGGTTTCCGGCTTCAGGTCGGGGTTGCCGACGAAGGGGATGGTGCCCTGGCCTCCAAAACCGGTGATGCCGTCGTAGAGGTCGGTGGTTTTGGGGGTCTTGAAGCCGGTGCTCACGCCACCTTTGAGGGTCCACTGCGGGGCAACATCCCAAACTGCGTACACGCGCGGGCTGAGCTGACTGCCGAACATGTTGTGCTGGTCGTGGCGCAGGCCGAAGGTGACGGTGAGCGGTTCGATCGGGGTCCAGTTGTCCTCGGCGAACAGGGACCACATCTTGTGATCCTGCACGGTGAGGTTGCCCGCGCCCTGTTCCATGCCAAAGACGCCGTCTTCCAGCTCACCGTTGATGGCCTGGCCACCCACGATCAAGTGGTGGTGCGCGATGGTATTGACGTCAAGCTTGGCGTCGAGCGTGTACTGGCGGCTTTCCATGATCCGCTTGGGGCGCGGCAGGAAGGTGGCCAGCATCAGCTGCTGGCGCTCTGCACGCGTCATGCCGGCGTAGGCACCACTGCTGCAGACGGCGGCATTGTTGCAATACATCGCCTTGTGCAGCAGGCGTTCGTCCACCGAGAACGGCAGGGTACGACCATGATTGGCCGTACTGATGTGGGAAAGGGCAACGAAGCTGCTGCCGAAGGACCATTCGCCCTGATGGGTCAGCGACCATTGGTCGCGGGTGAACTTCTGGTCTTGCGCGTAGCCCACGCGTGGCGCGCTGCGCCAGATGCCATCCAAGCCGTCCACCGTGCCCAATGGGTAGGTCTCGGTGCCGAGGTTGTTGATGTAGGGCGTGTTGTCGTAGGTCTGCTTGGACGTGTCGATGTCGAACGTCAGGCTCTGGTTGTCGCTGGGCGTCCAGCTCAGGGTCAGGCCTGCGGTCCTGTTGGTGTTGTCCACGGTCTTGCCGCCGCCACCGAAGCCCAGCGAGCGCTCGAAGGGCGTGCCGTCGGGGGCAGTGATGACTTCATATTCCGGTGTGGACGCATTGCGGTCATACCAGGCGCCACGCAGTCCGAGGCCCAGCTTGTCGGCCACCAAGGGGCCGGAAAGGGCGAAGTCGAAGGTGCTGTCGGTGCCGAAATCGCTGTTTTCCTGCAGGTTGTGGGTGGCGGTCAACGAACCGTTCCACTCCAGGCCCACCTTGCGGGTGATGATGTTGATGACGCCGCCGAGCGCGTCGGCCCCATACAGGGTGGACGCCGGGCCGCGGATCACTTCGATGCGTTCGATCATCTCCAACGGGGGCAGGTGGCCGAACTGGTTGCCGCCGAAGTTGTTGGGGTAGATGTCGCCGTGGTTGTTCTGGCGCTTGCCGTCGATCAGCACCAGCGTGTAGTCCGACCCCATGCCGCGCATGGAGATGGTCTTTTGGCCGGTCTTGTCCGAGGTTTCCCCGACGTCGACGCCTTCGAGATCACGCACGGCGTCGATCAGGGTCATGTAGGGGCGGGTAGCCAGGTCTTCCCGCGTGATCACGCTGATGCTGGCCGGTGCTTCGGTGATCTTCTGCTCGAAGCCGGTGGCGGTGACGACGACCGCGTCCAGGTTGACGGCAGTCTTGCGTGCCTCATCGGAGGTATCCGCTGCGAATGCAGGCAGGCTGAGGGCGCTGATCAGGGCAAGGACAATCGGCGCACGACGCATCGGGCGTCGTACGTGGCAACGGTGGGGCAACAACGAAAGCATGGGGGACTCATGGCGGATAGGCGGCATCCATCGCCGCGGAGCGCGCATGGTAATGAGAATGATTACCCTTGGCAATGAAAATCATTCTCGAAAATATGATCGAAATCAAAGCACTCCAATCATTTGCGTTTGGCAATCAGCATGAAGCAGGTTGATCAGGTCTCAGCCCAGCGGCGCAACAGGTTGTGATACAGGCCGGTCAGTTGCAGTACCGCGCCGGCGTCGGCACCGCTGGAACGCAGGCGCTCGATCGAGGCATCCAACTCGAACAGCATCCGTCGGGAACCATCGTCACGCACCATGCTTTGCACCCAGAAGAACGAGGCCACGCGCTCCCCACGGGTTACCGGGGCGACGCGGTGCAGGCTGCTTGACGGGTAGAGGATGGCGTCACCAGCCGGTAGTTTGACTTCGTGCTCACCGTAGGTGTCGCTGATGATCAGCTCGCCGCCTTCATAATCCTCGGGGTCGCACAAGAAAAGCGTGCAGGAGAGATCGGAGCGGACGTGTGCATCACCGTCTGCCCGCATCACCGCGCCGTCGACATGAAACCCGTATTCGCCACCGCCGGCATAGCGGTTGAAGCGCGGCGCCATGGTCTTCAACGGCAGGGCAGCCGCGAAGTACAAGGGGTTGCGTGCCAGCGCCGCAAGTATGTGCTGGCCCAGTTCGGCTTTCAGGGGCGATTGGTCCGGCAGCTGCTGGTTGCGTTTGACCTGGGCCCCCAGGCTGCCAACGGTTTCGCGACCATCGGCCCAGTCGGCTTGGTCGAGCGCAGTGCGGAAACGTGCAACCTCTTCGCGGCGCAAAATGTCGGGGATGTGCAGCAGCATCGGCGTGGCCTGGTGGGACGGCGGGGTGTCGGAACACCCCGCCGCAGGGTCAGAAGCGGAAATCCGCGCTCAGGAGGAACGTACGGGGCGTCCCCGGCGTGTAGCGGTAACCGCTCTTGTTGATCGACGCGACATAGGCCTTGTCGAACAGGTTGTACGCATTCAACCGCAGGCTGAAGTGCTCGGTGATGTCATGCGACAGCACGGCATCGACGACGGTCCAGGCGCGGGTCAGCGCAGGCGTTCCCTTGGCACCATCGGTACCCCGATGCAGGCCGCCGGTATGGCGGATGCCGCCACCGAGGGTCAGCCCGAACGGGAACCGGTAGGTCGTCCAGCTGGTGAAAGCATTGCCGGGCGTGTAGGTCAGGTTGGGCGTGCCGTCTGCAGCCACGATGCTGCCGGCTTCGACCGTGGCATCCTGATGCAGATAGCCCAATGACACGTTCCAGCGCTCGGTGATGTTGCCGATGACGCTGGCCTCAACGCCTCTCACTCGCTTTTTGCCCGTTTGCGAATAGCCGCTGGGGGCGCTGGCATCCGCGGCGATCTCATTGGTCACCGTGGTCTGGAACAAGGCCAGGTTCAGTGCCAGCGCATTGTTCGCGGCCCACTTCGCGCCTGCTTCAAAGGTTTTGGCCTTTTGCGGGTCATTGTTGATGTTGTCGGCACTGTTGGCGCTGGTGTTGAGCGCAAAGTTGCCACCGCCTGGCGGCTGTTGGGACAGGGCGGCATTGGCATACAGGCTCAGCGATTCCACAGGCTTGTAGATGACGCCGAGCTTGTAGTTCAGCAGCGTGTCGCTGTCCCTGAGGTTGACGGTGGGGATGAGTGTTCCGTTGGCGGTACCAGCAGGGCAGGCCACGCCACCGCGCGGGACCGGGGTAGCAGTGGTGCAGATGGCGGTGGCGTTGTAGCGGGTGGTGTAGTGGTCGGCACGCAGGCCTGCGGTCACCAGCAGGTGTTCACCGATTTTCATCGTATCGAACAGGTACAGCGCCTGGGTGTCGGTTCGCCCATGGGTCTGTGCACCACTCCGATGCCATGCAAACGTGCCGATGTCGCGCCAGTCCGGGTTGTACAGATTGGCTGCGGGCCGGCTCCCGGTGGTGGCAATGCCATGGCCAGTCTGCTCCTCGCGGATCAGCTCAAGACCGGCACTGAGGAAATGGTGCAGGTTGTCGTTGCCAACGTCGGCGCGCACGTTGAAATGGTTGGTCAGGATGGAGTTTTCCTGATCCTTGAACGTCGGGCTGCTGCGCGCCAACGTGTAGGTGGCCAGGTCGTTCGGGTCTGTCCACTTGATGTTGCCACCCATCGGGTTGGCCGCCGTGCCACCGGTGCCCATGAACGAGGTCAGCAGATAGGCCTGCTTGGTCGTGCCCCAGCGCAGGGTGTTGCTGATGCGCAGGTTGTCGCCGGCGTCGTGTTCAAGCCGCAGGGTGGCCATCCGCACCGTCACGTCGTCGTGGTCGTCGCGTGTGCCGTAGAAATTGCTGGGGTCCACCGGATGGCCGACAAGCGCTTCCAGCCCCGGCTGCGGTTGCCAATAGGGCAGGCCGATGGTGGGCACGAAGCCGTCCGGGACGTTGTCCTGCTTGACGTACAGCAGGTTCATCCAGACCCGGGTGGCGCCATCCAAGCCGAAGCCCAATGAAGGTGCCAAGCCGACGCGGCTGTTGTTGACGCGGTTGCGGCCCGGAACATCGCTGTCCTGCCACATGGCGTTCAGCCGCAGCGCAGCACCGGAGGCCAGCGGGGTGCTCCAGTCGCCCGTGGCGCGCTTTTGTCCATCCGATCCCACTGACAGGGTGGCACCGGTTGCTTCGCGAAGCTGGGCCTGCTTGCTGGCCAGGTTGATCGCACCGGTAGGTGCACTGCGGCCGGTATCGGTGCCGGCCGGGCCTTTGACCACTTCCACCTGATCGATGTTGAACAGATCTCGGGAGACGCTGCCAAGGTCGCGAGCACCATCCACGAAGATGCTGGAGGAGGTGTCAAAGCCGCGCATCGACACGGCATCACCGCTGGTGGTGTTGCCATTTTCGCCTGCATAGAACGTACCGACACCGGCACTGTTGCGCAGGGCTTCGGTCAGGGTGGCGGCACCTTGCTGGTTGAACAGTTCGGAGCCGATGATCTGCACCGTCTGCGGCGTGTCCTGCAGCGTCTGGGTGAATTTCGGCGAGACCACGAAGCTGCGCAAGCCGCGTACCTGAACCTTGTCGAGGGTCGTCGCCTGATCGGCATCGGTGGGCGTCTCGGCGGGGGAGGTGTCTGTCGCCAAGACGGGAAGGGCAAGGCTGAGGCCTGCCGCAAGGGTTGCAAGCGGCAGGCTGCAACCACGGCGGCAT
>CAUJJG010000179.1 GCA_963205445.1 Pseudomonadota bacterium
CGGCGCAGCGCTTCAAGCAGGCCCGCGGGTTCTTGCCGCTCCAGCATCTGCATCGCACCCACCACTTCGGCCAACAGGCGCGGAACGGTGGCCAGCGACGCATGATCCCAGTTGGTTTCGACGAATGCGACAAACGCACCCCGCACATCCGAGAAATTGGAAATCGCCGCCCGCGTCAACGCGCCCATGACCTTGCGCGACTCGTGTGCCAGAAGGCCACCGTCATCACCGCTTTGGCCGCCACCCAGTCCTGCCACTTGGTCGTCCAGCGAGTGATCGATATAGATCAGGGCGCCGGCCACTTCCAGAAGGTCGCTCTCACTGGCAGGACGCACGCCACTGGCGATCTCGCCCACCACCCGGCGCTGTTCGTCGACCACGCCGCGCGCACCTTCCAGCCCCAGCATCCCCAAGGTATCGCCGATGCGATCGAGCGCCTCTACCTGCGGTTGCAACTCCTGGATGTTCTGGCTCCCGGTACGCAGATACAGATCCAGAGCATCCTTGACCTTCAGCAAGTCTTCCTTGATCGCTGCCGAAACGGTATCCAGCAATGCGCGGTTGCGACCGGCCAGACTGCCGCGCGCATGTTCCAACTCCGCATCCGTCGGCGGCACCAGCAGTTGCGGCAACACGGAGGCATCAAGGGCCACTTCACCCCGCACCGTGCGCAAATCATTGATCAGGGGCAAAAGGACGATGGGAATGTCGCGATGACCGCCTTGCAGGCGTTCAAGATAATCCGGCAGCTGCACCACGCCACGCATCAGGGCGGCCAAGGCGTCATCACGCGCCTCGACCGTGCCCTCGTGCAATGCCCGGGCCAGCTGCTCCATTTCGCGCACGACCATTGCCGGCGCCTGCAACTCAAGCATGCGCAAGGTGCCGTGCACCTGGTGCATGTGATCCATGCATGTCTGCATGGGGGTGACGTCACCCGGCGCTTCGGCAAATGCCTCGAGTTCGATTCGCGCCTGTCGCAGCGTCTCGTCGATCTCAGGCTTCACCCAGCCTAGCGCCGTGTGGTCGATGGCATCCCGCTGCGCCGTGGTCATGCTGAGGCTCCGGTAAGATCTCGCCTGGCAGGGCGGGCCTGGAGGGTGTTGTTCATCCCGTTCCCTGTGCCGTCTCTGGGTCAGGCCGGCAGCTTGAAGTCAGCGACCGAACGACGCAGGTCCGCCGCGAGCTGGGCCAAGTTGCCGATCGATTCGGCGGTCTGGCTGGCACCCTTCGAGGTTTGCGCAGTGATCGACTGAATCGTGTTCATGGCTTGGGTGATGTTGGTCGCCGCCGAGGACTGTTCCTGTGCGGCCACCGAGATCCCTTCAATCAACCCCGACAGGTCGGACGACACCTTTTCGATCTCGCCCAGCGCAGTACCCGCGTCTTCGGCCAGTCGAGCACCGGCAACCACTTCCGAGGTCGTCTGCTCCATCGACGACACGGCTTCGTTGGTATCGGCCTGAATGGTTTGCACCAGCGATTCGATTCGCTTGGTGGCGCTGGAAGAACGTTCCGCGAGGCGTTGCACTTCGTCGGCCACCACCGCGAACCCGCGGCCGGCTTCACCGGCCGAAGCCGCCTGAATCGCCGCGTTCAGCGCCAGAATGTTGGTCTGCTCGGAAATGTCGTTGATCAGTTCCACGATCGAGCCGATTTCCTGCGAGCTTTCACCCAGACGCTTGATGCGCTTGGAGGTTTCCTGGATCTGGTCGCGGATGCTGTCCATGCCGGCGATGGTCTGACGCACCACGCCCGCACCGTTGGTGGCGATCTGCACCGAACGACGTGCCACCTCGGCGGAGTCGGCGGAGTTGCGCGACACCTGGTTAATGCTGGTGGCGATTTCGTTGATGCGGTCGGTGGCGGAGTTGATTTCCTGCGCCTGGTGCTCGGCAGCGTCGGCCAGATGCATGGCGGTGGCCTGCGTTTCCTGTGCGCTGGCCGCCACCTGCACCGATGTGTCATTGATGGTGGCCACCAGGGTACGCAGCTGTTCCACGGCGAAGTTGATCGAGTCCGCGATCGCGCCGGTCATGTCCTCGGTCACGGTCGCCTTCACGGTCAGGTCGCCTTCCGCGAGCGAACCCATTTCGTCCAGCAGGCGCATGATCGCCTCTTGGTTGCGGTCGTTCAGCTCTTTCGTGGTCTGGTAGCGAACGCGCTGCGCACGGCCCAGGGCCCACAGCAGGCCGACGATGGAGAGCAGCGCCACCAC
Source organism: Pseudomonadota bacterium (assembly GCA_963205445.1). Lineage (GTDB taxonomy): Bacteria > Pseudomonadota > Gammaproteobacteria > Xanthomonadales > Xanthomonadaceae > Thermomonas. The sequence continues at coordinate 2,219 of CAUJJG010000179.1, forward strand.
GCCGGACAGGATGCTGACCCAGACGCCGCCGATGATGCTGGTGTCCTTCAAGGAGCCGAACGAGGTGAAGGCGGCGAACAAGTTCTCGCTGTCGGCCAGCAGCTTGTCGGAACCGGCGGCGAGCGCCGAGGCGGAGGCCTGCGCACCGATCAGCTTCTTGGAGTCACCAACGATCGCATCGAGATCCTTCTTCATGCCCTGCCACAGGGTATTGGCCTGATTGAGCGGGCCCACGGCACCTGCGGCAGTGACCTTGGCGATGTCGCCACCACCTTCGCGCAGGGCATTCATCTGACGATCGAAGACCGCCGCGTCGCGGCCCAGCGCGTCAGCCGCCACCTGGGCGCCATCGCCACCCGCACGCAACTCGGCGATGCGACGCGCCATGGCAGCCGAGGTCACCACCTCGTTCAGGGCGGTGAACACCTGCGCCGATGTGGCGCCGCCGGACGCCAAGCCGCGCACCACCTCGTTCAGCTGCGCCTGCAGCTGCGGCACTTTGCCAGCGAAGCTGTCGGCGCGACCGGCCAGGGCCAGCACCGCCTGCTTGGAGGCCAAGACCTCGTCAGCACGCTTGGACAGCGGGTCCCAAGTCGTGGTGACGGTCCGGATGGGGGCAGTCACGCCTGCGGTATCGCCGAAACGATCGTTCAGCGTCTTGATGTCCGCATCCACCTCATCCTTCGTCGCCTTGAACGCTTCGAAGGCCTGCTCGTCACCACCGATGGCCTCTCGGCCTTGGTTGGCGAGGCGCTGGGAATTCAGCTGCAGGCGCGAGGCCGATGTGCTGGCACCACCCAAGCGCGAAGCCTTGGTGGTGGCATACAGGGTATTGCCTGCGAACACGACCAGCGAACCAATCAGCATCCAAATCCAGAAATTGGTGCTGAGATTGCGGCCCTTGCCGGCGACGGAATCCATCATTGTGCTCATGTTGCGACCTCGGCTTGCAGGGAGTGTCCGCGGTTAGGCGGCGGCTTGGCGGAATTCGGGAGTACGAGCCAGACGTTCGAGGCTGAAAACACCCCAATCCTGGTCGTTCATGCGGTAAGCGCGATCAATGAAATGGGCGTAACGCCCCTCGACCGTGGCGGAAGCGTCGATGCCTTGGGCATCGACGAAACTCCGCTGGCCGTACAACTCGTCAATGGTAACGGCGACATCGCCCCCCGACTGCCGGACGACCAAAACGCGCTGGCGTTCGTGCAGCACCGTGCGTTCGCCTTCGAGGAACTGCTTGAGGTCGACCACTGGCAACAAACTGCCGCGGATGTTCGCCACGCCCAGCATCCAAGGCTGCACGCCCGGAATCGGCGTGACTGAGGGCATCGGAAGGATTTCGAGCACCTCATCGAAACCCGAGGCAAGGCGATGCCCACCGATGCGGTAGGCCACGCCACGCCACAAACCCGGGGCATCCAGTTGCTCGGGCAGGCCAGCAACGTGGGCCAGGCTGCGGTGTTCGTAATCGGAAAGCACCAACCAAGGGGAGCGACGGTCGCGCGGATGTGACGCCACCCGTCGCAGCGGCTTCGCCTTTGCAGCCGGCTTGTCGGGCGGCGACATCGGCTCGACGGGGGCCGCTTCGACCTCACCCGGCACCGCCTCATCGGCAACGACGGCTTCCGCAACGGGCTCCACAACCGCACCCCCGGCCATCGGCTCAGGTGCCGGCTCGGCTTCAGGTGTCGCGGCCAAGACTTCGGACACCTGCTCGACGACCGCCACCTCCACGGGGGCGACTACGACGGGCTTGGCCTCTGCTTGCGCCCTGCCTTTCTGCTTCTGCTTGCCGCGTTTGGCCATGATGTCAGTGCCCAACCAGTGCATTGATCCGTGCAATCAAGTCGCTCTCGCGCGGCGGCTTGACGATGTAATCCTTCGCCCCTTGGCGCATGCCCCAGAGCCGGTCGGTCTCCTGCCCCTTGGTGCTGATGATCATCACCGGGATATGGCTGGTTTCCGCGTCGCGCGAGAGCGTGCGCGTGGCTTGGAAGCCATTCATCCCGGGCAGGATCACGTCCATCAGCACGATGTCGGGCTTTTCGCGCCGGCAGTTGGCAATGCCATCCTCGGCGCTGCCCGAGGTTGATACGGTGTGCCCGTTGCGTTCCAGCAACTGCACCATCACCGCAGCCTCGGTAGGTGAATCCTCGATGAGAAGAATGCGTGCCATGCTGCCTTACCCCCCCGGTCAGGCGTTTACGTAAGTCCTGATTGCCCCAAGCAGCTCTTCCTTTGTGAAAGGCTTGGTCAGGTACTGCTCTGAGCCGACGATACGGCCTCGCGCCTTGTCGAACAAACCATCTTTTGACGAAAGCATGATCACCGGCACGTTTTTGAACGTTTGGTTGTTCTTGATCAACGCGCAGGTCTGATAGCCATCGAGGCGGGGCATCATGATGTCAACGAAAATGATCTGCGGATTGTGGTCGGCTATCCTGGAAAGCGCCTCGAAACCGTCGCTCGCCGTCGCCACTTCACAGCCTTCACGCACCAGCAGCGACTCCGCCGTACGGCGAATCGTCTTGGAGTCGTCGATGACCATTACCCGCAGCCCCTTGAGGCTGCCACCTGCACCGTCCTGCTGCGCCATGAGTTCCCCTTGCGCGATTGCCAACCGCCGCGTCTGCGCGCGGTACGGGCTATCTATATCCCAGCCCGGGGCCCATGTGTCAAGCATTACACCTCGCCAGAGCGTCATCTGACTGCAGCTGGGCACCGGCTGCTACCATCGCCACCCAGGCTTTTCCGGACACGGACATGGCGTTGACCGCACCCCTCGACGTGGTGGTAGTGATGGACCCCATCCACACCATCAAGACAACCAAGGACTCCACCTTCGCAATGCTGCTGGAAGCCGCCAGGCGCGGCCATCGACTGCATTACGTGCGTCCGGGCGGTCTGGCGGTTCGTGACGGCCAGGCATATGCCGTGGTGGCTTCGCTGACGGTCCGCGACGTCCCGGGTGACCACTTCTCGCTGGGGGATTGGCAGGAACACGTCTTCGGCCATGGCCAGGTTGTCCTCATGCGCACCGACCCCCCGGTGGATGCCGCCTATCTGCACGACACCCAAACCCTCTCCTTGGCCCGTCGACAAGGGGCGCTGGTCGTCAACGACCCGCAAGGGCTGCGCGATTTCAACGAAAAACTCGCGGCACAGTTGTTCCCGCAGTGCTGCCCGCCCACCCTCGTCAGCCGCGATGCAACTGCGCTGAAGGGCTTCGTTGCCAACCAAGGCGAAGCCGTACTGAAGCCGCTGGATGGCATGGGCGGGCGCTCGATCTTCCGGACGCACGCCGGCGACCCCAATCTCAACGTGATTCTGGAAACGCTGACCGACGGCGGACGTCACCTGGCCATGGCGCAACGCTTCATCCCGGAAATCACGGAAGGCGACAAGCGCATTCTGCTGATTGACGGTGTCCCGGCGACCCATGCGCTGGCACGCATCCCGCAAGGCGACGAATTCCGCGGCAACCTCGCCGCCGGCGGGCGCGGCGAAGGCCGCCCCCTCACGGCACGTGACCGCTGGATCGCTGAGCAGGTTGGGCCCTTGATGCGCGAGCGCGGCATGCTGTTCGTGGGGATCGACGTGATCGGCGATTGGCTGACCGAGGTCAACGTCACCAGCCCGACCTGCATCCGCGAACTGGATGCACAGTTCGGCCTGAACATCGCCGGGCAGCTTTTCGACTGCATCGAACGGCGTGTCGCGCACGGATGACCGCCGCGTCCGCACCCGCAGTTCCAGGGCCACCTCGCATCGGGGAAGCCGAACGGCTGCGCGCCACCACGGTTCTTTCCGTGTTGCTGCATGCAATGGTGGTCTTCGGCATCGCCTTCACCCTGGAGGATGCGGCGCCGCTGGCCCCCACCCTGGACGTGATCCAAACTCGGACGCAGACGCCGCTTACGCCAGCGCAGGCGGACTTTCTGGCCCAAGCCAACAACCAGGGGGGCGGTGAGCACGACTTGGCCACCCGCCCCAGTGCGCCACAGGCCGGCCCGCTTCCCTTGCCGGAGGATGGCCTTGCCCCACGCCCGCTGCATGCGCAGAGCCCCACCCCCAGCCCTCCGCAGGAAACGCGCGTGGTGGCCTCGCCGTCAGGGCAGACGGCGCTTCCACAACCCAAGCCGCAGGCCGAGATTGAACCCACCCATCGCCCGACCGGACGTGAGCGGATCGATCGCGACATCGAGATGGCGCGTTTGGCGGCCGAAATCCAGCTGCGATCACAGCAATACGCCAAACGCCCGACGCGCAAATTCGTTTCCGCCAGCACCAAGGAATACGTCTGGGCGCAGTATTTGCGCGGCTGGGTGGACCGGGTGGAGCGGGTTGGCAATCTCAATTACCCGGATGAAGCCCGTCGTCGCCGGATCGGCGGGCTCGTGGTCATCAGCGTCGGCGTGCGCCGCGACGGCAGCGTGGAGAGCACGCGCATCATCCGCTCCAGCCATATCCCGATGCTGGACGAGGCTGCGCTCCGCATCGTCAAGCTGTCCGCCCCCTTTGCTCCGCTTCCGGAAACGAAGGAAAACCCGGACGTGCTGCACGTGACCCGGACCTGGCAGTTTCTGCCAGGGGGCGAGATGATCGACAACTGAGCACGAGCCTCAGCGATAGAGGCAATCGACCACGCTGTTTTCCAGCTTTTCCAGGGACTCGATGGCTTTTTCCCATCCCGACCCGTTGTACGCCAGTGCCGAGCTGCCGTTCTCTTCATTCTCCAGACGGAACTGGGATTGCACCAGCTGGAAGGCACCGTCCCCTATATTGACGTCCATTCGGCTATGCAAGACATAGCTGCTGAATCTCGCGCCGTAATCCACACGGACAGAAGCCGTCAGGATGCCGGCATCCTGATCGACCGCATCAACGGTTGCGCCACTCGTTTGAGCGAGGCAAGCCCTGGCTTTTGCAATGAGCTCCTGTTGATCATGTCTGATGGTGTATTTCGTCCCCGTCATGCGCAGGATGGGCCGTGAAGCCTGTGTCTCATCCAACGCCAGCGTACGCCCCTTGTATGCAACGTCTTCCGCCAAGGCCGGCGTCGACAGCAGCAGCGCAGCCATCAACCATGCACTCGTCTTCATGTTCACCCCCCTGAAGGCAACGACATGACCCAAGCATACCCAAATCCGTACTGCAGGGGATGGTCAACGCCGCAAGGCCTGCTGCTGCGCAAGGGTCAGGGCGACCTGATTGCGCAGATAGGCGGGCTCCACGCGCTCGGGTGGCAGGCCCTCACCGCGGGCAAACGCCTGCGCCGCCAATTGCGCCAGATCCCCTGCATGCGGCAAGGCGGTGGCATCCACTTCCGCCAGGCACCCTGCCAATCGCGCCTGTAGTGCCCCCTCCACTGCCGCGAAGCCGGTTCCGACCCCTGCCCACGCCCCTGCCGTCGGCTTGGCGGCTGCATGGGGCGGGATGACGCGTTCGTCAGCAAGCGGGCGCAAGAGATCGTCCTCTCTGGAAAACGCGGCCAAATACACCTCGCCCATCCGGGCATCGATCGCTGCGAGCACCTGCTGGCTTGCCCCCGGCGCCCGGGCCGCCAATGTCATCAGCGTGGAAACCGGCACCAGCGGGCGGTCCAACCCCAGCGCCGCGCCCTGGCCCAAGGCAATGGCCAAACGCACGCCGGTGAATGCCCCCGGGCCACGACCGACCGCGACGGCATCCAGCGAACTGCGGGCGATCCCGGCCTCGGCCAGGAGTTGTTCCGCCCAAGGCAAAGCCAGTTCGGTGTGCCGCCGAGGAGCGACCTCAAAGCGTTCCAACACGCGACCGTCCAGATAGACGGCAACGGAACAGGCCTCGGTGGCCGTCTCGAAGGCAAGCAGTCGCATGGCTCAATTGTCCGCGAAAAAAGCCTGCACGTCTGCCACTTCACGGGTGCGCGGCAGCGGCGGAAGAGATTCGAGAAAGGTTTTCCCGTAGGCCTTGTCCATGAGTCGAGGATCACAAAGCACCAGCACGCCGCGATCGGTTTCGGTGCGGATGAGACGCCCCGCCCCTTGCTTGAGGGCGATCACCGCCTGGGGCAGCTGCTCATCACGGAACGGGTTGCCGCCTGCGCGACGGATCGCCTCCAGGCGCGCCTCGAACACGGGGTCATCCGGCGCGGCGAAGGGCAGCTTGTCGATGACCACGACGGACAGGGCGTCACCGGCCACGTCGACGCCCTCGCGGAAGCTGGCAGTGCCCAGCAACACCCCGTTGCCGGATTCGCGAAATTGCTGCAGCAGGACGTGCCGTGGCGCTGCCCCTTGCACGAACAGCGGCCACGGGGCCTCCTGCAGCACGTCCGCGGCCTCCCGCAGGGCGCGATGGGAAGCAAAGAGCAGGAAGGCCCGCCCGCCCGAGGCCTGCAACACCGGGCGCAGGGCTTCGATCAAGGCAGTGCCATAGTCCCGTGCCGAGGGTTGCGGCAGACCCGGCGGGATGTAACACAACGCCTGCCGCACCCAGTCGAAAGGGCTGGGCTCGATCAGTTCTTCGGCCGTGCCTATGCCAAGCCGTTGGCGGATGTGTGCGAAATCGCCCGCAACCGTCAGTGTCGCAGAGGTGAACACCCAAGCCGCCATGGACGCCTCGCGATGCTGGCGCAGCGGCGTGGAGACATCGAGCGGGGTGCGTTGAAACCGAAACCCGCGCGGGGTGAGTTCGTACCAATGCACCGAAGCACTGACGACGCCCGGTGCGTCGTGGCACGCCTCTTCGCCGCGCCATCGACGCAGCAACAGGCCATGTTCATTCGCACGCAGGTGGCAGGCATCGAACCCGGGGGAGGCTTCACGCAGCGGCACCAGCGCCTCCGCCAGCGATTGCAGCGCCGCCTCCAGCGCGAGGACCGCAGGCTCGACACCCACCGCATCCAGGGCACGCCATGCCGTTCCGCGCAGCGGCATACCCTCCATTACGGCGCGCAATTCACGCACCGCGGCATCCACGGCGCGGGCAGGCTCCTGCAACGCGGCCAACGCGCCAGCCACGGCCTTGCATTCCTCAAGCACATCACGGGCCAGCTCGACCAACGCGCGTGCGCCTAGGCCCTCACCGAAAAATTGTGCCGCCAGCTCCGGCAACTGGTGCGCTTCGTCGATCACGAAGGCTTGGGCACCTGGCAGGATCTCCCCAAACCCCTCCTGCTTGAGGGCAAGGTCCGCCAGCAGAAGATGATGATTGACGACCACCAGATCCGCCGCCTGCGCACGCTGGCGCGCCTGCACGACAAAGCAGTCGCCCCAGAACGGACAGTCGGTCCCGAGGCAGTTCTCCGACGTTGAGGTCACCCACGGGAGCAGGGGCGAATCTTCCGGCAGTGCATCCAGCTCGGCCAAGTCCCCGTTGCGCGTGCGCCCGCTCCAGGCCACGACGCGCTGGAATTGCGCCACCTGCTCCCGGCTGCTGAAGCGCGGTTCGCCCTTGGCCTGCTCCATCCGATAGCGACACAGGTAGTTGGAACGCCCCTTGAGCAGAGCCGTCTTGGGATTGACGCCCAGCGCAGCCCGGACTCGCGGCAGATCACGCAGGTACAGCTGATCCTGCAATGCGCGCGTCCCCGTGCTGATGATGGTCTTCATGCCGGACTGCAAGGCCGGCACCAGGTAGGCAAACGTCTTCCCGGTGCCCGTTCCGGCTTCCGCCAACAGGACGTCGCGACGTTCGAATGCATCCCCGACCGCCGCGGCCAGTCGCTGCTGTGCTGGCCGCGGGTTGAACCCAGGCAATGCAGAGGCAAGCTGCGCGCCGGCCCCCAACGCGTCATGGGCCAAACGACCCGGCCGGGTCTGCCCGGGCGAAGTGCCGATCACTTGGGCTGCTGCGGCTGAGGCGACGCCTCGGGCTGGGGCGTCGCCGGCTTGGCCGATTCTCCGCCACCAAAAAGGCGGAGCAGAGCCGCGCCAGCACGCTCCAACGGCCCGGAACCCGCATCACCTGCGGGCGGTTCGATCGGATTGCCGAATTCGTCCAGTTCCGGCGGCGGCGCGTACTGACAGGCCTGATATTCCGGCGCAAAGCCAGACACGAAAGGAACGTGCCTGGCACCGGGACAATCAGCGTCAGTGCTCTGTCCGTCCAAGACCCAACGCCAGTCGATGCCCTCACTGGAAAGCCGCAAGCCGGCGCTGGGCAAACGACTGAACAGATTGGACCAGACCCGCATGCCCCCCGTGGCGCCGTACAGGCCGGTGGCCTGGTTCTGGTCATTGCCCACCCAAACTACGGCCAGGTGGTCTCCCGTGTAGCCAGCGAACCAGCTGTCTCGCCCGTCATTGCTGGTGCCGGTTTTACCTGCCGCCGACAGCCGGCCCAAGCCATCGCGAACCAGGGCATGCCCGGTTCCTGACGTCACCGCATACTGCAGCGCACTGCCCACCAGTCGCGCGGCCACCGCATCCCCCTTCTGGGCCGGCGGTGCCGCGGTGTCGTAGCGCTTGAGCGCCCGTCCATTCGGGTCCAGCACGCCGCGCACCGCGTGCAGGGGCTGAATCTCACCACTGGCGGCAAGGAATTGGTAAAGCTGGGCCATGGCGTAGGGGCTTTGGTCCACTGCGCCCAAGATCAGGGATGGACGGGGCTCGGCATCCACGCCTGCCAACGTACGCAGCAACGTGGCCAGCCGCTGCGGCTGCACCTGCATGCCCAAGCGCACGGTCGCCTGGTTGTAGCTCTGGGCCAGAGCACTGAGCAGGGAAACGTCGCCGTGGCTGCGCCCATCGGAATTGCCGGGCGTCCATTGCTTGCCTTGCCCAAGCCCTACTGAAATGGGGGCATCGGAAACGGTACTGGCCAACGACCACTTGTCCGGCTGGGCCAACGCCAACAGATAGACGAAGGGCTTGAGCAGCGACCCCACCGGGCGCTTGGCATCCACCGCGCGATTGAACCCTTGCTCGGTGAATTCCCGACTGCCCACCACCGCCAGCACGTCACCATTGTGGACATCCGTGACCACCACCCCGGCCTGCAGCGGCGGACGCCCCTTGCGTGCCAGGGCATCCAAGGTGCGAACCACGGCGCCTTCGGCATAGCCCTGCGCTGCCGGCGACATGCCCGTCATCACCGACAGCCCCGCCCCCGACAACTGCTCCACGGGATAGTCCCTGGCCAATTGCTTCCGCACCAGATCCACATAGGCGGGAAAGCGATTGGCGGCGAGATTGCCCGCAGCGGTGGTAACGCCAAGCGGCGCCGCCAGCGCCCGCCGATACTCGGCCTCCTGGATCAGCCCGGTTTCGCGCATCTCCCCCAGCACGAAATCACGGCGCGCCTTTGCCCGCTCCGGATTCCGCCGCGGGTTGTACCAAGACGGCCCCTTGACCATGCCGATCAGCAGCGCAACCTGCTCCGTGGACAGATCCTTCAGTTCCTTGCCAAACCAGAACTCGGAAGCCGCCGCCACCCCACGGATGGCCTGCGCACCACGCTGCCCGAGATCAACTTGGTTGAAATACGCCTCGAGGATGGTCCTTTTCTCGTACCGCGCCTCCAGCAGCAGGGCGTAAAGGATTTCCTTCAGCTTGCGGCGGTAAGTCTGCTCCTTGCCGATGCCCAGCAAACCACTGCGTGCCAGCTGCTGCGTCAGCGTGCTGGCCCCTTGCCGGGTTTCGCCGCCGGAGCTCACGTTGACGAAAAGCGCCCGCAGCATGCCGCCCACATCGATGCCGATGTGGTGGTTGAAGTCGCGATCTTCCACCGCCTGCAAGCCCGTCACCAGCAGCTCGGGGACTTCCTCGATGCGCACGAGGCGGCGTTCTTCCTGGTTCTGCCCGTACAGGGTGGCGATGCGTGCAGGGTCAAGGCGTGCGCTGCGCAGATTGCGCTTGCCGGCCACGTCGCGAATCGTGTCCACCCGACTGCCGGACAGCGCCACCTCCACCACCATCGGCGCCACCTGCCCGTCCACGTCGGCATACCCACGGCTGGCAATGCGCCAACGCGCACCATTGCGCGCGAACGTGCCGGCGCGCTGCCCGTCACCCTCCCGATAGGACGCAGCCACCAGCTCCGTCCGCAACGTCTGGGCATCCATGGCAAGCCCTTCACGCAACACCAGCGGCCGGGCATACACGCGGGTGGGCACTTGCCAGCGCAGCTTGCCGAATCGCTCCCCTACCTCATGATTGAGGTAGAGCATGTAGGGAATGAGAAACCCCAGCAGCAGGGCCGCCGTCAGCAGCCCCCAGGTCAGCAGTCGACGCGACCAACCCGAGCCGCCGCCCCTCTCGCCGCCCTCGCTTTCGGGCAGTGCGTCGTCTTCGTCCTGGATACGGGGCATTGGCGGATGATCTTTCGCGGGATGCGACAATGGGCAGAGACGGGAGTCTAGCGCAGCCACCGGTGCGCCCCCGTCAGGATTTCCCCTTTCTTGCAGCAGGAGTTCAGCCACATGCCGGGTCCCGTCGAAACGCGCTTCTGGTTGTTGCGCGCGGCTGGGCTCTGGCGCCGCGGCTGGGCAAGCCTGCGGACACGCGGGCTGCGCGCCAGTGGGCAGCGCCTTCTCGCCCAACTGCGCCCCCCCCAGCGCACGCCGTTGACGCTTTACCGGCCCGCCGCGCTCCCCTTTGCCGCATTCGAGCTGCCGACTTCCCCGGCCCCCCTCGCCAGCATCGTGATACCGGTCCACGGCGCATTTGCACACACGCTGGGCTGCCTCCGCGCGCTGGCCGAGCACCCGCCACGCACGCCCTTCGAGGTCATCGTGGTGGACGATGCTTCGCCCGATGACTCCCTGCGCCAGTTGCGCCAGATCGGCGGGCTACAGCTGCATGCCCGGGAGAGCAACGGGGGATTCATCGCCGCTTGCAATGACGGCGCCCATTTGGCCCAGGGTGAATATCTCGTCTTCCTGAACAATGACACCGTGCCCCAGCCCGGCTGGCTGGATGCGCTGCTTGACACATTCGCCCAGCACCCCGGTACGGGTCTGGTTGGCGCGAAACTGGTGTATCCCGATGGCCGCCTGCAGGAAGCTGGCGGGGTGGTGTTCTCCGATGGCGGCGGGTGGAACTACGGGCGTTTTGAGGATCCGAACCACTGTCGTCATCAATACCTGCGCGAGGCCGATTACCTCAGCGGTGCCGCCATTGCCCTGCCTCGACAGTTGTTTGCGGCACTGGGCGGCTTCGACCCCCGCTACGCCCCGGCCTATTACGAAGACACCGACCTTGCCTTCGCGGTCCGTGCCGCCGGTTTTCGCACCCTTTACCAGCCGGCAGCGGTCGTGGTGCACGATGAGGGCACCACCGCCGGCACCGACCCCAACAGCGGCACCAAGGCCGCACAGGCGCGCAACCGCACGGTATTCCTGGACAAGTGGCGTGACGCCTTGGCCCAGCAGCTGCCTCCCACCACCGTACCCACCCCGGCACTGCTGCACAGAGGGCGCAAGCAAATCCTGTTGATCGACGCACTGACCCCATGCCCGGACCGCGACTCCGGCTCCCTGCGCATGGTCGAATTGATGCGGCTGCTGATCGACGAAGGTGCGCACGTGGTCTTTTTGCCCGCCAATCGCAGCGCCGACGGCGACTACACCCGCGCACTTCAGCGCCTTGGCGTTGAATGCTGGTACGCCCCCCACGCAGCACGCATCCCGGCATGGCTGCGCGAACACGGGCCACGGTTTCACACGGTGATGGTCAGCCGTCATTACGTGGCGCGGGAGTTCCTGCCGTTGCTGCGCCGTCACGCACCGCAAGCGCGGGTGCTGTTCGACACTGTCGATCTGCACTACCTGCGCGAGCAGCGCGCAGCCGCACTGTCCGGCGATGCCGTGGCCCATCGCACGGCAGCAGGGACACGCGCACTGGAACTGGCCTTGGTCAACGCAGCCGACATCACCTTGGTGGTCAGCGACGTGGAGCAGGCGCTGTTGGCGCAAGATGCCCCCGGCGCGCAGGTGGCCTTGCTGTCCAACCTGCACCGCCTGCCTGCTCCCGGCCCGGGGCCCGCCTCACGCCGAGACCTGCTGTTCGTCGGCGGCTTTCGGCACCCGCCGAACGTCGATGCCGTCCGCTGGTTCGTCGAAATGGTGTTCCCTCTGCTGCGTGCCGCACGTGGGGACCTGCAATGCCATTGTATCGGCGGCGATGTCCCTGCGGGGATCGCCGCACTGGGCACGCGTCCAGGCGTTCGCATTCACGGCCACATCCCTGACCTGCAGCCATGGCTGGACGGCTGCCGGATCGCACTGGCCCCCTTGCGTTACGGCGCCGGCGTCAAGGGCAAGGTCAACCAAGCGATGGCACATGGCCTGCCCGTGGTGGCCACGAGATGCGCCGTGGAAGGCATGCACCTGCACGACGGGCAGGATGTGTTGGTGGCCGACACGCCAGCCGCCTTCGCAGCAGCCGTTCTTCGCCTGCTGGACGACGACGCTCTGTGGCAAGGGCTCGCAGCGCGTGGCCGCGAGAATGTCGCAAGGCATTTTTCCGTCAACGCCGCACGCAACACCGTCCGCCGGCTGTTCATCGACTGAGCCAAGCGACCGTTCACCCCCGGCGCGCCGCTTCCACCCCCGGCAATGACTCCAGCCGGGCCAGCAACAGACCCAGCTGCTCGAAATCCGCGATGCGAGCCTGCAGGTGGATGCGCACGCGCGCTTGGCTGCCGCGCGCCTGCTCCGACTGCAGGCCGAGCACATGCACACCCAATTGCGCCACGAGGGTGGTGATGTCCTTCAGCAGCCACTTGCGGTCCACCGCATCGATGCGGATCGCCACCACCTGGCCACTGCGCTTGCTGCCCCATTCCACCGGCAACACCCGTGCCGGCTCCTTGGCCACCAGCCGCAGGAACGCCATGCAGTCGGGACGATGCACACTGACCCCACGGGTACGCGTCAGATATCCGACGATGGGCTCGCCGGGGAGCGGCTGACAGCAGCGCGCCACCTGCACCAGCAGGTTGTCCACCCCTTGCACCGTTACCTCGCCGGCCCCAGGTGCCGACGTCGCCGGCGCCTTGGAAGGCAGCGGCAGGGCAGGCTCCGCCGTCGGCGCCTTTTCCAGCTCCAGCAAGGCACGCCCGATCTGGTTGGGCCCCACATCCCCCAAGGCCACCAGCACCAGCAGGTCATCCACCGTCTGCGCGTTGAATTTGGCCAGCACTTGGGTCAAGTCCGCGTGCAGCAGGCCCAGCCGGCGCAGGTCGCGGTCCAGCAGCTCCCGGCCTTCCTTCAGGTTCTGTGCGCGATCCAGTTTGTTGAACCATGCCCGCACCTTGTCGCGCGATCGGCTGCTGGCCAGGAAACCGGCGCTGGGCTGCAGCCAGTCACGGCGCGGCGCCGCTTCCTTGCCGGTGAGAATCTCGACCCGTTGCCCGGTCTTGAGCACCTGCGTCAGCGGCACGATCCGGCCATCCACCTTCGCGCCGCGCGTGCGGTGGCCGACCATGCTGTGAATGGCATAGGCGAAGTCGAGCACGGTGCCGCCCTGCGGCAGATCGATCACCTCGCCCTTGGGCGTCAACGCGTACACACGGTCTTCCACCAGATCGCTGTCGAGCCCCTGCAGCGGCGAAGCCTCGCCTTCGCCAGCGGCTTCCGCCGCCTGTTCCAGCAGCTTGCGCATCCACGCAATGCGCTTGTCCATTGCCGCGCCGCCAGCACTGCTGCCTTCCTTGTAGCGCCAGTGCGCGGCCACGCCCAATTCGGATTGCGCGTGCATCTCGCGAGTGCGGATCTGCACCTCCACGGTTTTACCCTCCGGCCCGATCACCGCGGTATGCAGTGAACGGTAACCATTGGGTTTCGGGCGGGCGATGTAGTCATCGAACTCGCTGGGGATCGGCACCCAGGTTGCATGCACCAACCCCAGCACGGCGTAGCAGGTGGGCACATCGTCCACCAGGACGCGCAGCGCGCGCAGGTCGTACAGCTCTTCAATCGGCAACGCCTTGCGCTGCATCTTTTTCCAAATGCTGTAGATGTGCTTGGGACGGCCGGCCACATCGGCCTGGATGCCCTGGGCCTGCACCACGGCGCGCAGCTGCGCCTTGACTTGCTCGATGTAGCGTTCGCGGCCCACGCGGTTGTCGTCCAGCGAGCGGGCGATACGCAGATAATCCTCTGCCTGCAGGATGCGGAAGGCGAGATCCTCCAGCTCCCACTTCAACTGCCAAATGCCAAGACGGTTGGCCAGCGGCGCATGGATGTCGCGGGTCATCTTGGCCAGTGCACGTTGCTCGTCCACCGGCAGCCGCCATGCCGAGCGCATGCGCGAAAGCTGGCGTGCCAGCACGATCGGCACCACCCGCAAGTCGCGCACCAGCGCCAGCAACAGACGCCGCATGCCTTCCGGGTTGCGCCCGCCGCCATGGCTGCGGTGCAGCGCCCACACCCGGCTCGCGGCACGCTGGCCTTCCAGCAACACGTGCAGTCGCTCGGGCACTTCGATGCCGGCCGCCTTTGCCAGCGCATCCACATCAACCAGTGCATCCAGTGCCGTCGCTGCCAGTACGTCGGCATCGGCATTGAGCGCCGTCAGAATGCCGAGGGTATCGGCCAGTACATCGGCACGGTCGCGCATGGGCGCCCCGGCCTCCGCCTGGCGTCGCCAGAAACTTGCCAACGGCGCCGGCAAGGCATCGGCGGGCACACGGTCCAGCGCAGCGTCGTATACGGGAGTGGTCAAAGATCCGGTGGCCATGGGGATACAGTAGCCGCGCACGCGTGAAGCGGCCAGCAATGGGCGCGGATACGTTGAACGATTACACTCCCGGCAGCATCTCTACAGGAGCTTGGCATGCGTCGCTTGATCTTGTCCTTGGCCATTGGCCTGTTTGCGGCACCCGGTTTGGCCTTGGCACAGCAGGCCAGCACGCTCGAACGGCAGATGACGGCGGAAGAATTCAAGGCTGCGGGGCTGGACAAGCTGTCAGCTGCGGAACTTGCCAACCTCAATGCTTGGCTCGAACGTCGAGTGGAAGCCCGTACCCGTACAGCGGTGGATGAGGCCGTGGCCAAGGCCACCGAGCAAGCCCGCGAGGAAGGGCGCAAGGAAGTCGTGCAGAAGAATCGCGGCTTCTTCGACTTCGGCTCGGATGAGCCCATCGTGTCCACGATTCGCGGCGAGTTCAACGGCTTCGGCTCGGGCCGCAAATACCAGCTCGACAACGACCAGTTGTGGGAACAGATCGACGCCGCCCAGCTGAGCGGCGTCCGCAAGACCAACCCGAAGGTCACCATCAAGCCCGGCCTGCTGGGCGTCTGGTGGATGAAGATCGACGGCTACAACACCCAGGCCAAAGTACGCCGCATCAAGTGACGGGGCGCAGGCGCGTCACCCGCGCCGCCAAGCGTTTGGGTGACACGCCACCCTTGGCGCCCAGCTCCTGCGCGAACAGCGACACCCGCAGCTCCTCCAGCTCCCAGCGCAGCGCGACCGCCTCCGGGTCGTCCGGGTCGGCATGGATGAGCGCATCGGCGAAGGGCTTGAGCTCCAGCATCCGCGCCTGATCCTTGAGCGGGTCGCGCTGGGCGCGCTCGGCGCGTAGGGACAGCGCCTTCAGCCAACGCGGGTACTCGGCCAGAGCCGTGGCCGGCGTGCTGCGCAGGAAGCCGGGCGCGGCCAGCGCGTCGAGCTGGGCCTGCATATCGTCCAGATTGGCCCGCGCCCAGCCGATCAGCTTGGACTCCAGCTTGGCCCGCACCTCGGCCACCAGCGCAAGGATC
>CAUJJG010000180.1 GCA_963205445.1 Pseudomonadota bacterium
CCGCCCTGCTTTCCCCGATTCCCCCCTCCCCCATTGCGCCAGCCGCCGCCCGCGCCACTCCAAGCCACAAGGACGATTAGATGCGCACCTTCTCCCATCGGGCAACGCTGGCACTGGCCATCGCCCTGTCCCTTTCCACCACCGCTCAGGCCCAGCAGCAGAACAGCCCCGACGGCGCCAAGGCCAACGCCAAGGAACTCGACGCCGTCGTCGTGCAGGGTGTGCGCATCCAGGGTTACGCAGCGCAGGTCACCAACGTCGGCCTCAAACTGCCGGTCAGTCAGCGCGAAACCCCGCAATCGGTCAGCGTGCTGACCCGTTCGCTTCTGGACGACCTTGCAGTTGGCAGTCTGGACGATGCCATCCTGTTTGTGCCCGGCGTGGCCATGCGTCAGTACGACAGCATCGATACCCAGTACATCTCGCGTGGTTTCGAGATCACCAACTACCAGCTCGATGGCCTGCCGGCCACGCTGGGTCGCGCCAAGCCGCGCCTGGCGATGTATGACCGCATCGAGGTGCTGCGTGGTGCCGCCGGGCTGCTCAATGGCGCGGGCGAACCGGGCGGTGCGATCAATCTGGTGCGCAAGCGCCCGACCAAGGATTTCGCCGCCGACGCCTCGTTCCGCATCGGCTCTTGGGACCTTTACCAAGTGCAGGGCGACATCCGTGGCGCGCTGAACGAAAACGGCAACGTGCGTGGCCGGGTGGTGGTCGAGCATGAGGACAAGCAGCTGTTCCAACGCGGTGCCGATTACCGCTATTCGCTGGGCTACGGCATCCTGGAAACCGACATCGGCAATGACGGCACCCTCAGCCTCGGCATGAGCTTCGAAAAGCTCAAGACCACACCGGTTTGGAATGGTCTGCCGCGCTATAGCGACGGCAGTGCGCTAGAGCTGCCGCGGCGGGCATCGCTGGATCCGGCTTGGCAGGAGGTCGTCACCGAGAACCGCCAACTGTTCGCCGAACTCGACCAAGGTCTCGGCGACGACTGGCGTTTGCGGCTTTCCGCACAATACGCACAGGAAGACGGACGCTTCATGGTCGCCAATGGCTGGGGTGCGATCGATCCGCAAACCGGTGCCGGCTGGTCCTACAGCCCAACCCTGCAGGGCCGCGATTACGGCAACCGCAGCCTTGACGCTGCCGTGCTTGGCGGGTTCGAAGCGTGGGGTCGCCGTCAGGAACTGATCGCCGGGATCGGCTGGAACCGCAGCCGCACCGACGCCGACGGTTACAGCTATGCCGACTACTGGACCGTAGCCGATGTGCACAGCTTCGATCCCTACGCAGCTCCACGCCCCAGCCAGCCGCTCCCCGATACCTATTGGGCCGGCCGTTACACCACCACCCAGCGCGGAGCTTACGCGATGCTGCGCCTGCACCCGAGTGAACGGCTGACCACTCTGCTTGGAGCACGCTACAGCCACTGGCAGGACGAAGGTCTGGAGCTGGCACCGACGCGCTACACCGGTTCCGACTATGGCGACAATCACCTTGGCGTCTATGGTGGGCTGGTGTTCGACTTCAGCCGCCATTGGTCGCTGTACGCCAGCTATGCCGATATCTTCCAGCCGCAGAGCGAACGCTCGACAACCGGGCAATTGCCACCCATGCGAGGGGACGCGCTGGAGGGTGGCATCAAGGGAGAATGGCTCGATGGTGCCCTGAACGCCTCAATCGCAATATTCGACATCCGCCAGAAAGATCGCGCCCAGCTTGATGCCGCGCAGGCACCCGGCGCCTGCAATGGAGGCAACTGCTATCTGGCTCAGGGCGAAGTGAAGAGCCAGGGCTTCGAGGCTACCATTTCCGGCCGTGTCGCCACTGGCGTTGACGTGAGCGCCGGCTATACCTGGAACAAACAAACGTATTCGAAGGACGCCAATTTGCAAGGCCAACCATTCAATACCTATGCCCCACGGCAGATGCTCAAGCTCTGGGCCAGCTGGCGCCCACGGTCCGCCGAGGCTTGGTCGTTCGGCTTGGGCAGCAACTGGCAGACTGAAACACGCTCCAGCAGCGGCGCTGTGCAACCGGCCTACGCGGTGTGGAGCGCACGCGCAGGCTATCGCTTCAACGAGCATCTCAGCCTTGCGTTGAACGTGGACAACCTGCTCGACAAGACCTACTGGCAGACCATCGGCCCCAACGGCTGGGGCAACTTCCAGGGCGAACCGCGCAGCGTCACCGCCAGCGTCCGCTTCCGCTTCTGACAGGAAACCCACGCATGCCCGCAACACACCTGCCACCTGCCTGCCTCATGCATGCTTTTCCCTTCATTGGGGCGCGTGCATGATTCCACTGCTGGTGATCCCTGCCGCCGCGCTGTGCCTGCTTGGCACCCTGCTGCTTTACCTCACCTCGCCGCAGCAGCTGCTGCTTGCAGCCGGACCATGGCCATCACATCGGTCGTGGTGGCCAGGCATCACCTGCTTGCTTGCCTCCCTTCTGCTTCTCCTGCGCGTACTGGCACCGGTAGAAGCGGTGGCTGGCTGGAGCGTGCTGGCGATGCTGCTGTGGACAGCGCTTCCCTTCTTCGGTGCTTGGCACGCCCGCCGGCGCGCAAAGAAGGCCGTATGAGCACGCCAACATTGCAATCTGGACGGGTCCGACTGCAGAGCCGGCACTGGCTGGGCAAAACCCTCGCCGGCACCGTGCTGGGCTTCGGCTTGGCGTTGGCATTATCGGGCCTGTTCGCATGGCTTGGACCGGATGGGATCCACGGCGGCGGCGGAAAAAACCAATTCAACATGTGGCTGATGGGGGCAATCTGGGCATTGGTGCTGCCCTTCGTCTTCCTTTTCCGCAACAGTCTGCGTGCATGGCTGTGGCTGGGGGCTGCCAATGCAGTGACCTTCGGCATGCTGTGGTTCGTACGTCAGGTCATGGGGTAAGCCGGTGCCAAAGATCCGCAGCGACATCGTCAAGGTCTACAAGGACGTCCACATCTGGGTTGGCATCGTTGCCGGGCTGATGTTGTTCATCGCCTTTTACGCCGGTGCGATCACCATGTTCGAGAAACCGCTGGAACGCTGGGCCACGCCGCCATCAACGCTGGCTTCGCCTCCGTCGATGGAGCGCGCCGACGCACTGGTGGCGGCGGTGCGGGCCGCGCATCCACAGGCCGCCAAGGGTTGGTTTGTCTCGCTAAAGACAAGCGCAGACCAACCTGCACGGGTGTACTGGCGCGAGCGCGGCCAAAGCCGCCGCGACTTCAAGGAGTACGGCGCAAGCTTTGCCGCCGACGGTAGCCTGCAGGTGGAGCAGACCCGCAAAGCTCCCGTGGCGCAGCTGGTGGACGGCCTGCATCAAATGGTAGGGCTGCCTTTCCCGGACGAAGTGGCAAGGCCGATCATGGGAGCGGTGGCGTTGGCATACACGGTGGCCCTGGTATCCGGGCTGATCATTCTGTTGCCGACCATCGTCAAGGATGTGTTTGCCATGCGGATCGGCAAAAACATCAAACGCCTGTGGCTGGACGTGCACAATGCGCTGGGGTTGTTCAGCCTGCCCTTCCACATCGTGATCGCGCTGACCAGCGTGGTGTTCGCCTTCCACGACCAGTTCTACGATGCGCAGGATGCGGTGGTCTACCCCAACGGAATCCAGTGGGGTGAGGAAGCGCACGCTGCCACACCACCCGGCGCACTGCCATTGCCAGTAGGCGAGCTGCTGCGCCGCGTCGAAATTCAACTTCCTGGCTTCGAAATTCACGGCTTCGGCTTCGAACAGGATAACGACGGACTGATCGAGGCCAGCGTGAGCGGATTGGACATTCGCCACGGCACACGGGCGCGCACCTATATGCAGACCCATCTTGACCCCTACACCGGCACCGTCGATCCACACGACCTGCCAGGCCACATGGCCGGCTGGGACGAAGCGGTCAACGCCTTTTTCATGCTGCATTTCGGCAGCTTCGGCGGTAACCCGATGCGCTGGATCTACGTATTAATGGGATTGGCCGGCGCAGTACTGTTCTACACCGGAAATCTGCTGTGGGTGGAGTCTCGTCGCCGCAAGCGCAAGGGCACGGAAACACCCACACAGAAACGGTCTGCGTGGATCCTGGGTTGCCTGACTGTCGGTGTGGCACTGGGCTGTGTGGCCGGGATATCGGCCAGCATCGCTGCAACCAAGTGGCTGCCAGCGCTGGTGGGCGACCTCAAGGCGTGGCACACCGGTATCTACTACACGGTGTTCGCAACCGCGATCGTCTGGGCTTTCCTGCGCGGCTCGGCGAGAGGCGCTATCGAACTGCTGTGGGCCTGCGCCGCGTTCACCCTCGCTATCCCGCTGTCGAGTCTGGCCGGCGCGTGGGGATTGGGTGGCGCATGGAACCACACCGGCGGCTGGCCGGTTGACGCCACCGCGCTGGCTGCCGTGCCTGTCTTTCTGCTGCTGATCCGCCACACGCGCAGACGCATGCTGCACGGCCACGATGACAGCATATGGGCAGCAAAGGCAATCGTGACAGGCTGAGCGTTTCCCTCCCCCGCTGGCGGAGAGGGAAAATAAAAAGGCATTATCGATCACAACAAAAAAACGGGCCTTGCGGCCCGTTTTTTTTCATGCCGGTTGGCTGCAATGTTGTTACGCGCCCTCGCCTTCCGTCACGGCCTTGATCGACAGGCGGATGCGGCCCTGCTTGTCCACTTCCAGCACCTTGACCTTGACCAGATCGCCTTCCTTCAGCACGTCGGAGACCTTCTCCACGCGCTCGCTGGAGATCTGCGAGACGTGCACCAGGCCGTCCTTGCCCGGGGCAATCGTCACGAACGCGCCGAAGTCCATGATCTTGGCGACCTTGCCTTCATAGATGCGGCCCGGCTCGACGTCGGAGGTGATCTGCTCGATGCGCGCCTTGGCGGCCTGGCCGGCAGCGGCGTTGACCGAAGCAATGGTGATCGTGCCGTCGTCCTGGATGTCGATCTGGGTGCCGGTTTCCTTGGTGATCGCCTGGATCACCGAACCGCCCTTGCCGATCACCTCGCGGATCTTGTCCGGGTGGATCTTGATGGTCAGCAGGCGCGGTGCGAACTCGGACAACTCACCACGCGGCGTGGTCAGCGCATTCGCCATTTCGCCGAGGATGTGCAGACGGCCAGCCTTGGCCTGCGCCAACGCCACCTTCATGATCTCTTCGGTGATGCCCTGGATCTTGATGTCCATCTGCAGCGCGGACACGCCGTTGCTGGTGCCGGCCACCTTGAAGTCCATGTCGCCCAGATGATCCTCGTCGCCGAGGATGTCGCTCAGCACCACGAAGTCGTTGCCTTCCTTGACCAGGCCCATGGCGATACCCGCCACCGGCGCCTTCACCGGCACGCCGGCATCCATCAGCGCCAGCGAGCTGCCGCAGACCGAAGCCATCGAGGAGGAGCCGTTCGATTCGGTGATTTCCGATACCACGCGAATGGTGTACGGGAAGGTTTCCATGGTCGGCATCACCGCCAGCACGCCGCGCTTGGCAAGGCGGCCGTGGCCGATTTCACGGCGCTTCGGGCCCATCATGCGGCCGGCTTCGCCCACCGAGTACGGGGGGAAGTTGTAGTGGAACAGGAAGTGTTCCTTGTACTCGCCGGCGACCGCGTCGATGACCTGGCCATCACGCGCGGTGCCCAGGGTGACCGCCACGATCGCCTGGGTCTCGCCACGGGTGAACAGCGACGAGCCGTGTACGCGCGGCAGCACGCCGACCTTGGAGGTGATCGGGCGCACGGTGTCGAGCGCGCGGCCGTCGATGCGCACCTTGGTGGAGAGCACCGAGCCGCGCATGGTCTGGTATTCCAGCTCGCCGAATTCCTTGGAGGCTTCGCCGGCACTCCAGCCGTTGGCTTCGATCTGCGGTGCCAGGTCGGCCAGCACGGCCTTTTTCAGCGCCGAGATCGCGTCCTTGCGCTCCAGCTTGTCACGCACCTGGAAGGCGGCGGACAGCTTGTCGCCAATCGCGGCCTTCAACGCGCCGATCAGCGCGTCATTCTTGGCCGGCGCCTGCCAGTCCCACTTCGGCTTGCCGGCTTCGGCAACCAGGGCGTTGATCGCGTCGATGGCGACCTGCATCTGCTGGTGGCCGAACATCACCGCACCCAGCATCACGTCTTCGGACAGCTCGGCGGCTTCCGATTCCACCATCAGCACGGCGTCCTTGGTGCCGGCAACCACCAACTCCAGCTGCGACTCCTTCAGCTCGGTGACGGTCGGGTTGAGCAGGTACTGGCCATCCTTGAAGCCGACCTTGGCCGCGCCAATCGGGCCCTGGAACGGGGCGCCAGTCAGGGCGACAGCGGCCGAGCAGCCGATCAACGCCAGAATGTCGCCATCCACTTCCGGGTTCAACGACATGACGGTCGCGATGACCTGCACTTCGTTCTTGAACTCTTCCGGGAACAGCGGACGCAGCGGCCGGTCGATCAGGCGGGAGGTCAAGGTTTCCTTTTCAGTGGCGCGGCCTTCACGCTTGAAGAAACCGCCAGGGATACGGCCACCGGCATAGAATTTTTCTTGGTAGTCCACGGTCAGCGGGAAGAAATCCTGACCTTCGCGCTGGGTCTTGGCGGCCACGGCGGTGCACAGCACCACGGTGCCATCACAGGAGACCATGACCGCACCACCGGCCTGACGCGCAATTTCGCCGGTTTCCAGCGTGACTTGCTGCGTGCCGAACTGGAATGACTTGGTGATTTTCGCCACTTTGGGAATCCTTGGTTTGTCTTGATTCGTCGACGCTGGCAAGCCCCGCTTGCCGCGCTGCATCGTGATTGCCGATGCGGGAATGCGGCTTGGCCGCGAGGAATGGATTACGGGTACCGCAAAAACGCACTGCGGCGCATTTCTGCGCCGCAGTGGGTGTTGAATCAGCGACGCAGGCCGAGTTTGCCGATCAGCGCCTTGTAGCGTTCCGCATCCTTGCGGTGCAGATAGTCAAGCAGGCTGCGACGGCGGTTGACCATCATCAGCAGGCCGCGACGGCTGTGGTGGTCCTGCTTGTGTGCCTTGAAGTGCTCGGTGAGCAGTTCGATGCGGGCGGTCAGCAGGGCGACCTGCACTTCCGGCGAGCCGGTGTCGTTGTCGCCGCGCTTGTGTTCGTTGATGACTTTCTGGGAATCGATGGACATGGTTGCCTCGTAGTCGCGTGGCCGGCAGGAACGGGCACTGAAAGCGCCTGCACCGCACGGCTCGTCGTGATGTGGATGAAATTCGCTCGAATGAGCACCGGGATTATAGCGCGCACTGCCGGAGGCGGGCAAACCGCCATTCAGCCCTCGGCAGGCAACAGGCCTTCTGCACCCGCAACCGCCCAGCGAAACAGGCGCGACGGGCGCAGCCCCCCTTCGGCATCCACCTCGCCCAAGCCCAGCCCGCGCCCCAGTTCATCCAGGATCGCAACCTGCCGTTCGCGCGATGGATAGGGACCACGCAGGCCTTGGCCGCGCCCCAGCCGCTGCGCCTGCACCGTATTGACCCGCACTTCGGGCCAGGACGCCATGCCTGCCTCGATGGGCAGCAAGCAGGCCTCCAGCACACGCTCCCCCGTCTGCTCCAGCAGGGTCTCCAGCGCCGGCAGGCTCCACATCTTCGGGTCACGGAAGGGGTCCACCCACAGCCGCCTGAGCTCGGCCACATGGGCGCCGCATCCCAACCGCTCGCCAAGGTCACGAACCAGGCTTCTCACGTAGGTGCCCGAGCCACATTCGACATGCAGGCGCAGATTCGGCGTGCCTGCGTCCAACAGATCAGCGGCATTGAGCAGATCGAACGCATGCACCTCGATCGGCCGCGGCTCCACTTCGATCAACTCGCCACGCCGCGCCTTGGCATACAGCGGCTCCCCACCCCGCTTGAGGGCCGAGTAGATCGGCGGGCGCTGCTGGATGCGCCCCGTCAACTGTCGCAATGCGGCGTCAATGATGTCGATGGTCAACGGCGGAACCGGACGTTCGCGCAGTATCTGGCCGTCGGCATCGTCGCTGTCGGTGACCACGCCCAGACGGGCCACCGTTTCGTAAGCCTTGCGCGCACCCAGCAGGCCGCCGGCGATCTTGGTGGCTTCGCCGAAGCACACCGGCAGCAGGCCGGTGGCCAAGGGATCGAGGCTGCCTGTATGGCCACCTTTCTCGGCGCGGAACAGATGCCGCACGCGTTGCAACGCCTGGTTCGAGGACAGGCCCTGCGGCTTGTCCAGCAGCAGGATGCCGTCGAGCCGACGGAAAACGGTACGCGGTCGCCGCGTCTGGTTAGTCGGCGTCGCCACTGGGGCGCAGGTCAGGCAGGTCGCGCAGCAGGTTGTCGATGCGTTCGCCGCGATCCACCGACTCGTCGTAATGGAAATGCAACTCCGGGACGTGGCGCAGCTTCACCGCCCGCGCCAGCTGGTAGCGCATCTCGGGCGCCAACGCCTTCAGGGACTTCACCGTGTCCTTGGCGCGCTCGGACTGCAGCACGGTCACGAAGACCTTGGCATGCGCCATGTCACGCGTGACTTCCACGTCAGACACGCTGGCCGACGCCAGCCCATGTTCCCGCACGAAAGCATGCACCAAGGTGCCCAGCTCGCGACGAAGCTGGGCGGAAACGCGGTCGGTACGATGAAAGGATTTCTGCGCCATGGCCTTGGGCACGCCTTACAGCGTGCGCTGCACCTCGATGCGTTCGAAGCATTCGATCTTGTCGCCTGCCTTGATCTGGTCGTAACCCTTCACACCGATACCGCACTCCGTGCCATTGCGCACTTCGTCCACGTTGTCCTGGAAGCGACGCAGCGAATCCAGCTCACCCGAGAAGATGACGGTATCGTCGCGCAGCACGCGCACCGGCTTGCCGCGACGGATGACGCCTTCGATGACCACCGAGCCGGCGATCGAGCCGAACTTGGAATGCCGGAAGACCTGCTGCACGGACGCTGTGCCGATGATCTCCTCGCGCACCTCCTTGCCCAGCACGCCGGAAGCGATCTGCTTCACCTGGTCGATCACGTCATAGATGATCGAGAAGTAGCGCAGGTCGATGCCGTTGTTCTCGATCACCTTGCGAGCGGACGCATCGGCACGCACGTTGAAGCCGATCACGGACGCCTTGGACGTGGCCGCCAACTGCGCGTCGGATTCGGTGATGCCACCTACGCCGGAGCCGATGACATTGATCTTGATCTGCTCGTTGGACAAGCCAGTCAGCGCCTCGCGCAGGGCCTGCATGGTGCCGTGCACGTCGGCCTTGACCACGAGGTTGAGCGACAGCTGCTGGCTGCCGCCCTCGCCCATCTGGGCCAGAATGTCTTCCATGCGGTTGCCTGCCGAAGCCACCAGCCGCAGCTCGCGACGCTTGGCGTCACGTTGCTGCGCCACGTCCTTGGCCAAGCGTTCGTCGGCCACCACCACGAAATCGTCGCCTGCTTCCGGCACCCCGGACAAGCCGAGGATCTGCACCGGGATCGACGGGCCGGCATCCTGCACTTGGGCGCCGTTTTCGTCGAACAGCGCGCGCACGCGGCCGTACTGGATGCCGCACACCAGGTAGTCGCCCTTCGACAGCATGCCCTGTTGCACCAACACCGTGGCCACCGGGCCGCGGCCCTTGTCCAGTGCGGATTCGATCACCACGCCGGTGGCGCGGCCTTCGCACACGGCCTGCAAGTCCAGCACTTCGGACTGCAGCAGGATGGCGTCCAGCAGGTCATCCACGCCCAGGCCGGTCTTGGCTGAGAGCTCAACCATCTGGATGTCACCACCGAAGTCTTCTGCCACCACATCATGCGCCAGCAGGTCGTTCTTGACGCGCGACGGGTCAGCATCGGACTTGTCGATCTTGTTGATCGCCACGATCAACGGAACCTTGGCTGCCTTCGCATGCTGAATGGCTTCGGCCGTCTGTGGCATCACGCCGTCGTCAGCGGCCACCACCAGCACCACGATGTCGGTGAGCCTGGCGCCGCGCTGGCGCATGTGGGTGAAGGCGGCGTGGCCGGGGGTGTCGAGGAAACTGATCACGCCCTTCGGGGTTTCGACATGGTAGGCACCGATGTGCTGGGTGATGCCACCCGCTTCGCCAGTGGCCACCTTGGTGCGACGGATGTAGTCCAGCAGCGAGGTCTTGCCGTGGTCCACGTGGCCCATGATGGTCACCACCGGCGGACGCTGCTGCTTCTCGCCCTGCACTTCCTCGGCATGCGCCAGCAGCTCGGACTCGGCGTCGTTGGCGTTCGCCACGACCGCCTTGTGGCCCAGCTCCTCGGTCACCAGCACGGCGGTGTCATGGTCGATGGTTTGGGTGATGGTGGCCATCACGCCCATCTTGAACAGCGCCTTGACCACGTCGCCGCCCTTCAGTGCCAGCTTCTGGGCCAGATCGGCTACGGTGATCGCCTCGCCGATGGCTACCTCGCGCACCACCGGTGCGGTGGGCTTGTTGAAGCCGGTGCCAGTGCGCGATTGATCCATGCCGCGCTTGGCCGGACGCGACTTGCCGCCACGCGGCGCGCTGGAGCGTCGGGCACGATCGGAGGCGGACAGATGCAACTGGCCTGCAAAGCGGGCGGTGCTGTCGTCATCCTCGACGGCCGAAACCATCGCATGCGAACCCCGATCACGATGGGTCTTGCTCTTTGCCGCAGCCGCCTTGTCGGCCTCGCGCACCGGTGCCGGCTTGGGGTGCCCATGACCGTGGGTTTTGGGCTTGGCTGCTGCCTCCTCGAGTGCCACTTCGGCAGTGGCCGCGGCTTCCGCCGCCGCGCGCTCGGTCAGCTCCTGCTCACGGCGGCGGATTTCGGCCAGCTCCTCCGCGCGGGCGCGGTCCTTGTCGGCCAACGCCTGCTGCTCGGCCAGATTGCGCGCGCGCGACTCTTCCAGCTTGCGCAACGCATCGGCGCGCTCGGCGTCGAGCTTCTCCGCTTCGGTCGGCCCGCGCCCCTCACCCGGCTTCAGGGTGATCTTCTTGCGGGTCACCACCTCGATGGTGCTGCCGCCGCGGCCAGCTTTGCCGCTGCCGCCGACGGTGATTTCCTGCTTGCGGCTGCGATTCAGGGTGATCTTGCCCGGCGCGATGGCTTCTTCGGACGGCTTGTCCGACTTGCCGTGCGCACGGCGGAGAAAACCGTGCAATTTAAGCTTTTCAGCACTGGTGATGACCTGGTCCGGCCCGCTGAACTTCATGCCGGCTTCGGCCAGCTGTTCCAGCAGTTTCTCAACCGGTGTATTCACCAGTTCGGCCAGCTTTCGGATGGTGGTTTGCTGCGACATTCGGATTCCGGTGTCTTTGCCTGCGCCGCCGGGCGGTGCTGGCATGGGTGAGCGATCTTAGCGCGTTGTAGCATCCGACCACCCGCAGAAGCGGGCCTCGGACACGGGGGCATGGCTCATTCGAACCAGTGCTTGCGCGCCTCCATGATCAGGGCCGCCGCGCGCTCTTCGCCCATCTCTTCGATATCGGCAATTTCGTCGGTCGCCATCTCGGCAAGGTCCTCGCGGGTGCGCACGCCCCGCTCAGCCAACGCGAAGGCCGTGGCATCGTCCATGCCATCCAGCCCCAGAAGGTCGGCGGCAGGCTGGTTTTCCTCCAACCCTTCCTCGGCCGCCAGTGCATCGTTGAGCAGGGCGTCACGCGCGCGCGAACGCAGCTCTTCCACGATGTCCTCGTCGAAACCCTCCACTGCGAGCAGCTCGCCAACGGGCACGTAGGCAACCTCCTCGACCGTGGTGAAGCCTTCCGACACCAGGATGCCGGCGATTTCCTCGTCGACCTCCAGCTTGCCCATGAACAGCGCCTTGGCCGCGCCCTGTTCGGCTTCGGACTTCGCCTGCACTTGGTCAGCCGTCATCACGTTGAGCTGCCAACCGGTCATGCGGCTGGCCAAGCGCACGTTCTGGCCACCACGACCAATCGCCTTGGCGAGGTTTTCCTCGGCCACGGCCAAGTCCATCGCGTGCTTGTCCTCGTCGACGATGATCGACTGCACCTCGGCCGGCGCCATCGCATTGATGACGTACTGGGCTGGGTTGTCGCTCCACAGCACGATATCCACGCGCTCGCCGTTCAGCTCATTGGTGACCGCCTGCACGCGCGAACCGCGCATGCCGATGCAGGCACCGATCGGATCGGTGCGATTGTCGTGCGCCAGCACGGCGATCTTGGCGCGGTCGCCCGGATCGCGCGCGCAGGCCATGATCGACACCAAGCCTTGGCCCACTTCCGGCACTTCCAGCTTGAACAGCTCCATCATGAACTCGGGCGCGGCGCGACTGATGAACAGCTGCGGGCCACGCGGCTCGCTGCGAACGTCGAACAGGTAACCACGCACGCGGTCGCCGGTACGCAGCACATCACGCGGGATGCCCTTGTCCTTGGCGATGATGGCCTCGGCATTGCCGCCAAGATCCACGTAGATGTTGCCGCGCTCGACGCGCTTGACCACGCCGGTGACGAGTTCGCCCACGCGATCCTTCCATGCATCCACCACCTGCTGGCGCTCGGCCTCGCGTACGCGCTGCACGATCACCTGCTTGGCGGCCTGCGCGGCGATGCGGCCGAAATCCGGGTTTTCGATCTGTTCTTCGATGTAATCGCCAACCTCGGCGTCCTCGCTTTCGTCCAGCGCGTCCATCAGGCGCACCTGGCGATCCGGCGATTCCATCACCACGTCATCGGCCACCACTTCCCAGCGGCGGAAGGTCTCGTAGCTGCCATCCTTGGGGTCGATCTGCACGCGCACCAGCACGTCCTGGTCGATGTAGCGCTTCTTGGCTGCAGAAGCCAGGGCCGCTTCGATCGCTTCGAGGATCACGGACTCCGGCACGCCCTTCTCGGCGGCTACCGCATCCACGACCAGCAACAGTTCCTTGCTCATGCTCGCTTACTCCGCATCGGACGGCGCATCCGCCGTCGCCTTGTTGGTTGAATTTCTCTGCGCGGCGGGCTTGCCGCCTGCCGCCTTCTTCTGCTTGCCAGGCCGCGCATCACGACCCGACTTGTCCTGTGCCGGCGCCAACCCGAGAGCCACCCAGTCGGGCTGCAGCCGTGCTTTTTCAATATTGGATGCGGCCACCGGGAACGCCGCACCATCCAGTTCAAACACCACCTGCTCGCCCTCGACCCGCAGAATGCTGCCCTGCAGGCGCCGGCGCCCCGCCTGGGGCAATTTCAGGGTCACCTTGGCGGTTTCACCCACGAAACGGGCGAATTGCGCAGCACCGAACAGCGGGCGATCCATGCCGGGTGAGGAGACCTCGAGGGTGTAGTTGTCGGTGATCGGGTCCTCGACATCGAGCTGTGCCGAGACTTCGCGACTGACCGATTCACAATCCTCGATACCCACCGCGCGCGTAGCCGCCTCCGACGCCGGCACGTCGATATAGAGACGCACCGTGGCCCCGCCCGGTGCAGGCAGGTATTCGATGCCCAGCAACTCCAGCCCCATCGAAGCCACGGTGGGCGACAGCAGTGCGGTGATTTCGTCAGCCTTGTCAGTCACGTCATGCCTGCGGGAAAACCGCCATTCCTGAAAACCGGGATACCGGAAACGACAAAGGGCCCGAAGGGCCCTTTGTCCGATGAAGCTGGATTGCGAAAGCCTGGAGATACTTTCGCGAGCCCGAGCCCGATGCCAATCAACCGGCACTGAAACTTGGTAGCGGGGGCAGGATTTGAACCTGCGACCTTCGGGTTATGAGCCCGACGAGCTGCCAGACTGCTCCACCCCGCATCAGAGTCGGCCATTGTAGGCAGCTTCGTCGATCCGCGCAAGCCCTTCCTTGCATCATTTCCCGCCAACGGGCATCGGCGCACCGAACAATGCGCCGATCTGTAGCGCAATGTCGTACGGCGGCGGGTCATTGCGGTTGGTCAGCAAGACCACCGTCAGGCCCAAGCTGGGCCAGCGCACGAACACATTGCGAAACCCGATGGTTTCACCGGAATGCCAATGCCGTTCGCCACTGATCCGCCACCCAAACCCATAGCCGGCCTCGTAGCCTTCACCCGTCACCTCCACGTGCGGGGTGAACGCCAGCGTGCGCCACTTCGCTTCCAACAGGCGATCATCGTCCAGCGCCGCATCCCAGCGGGCCAGATCATCGATATTGGAATAAATGCCGCCATCCCCCAGTACGGCACTGGTGGAGCTCTGGTCCGTGCGTTCCCAACCAGAGCCCGATGCACTGTAACCATAAGCGCGATGGGGCACATCGATACCCCCTTGCACATGCGCCAATGTGGCCTGCATGCCCAAGGGCTGGAAAATGCGAGTACGCAGGAAATCAGGATATGAAAGGCCCGATGCGCGTTCGACCACCAAGGCCAGCAGCGCATAGCCGCTGTTGCTGTAGCGATAGGCGGTGCCGGGCGGGAAGTACAAATCGGGCGCCTTGGCCAGCAAGGCCAACACACCGGCATCGAGAATCTGGCCTGGCCAAGGTTCCGTCATCAAGTCCTCGTAATCGGCCAGACCCGAGGTGTGCGTCAACAGATGCTGCAGGGTGATGGTAGATGCCATCTCCGGCAGCTCCGGCAACCAATGGCGCACGGAGGTCTCCAGCCTCAGGCGCCCGTCCTGCGCCAGCAGCAGCACCGCGGCAGCCGTGAATTGTTTGCTCACGGAAGCAAGGCGATAGTTCGTGGCCGGCCCCGCTTCGACCCCGGTCTCAAGCACGGCCCGCCCGTAGGCACGACGCATCGCGGGCTTGCCCGCCTTCAGGACCAGCAGCGATGCACCAGGGGCATGGCCTTGGTAGCGTTGCATCAACCGATCGATGGCAACATCGGGCATGGGCGTCTCCGGGAAGGTGATGGGGACGTCATAGAGCGCCCCCGGCGCAGGCTCGGGCTGGTAGGTGTAATGCCACCACTCCATGGGATAGTTGACGAAGCCCTCCTTGCGCATGGCTTGACGCAGCAGATCGCGATTGGTGCGCTGCGCGGCACTCACCTCGGGGGAATCGGTGTGTGCGGCCGTGCCGAAGAAATCGAATGCGGTCCCCATGTCCAGCGGCACGCAGCCCGCACCTGTTGCATCGCACTGCAGCAAGGTGAGATCAAGCGTGGCGCCACGGCTGTGACCGGACACCGGGGCAATGTAACCGCCGAGCAATTGCGGCTTGTCGAGCCCCGGATAATGCGTGGCCTTGGTGCCGATCTCCTCGGCATCGGCTGCCCAACGCATGAAATGGGCCACGGCACGCGCAGGACGATAACAGTCGAAGACGCGCAGACGCTGCCCATGCGCGCGCACCGCCAACTCGACCCTTGCCAATGCGGCGGCAGCCTCCTGCTTCAGCCAACAGCGCGGCGCCTCGTATCCCGTCACCGGGGCACCGACGAAATTGTCGCTGCCGAAATACCGAATTTCCTGCGACATGTCCGCCACCAGACTGCGGATATCGACCATTCCGGCCTCCTCCATGGTCTTGGCTGGCGACAGGATGGGCGTTGTCTGTGCCTGGGATGCGCCCGCAACGGCAAGCAGCAGCGCGAACAGGTGTGTTCTAGTCACAGGCACGCGCCCAGGTGAACGACAGATCCTCGTAATCCGAGCTGAAATCGCCCGCCGGGTCAGTCTTGGCCATGTGCAGGTAACGCACGCCATCGCGTTCCGAAAAATCCAGCCAGGGGTCGATATCCACGCCCCGATCTTCCCAATGCAAGACATGCCGGCCGTCCAAGCGGCTGACCCAGCCATACATTCGCGGCGATTTCAGCGACCGCCACTCCACGCCCTTGCCCCGGGCGCAGATGCGGATTTCGCCAAACCAAGGGTCGCGCCAGATGCCAAGCCAGTCGCGCAAGGCTGCAGCCGTCACGGGCCTGCGCCTATCGAGGTCCGGCAGTGCAGTTTTCGTGGCCGAAGTTTGCTTGACCAAGGGTTTGTCCAGCAGGTCGGCATAACCTGCCACGCCCAGCGAGCGGCCCGGCGCGGTAAACAGCTTCAACAAAACGGTGCCCAAGACGGTGCGTGCACTCCCGCCATCGCCATTGATCATGAAGACGAAGCCGGAACGGCGATCCGGCAGGAGCATCATCATCGAATACATGCCACCCAAGGTGCCGGTATGCGAGACCGTCCATTCGCCATCGGCATCGGCGACTCGAAACCCATAGGCATAGGCGTAATAGTGGGTGTTCTCCCACTGTCGTCGGTTGGCCGCAATCGGCATGGGGGTCCTCGCCTTCCACAACTCGGCGCGCTGCGCCTCACCCAGCCATTGCAGCTGGGCCGGCGTGGGCGTCAGCCAGTTGCCGGCCCAGGCCAACATGTCCTCCAGCGTGCAACGGATGCCTCCGGCCGGGGCCGAGGCGATCTCGGGCACCTGTTCCGAGTCACGGTTGTAGACCGTGATGCCGTCCGATGTGCGGGTATGCGGCTGCGCCACGCTGCCGGCATCCGCCAGCGCGAACGCCCCCACCCTGCAGCCGTTCAAGCCAAGCGGCTGGAACAGCTCACGTTGCACCAAGTCTTCATAGGAAGCCCCACCTGCCGCGGCGGCCACCTGCCCGGCCACCACGTACAGCAGGTTGTCGTAGGCATAGCCCGCCCGGAAACCGTAGGCGGGCTTGAGATGACGCAGGCCTTGCAGGATGTCGTCACGGCTGAACAGGTTGGGCTCGGGCCAGAACATCAGGTCTCCGGCCCCCTGCGGCAAGCCGCTGTTGTGGATCAGCAGGTCACTCACGGTGATGTGGGCAGTGACCCACGGGTCGTGCATCGCAAAATTGGGCAGGTGTTTCGCTACCGGGTCATCCCAACGCAATTTGCCCTGCTGCACCAATCGGGCGAGCACGGCCGCCGTCATTGCCTTGCTGTTGGACGCGATCTTGAACAGCGTCTTGCCCGTGACCGGATCACCACTGCCATGCACGGTCTCGCCATAGCCCCGCGCATACACGACCTTGCCGTCCTCGATGACGCCCACGGCGATGCCCGGCAACCGGTAGCGCGCAATGACAGCGCGAACATTGGCATCGATGGCTTCCGGATCCACCGTGCCTGGCGTGACGGCCCTTGTCGCAGACATGGGGCACAGGCCCAACAGGGCCGACCACAACAAGACGCCGATCAGGTTGCGCATGCAGGGATCCATTCCGTGACGGGGCACTCCTCCGCGATCATCGCATCGAACGTCTGCCGCTTGCG
This sequence comes from Pseudomonadota bacterium, assembly GCA_963205445.1. GTDB lineage: Bacteria > Pseudomonadota > Gammaproteobacteria > Xanthomonadales > Xanthomonadaceae > Thermomonas. The sequence continues at coordinate 17,123 of CAUJJG010000180.1, forward strand.
CACCACGGCATGGCGACCACGCTCCAGCAGCACTTCCGCCACCAGTGGCCGGGAGTTGTAGGTGGAAGCCATCGACGCGCCATACGCCCCTGCCCCCAGTATGGCGACCAGATCGCCCGCTTCACAGCGCGGCAACAGTCTCGCCTTGGCAAACGTATCGCCGGTTTCGCAAACCGGGCCCACCACATCGTATGCCTGCTCTTCGCGTCCAACCGCGCCCCCCACCCGCACGATGTCGTGCCAGGCCTCGTACAGGCTGGGCCGCAGCAGGTCGTTCATCGCCGCATCAAGCACCAGGAATCGTCGTGATTGGCCAGGCTTCACCAGAACCACGCGCGACAACAACAAGCCCGCCTCAGCCACCAACCAGCGCCCGGGTTCCACCAGCACTTTCCCGTCGAACCCCTGCAGCGCCTCACGAATGGCCTGCGCGTACTCGGCTGCATCCGGCGCTTGCTCACCGTCCCGATAACGCACGCCCAGCCCGCCGCCAACGTCGATGCTGGCGATGGCATGGCCCGCTGCCGACAGTTCGCGCCAGAAGGCCGCCATGCGTGCCAAAGCCTCGCGCACCGGGGCAAGGCTGAGCAGCTGCGAGCCGATGTGCATGTGCAGACCATCCAGCCGCACCTGCGGCCACGCCGCCTTCGAAGAAAACCAGCTGCGCGCTTCCTCGATGGAAACGCCAAATTTGTTCTCCGCCCTGCCGGTGGAGATCTTGGCATGGGTTTGCGCATCCACATCCGGGTTGATGCGCACGGCTGCCACCGCCACCTTGCCGCGCGCGGCGGCAATCCGCTGCAGGGTATCGAGCTCTGCACGTGATTCGACATTGAAACGGCCGATGCCGACCTCAAGCGCAAACACGATTTCCTCCTCGGTCTTGCCAACCCCGGAGAACACGATGTTCGCCGCGGCAATGCCCGCCCGAAGTGCGCGCCGCAGCTCGCCGCCTGAAACGATATCGGCACCGGCCCCTTCCTCCGCCAGCAGGCGCAGGATCGCGCCATTGCCATTGGCCTTGACCGCATAGCGGATGCCCGCCTGCAGCCCCGCCAGCGCCTGACGCAGCGCCCCAACCCGAGACCTGATCGCCGGCGCCGAATACACGTACAGCGGCGTCCCCTCGCGTGACGCCAGTGACGCAAGGTCAACGCCCTCCCATGTCCCGGATTCAACCGCCACGTACGACCTCCCATGCCTCGAAAAAAAAGGCGGCCCGTTGCTCGAGCCGCCGCCAGGGGAAACGCCTGCCTGATCGTCCTTCAACCAGGCCGATCAGAAGTTCCAGGTCAGGACCATCTGCATGTAGCGCGGCGACTGCCAGCGGGTACCCGTGCCGAACAGACCGCGAGTCACGCCCGGCCCTTTCTCGTAGCGGGCGCGCACGTTGACGACTTCTTGCGCATTGAGCAAGTTGTAAACCGAGAACCGCAGCTTCATGTCCACGTCCGGCACCGGCAGGGTCCAGGTAACGTTGGCGCCCAGGTTGTAGGTCCAGGGCATGCGCCCGAAGGCCCCGCGGCCGGAATATTTGTAGACGCGCTGATTCCACGGGCCGCTGCAGTTCTGTACGCACAGCCAGAACGAACCGCCCCCCGAGCCTTCCGTTACATAGCTGGCAGCACCGCGGCCATCCTCGGGCCAGCTCACACCCAGCGCGGTGATCGGACCGCCCGACTGCGCCGTCAACGTTGCGCCAAACGACCACATCTCGTTGAGCTTGTAGGCACCACGCAGCTTGATCTGATGGCGATGGTCATTGAACAGGGGGCCGTAATCCTGGTTATTGGCCGGGTGGTCCCAGTGCTGCACCATGCCGGTGTCCGCATACCCGGTGTCGGAGTTGACCGGCCCTTCGTGGTTGCCTTCGGATTTGGACCACAGGTAAGACGCATTGAACGCCCACTTGTCGTCCCAGGCTCGATCGATCTGGAATTCCAGTGCCGTATAGGTGCGCTTGGGTTTGGAATACCCCACCACCTGGTTGCTGCCGTCCATGATGTAGCCATCCTTGGACGTGTCGATGGTGATCCAGCCTTCGGTAGCGCAACCGATGCTGGCATCCCCCCAGATGGTCAAGGTCTCACCGGGGTTGCCGATCGGCCACAGGCTGTAACCCACCGGTCCGCAGGGCGTGTGGTTGATGCGGATGTCGTCCATGGCATTGGGCATGCGTCGATACGTGGCATTGACGCCCCAGGACCAGGCCTGATTGATCATCTTCTGATAGCCAAGAATGGCCTCATCCTGATAGACCGCATCGAGATCCTTGTCGACACTCTGTCGCAGGTCATCCACGGGCAGGTTGTAGGAATCATCCACCGACCCGATCTGCGCCCCGAGCACGGGCTCCATGTAAGACGCCCCGGTGATGGGGTTGACCGCGTTGCGCCAACCACCCAGCGCATAAAAGGTGCGCTCGTCGGTCAAGCCACCCGCGAAGTTGTAATTGATGATGTTGGTGACAGGCAGGTAGTAGCGCCCCAGGTTGCCGAACAGCTTGCTGCTGCCGTCCCCCTGCACATCCCACGAGAACCCAAGGCGCGGCGAGACGAGGTTGTCGATCTTGATGAAGCTGTTGCCGGCAGCAGTCTTGTTGTTGAAGCTGTCCACGCGCAGGCCCAGGTTCAGCACGAAATTGGGCGTGACGTTCCAGATATCCTCGAGGTAGTAGGCGTTGGCGGTGGTCTCGAACACGCCGCCATCGATGCGCTTGCGCCCCATCACGATGGCATTCACGCCGGCCGGCACGGTGGCACCGTTGTCCAACTCCGCACCCGGGGTTGCGCCAAACACCGTGTAACGCATCAGCGTGGAACCCGGATACCGCGTGGTGCGATTGGTGACCATCTCCTCGCGATCCATGCCGAAGCGCAGCAGGTGGTCCCCCAGCATCCATTCGAAATCAAGCCGTCCCACCTTGCGCTCATCGAAATGGTTCACCACCGATGCCGAACTGCTGGGATGGCAGCTGACTGCCGGCTTGCCCATTGCCGTGTACTGGGCGTTGTAACTGCTGTCGATCAGCACCTGCGAGCACAAGCCGTCGGCCGGCGAATAGACCAGGCTGCGGCTGCGGTTGACGCCATACATCGCCTTGGCCGTGAAGTTTTCACCGAAATGGCCGGTCCAGGTGATCGAACCATTCTTGCCACCGCCTTCCGATGTGCTGTTGCCGGTCAGGCTGCCCACCGTGTAGCTGGCGTAGTCATAGGTGGACGTGTCGGTATCGGTATCCCCCTCGTCCGAAAACGCCAGCAGTTCGAGGTGGTGGTCGTCGTTGATGTTCCAGTCCAGCTTCGCACCCCAGAATCCGTTGTCGGACTTGGCGTTGCTCCAGGTGGTGCCGCTGGAATTGGTGAACCGTGAATCCCCGACCCGCTGCTCGTACATTGCAAACAGGAACAGGCGGTCCTTCACCAGCGGGCCGGACGCCCAGACGTTGGCCTTCATGAAGCTGCTGCGATCGTGATTGGCCCGATAGAGCGAGCTGGCAGCCCTGCCATCCCCATCCATCCGGTCAAACTGATGATCATCGGCACGCGAATGCCAGGCCGCCGGCTCAAAGGTCAGCTCCATGCCGCCTTTGAGCTCGTTGCTGCCCGAACGGGTGACCGCATTGATCACGCCACCGGTACTGCGCCCAAATTCCACCGAATAACCGCCGGTCTTGACCTGGAATTCCTGGAAGAAAGCGAAGGGTGCCGCCGAGAAACTCTGGCGTCGGTAGAAATCGGTGACATTCAGCCCGTTGATGAAGACGGAGTTTTCCGCCACGGACGAGCCGCCGAACGAGATCCCGCCGAACGACGCATTGCCGCTGACAACGCCCGGCGCCAGCAGCGCCACCGAGGTCAGGCTCTGGTCCACCGGCATCCGTGCGATGTCCTCGCGATTGAGGATGGTGGAGGTTTCCGTGGATTGCACATCCACGCGATTGATCACGCGTGACCCCATCACCTGCACCGCATCGAGATTGGTCAGGTTGCCTTCGTTGCCCAGGTGCACCGCGGTGGTGCCACCCAGCGACACATTCACCGAAAGCGCCTGCCCGATCTCTTGCCCGCCGCGCTTCACCTGCAGGGTGTAATCCCCCACCGGGAGCTGGTTCAACCGGTAGCTGCCGTCGCTGCCCACCGTGACGGTACGGCTGGCACCTGTGGCGGCATTGACCACGGTGATCTGATCGCCAGCGTTGGCCCGCCCCGCCACCGCACCCGTGGCACTTTGCGCCATGACGGGCAGCGCGATCAGCGACGACAAACAGATCCCCATCGCCATGCTGAGTACGGACTTGCGCAGACTGCGTGTACTGCTCATAACTCTCCCCGGTGAATTGTTCGTTGGACGTCGTGCCGTGCCCGGGCCCCTGCCCCGCTGGCGATTCGCTTGCACTTCGGCTCGTTGTGTAACACGCCGCACATCGCTGGTCAATAATTTATTCTTGTTATGAAAATTAATCGAATCATGTATTCCATTCTGTGCCACAGTGTCCCGAACTCCGATGCCATGAACCGGCGACAAGAAACCGATATGCACCCCCTGCAACGCGCAACGACCCAACGCCTTCGAATCGCCTGGTTGGCACTGGCCCTGGCTGCAGCCTCGCTGCCCGCACTGGCTCGAACCCCCAACCCACCTGCGCTGCCCATCCCCGCACATGGCGTGATCGGCGTGCAGGATGCGCAGCTGACACCATGGTTCTGGCTGCAGCGCACCGCCTCACGCGATGCCGTCCTGATGCCCCAGGCCCAGATCTCCGCACGCAATGCACGCCTGCTGCGCGAGGATGCTTCGATGCACGATCTGGCTGCCCTGCCGGCCACGCTGACTCGCACGCAGGTGCGCGGATGGATCGACGCCCTCGCGTCCCCGCCTGTGCGGGCACTCTGGAACGAAACCGGGCAGCCGGTGACACCGGCGACGCTGTCTGCCATCGTCGACAATCGCGCCCTGCACACGATCCCCGCCAGCCAGCCCACCCGTTTCGGCATGGCCGTGCATCGCAGCGCATTGCGCGCCTTCCCCAGCGACCTGCGGGTGTTCTCACGCGCGGGCGATACCGACATCGACCGCTTCCTGGAAAGCACATTGTTCCCCGGGGATGCCGTCGTGATTGCCCATGCCAGTGCCGACGGCCACTGGTTGTTCGTGGTCAGCGCCTCGTATGCAGCGTGGGTTGCAGCCGAGGCCATTGCGGAAGGCCCGCGCGACATCGTGCTGGCCTACGGGCAGCGCACACCGGCACGCATCATCACCGGCGCCAAGCCCCGGACCGTTTACACGCCGGAGATGCCTGCCGTGTCGGAATTGCAGCTCGACATGGGGACGCGCATCCCGCTGGCCGCGGTAGCGCCGGACCAACCTGTCAATGGCCAACACCCGTATGCCAGCTGGGTCCTGGATCTGCCGGTGCGCAAGGCCGACGGCAGACTGGCCTTTGCCCCCGCCCTGCTGCCGCGGATCGAGGACAGCAACGACGCGCCCCTGCCCTTGACCCGCGCCAACCTGATCCGGCAAGCATTCAAGTTCCTGGGCGAGCGCTACGGCTGGGGGCACAGCTACAACGGCCGCGATTGCAGCGGGTTTGCCTCGGAGGTCTATCGCAGCATGGGCGTGCAACTGCCGCGCAACACCAGTGCACAGGCCATCAGCCCGGTGTTCTCGCGCACGCGGTTCGATGCCGGCACCTCCCGCGCACAGCGCATGGCGGCCATCGCCACACTGGACGTGGGCGACCTGATCTACATCCCCGGCCACGTGATGCTGTTTCTCGGCAACATCGACGGTCAGCCCTGGGTGATTCACGACACCAACGGCGGCAGCTATCTCGACGCCAATGGCAAAATGCGCGCCCTGCATCTGAACGGGGTATCGGTGACCCCCTTGCTGCCGCTGCGTTTCGACAAGGACAACGATTACGTGGACCGCATCACCAACATCGTGCACGTCACCAAGGACATCCCCGGGGGCCAGCAACCATGAAAATCACCGATATCCGTTTCGGCATGCTGCGCGTGCCCCTGAAGACACCGTTCAAGACCGCACTTCGCACCGTGGATCAGGTGGAAGACGTGGTAGTGATGGTGCATGCCGACGACGGCCGCATCGGCTACGGCAGTGCACCCGCCACCGCCGTCATCACCGGCGATACCCATGGCTCGATCATCGAGGCCGTGCGGCACTACATCGCCCCGCGATTGATCGGCCAGGACATCGCCAATCTCAATCGCCTGACCACCCTGGTGCAGGCTTCGATGGAGAAGAACACCAGTGCCAAGGCCGCGGTGGAGATCGCGCTGTACGATCTCTGGGGCCAGCTGTACCAAGCGCCGCTGTACCAGTTGCTGGGCGGCGGCGAGCCTGCCATCACCACCGACATCACGATCTCGGTCGACTACATCGACAAGATGGTGGCCGATGCGCTGTCGGCGGTGGAGCGCGGCTTTGAATCCCTGAAGATCAAGGTCGGCAAGGACATCGGGCTGGACATCGAGCGCACCAAGGCCATCCATGCCGCCGTGGAGGGCCGCGCCCTGCTGCGGCTGGACGCCAACCAGGGCTGGACCGCGAAACAGGCGGTGTACGCCCTGCAGACGCTGGAGGATGCCGGCGTGAAATTGGAGCTGGTGGAACAACCCGTCAAGGCGCACGATCTGGCCGGCCTGCGCTACGTGACCGAGCGCGTGCACACGCCGGTGATGGCCGACGAAAGCGTGTTTGGTCCGCGTGAGGTGGTGGAGCTGATCCGCATGCGCGCCGCTGACATCGTCAACATCAAGCTGATGAAGACCGGCGGCATTTCCAACGCCGTGAAAATCGCCGACATTTGCAGCCTGTACGGTATCGACTGCATGATCGGCTGCATGCTGGAGTCGTCGATCGGCGTGGCAGCAGCCGTCCATTTGGCGGTGGCCAAGTCCGACGTGATCAGCAAGGTGGATCTGGATGGGCCGTCCCTCAGCCGCTACGACCCAGTGGCCAGCGGCGTGGTGTTCAACGAATCGGAGATCAGCGTGACCGAAGCACCCGGCCTTGGCATCCGTCACATCGAGGGCCTGATGCCCATTCACGCCTCGGTCGCCTGAGTCTGCACGCATGAGCACGGCCCTGGTCAAGCTGCGTTCGGAACGCGACCGCATGTCGGCCATCGAACGCCGCATTGCCGACTACATCCTCGACAATGCCCAGCTGCTGCGTGATTACAGCTCGCAGCAGCTGGCCAATGCACTGGGCATCAGCCAATCCAGCGTGGTCAAGTTCTGCCAGAAGCTGGGGTTCAAGGGCTACCCAGATCTCAAGCTGGCCATCAGCGAAGCGGTGATCCGTGCCGACAGCCACGGCAGCGCCCCCACACAGCCGATGGATGTCTCCAGCGCCACCGCGCAGGGATACGGACTGTGGCTGCGCAAATCCGAAGCCGAGGAAGCCACCCGCCTGATCAACCCACCCGGCACGCTCAGCGACGTGGCCAAACTCATTGGCCGCGCCGGCACGGTGTTCATCATCGGCCTGGGCGAGGACGACCTGCATGCCCGCGCACTCGCCCTGCGTCTGGCCCAGCTGGGCATCCTCACCGTGCACAATTTCGATGCCATGCACATGACCGCCAGCCTTGCGGCCGCGCGCCGGGACGATGTGCTGCTGGCGTTTTCCGAGCATGGCCAGCAACCGGCGTTGTGCCAGCTGGCCCAATACATGCGCAGCCAGCATGGCAGGGTGGTCACGGTGACCCGTCACAGCGCCAACGCGCTGCGTGCACTGGCCGACCAAGCCCTGCTGGTGTCGGCCCATGACGAGCGCCCGCAAATCGAACGCCTGCTTTACCACTCAGCCTTGCAGCATCTGCTGGATCGCCTCTTCATCCGTCTGCACGAAGCCGATGGCGGCCGCCGCACACAACTGTTGCAAACCCTGGAACGCATCCAGCCTTTGCTGGATCCTTGACCACTTCCACTCACGCCCGGGACGCCCACCGATGCCCATCCGCCGTACCGCTCCTGCCCTGCTTGCACTGACGCTTGCCGCCTGCGCGCATGGCCCGGCCACGCAGTCCGAAGCCAGCCGCTGGGAATCGGCCCAGCAACTGGTCCTCGTGACCAGCGCCGACTGGGACGCCACGCATGCAGAGCTGCGCCGCTTCGAACGGCACGGCGGGGCATGGGCACAGACAGGGGAAGCCGTCCCGGTCATGCTGGGCCGCACCGGCAGTGCCTGGGGGCTTGGCCTCAACGCCGCGCGCAGCGACGGCCCGGTAAAGCGGGAAGGTGACGGCAAGGCACCGGCCGGTGTGTTCACCATCGGCACCGCCTTCGGCTATGCCGGCACGGCCACCACCGGCTTGCCGTATCAGGCCATGACCACCAACGACTGGTGCATTGACGTTCCGGCTTCGTCCTACTACAACCAGATCATCGACCGCAGCGTGGTGAAAGCGCCGCATCTCGACCAATCCAGCGAACCGATGCGGCGCGACCTGCATGCCAACGGTGACCAGCGCTACCGTGAAGGCTTCGTCATCCAGCACAACGTGGATGGCAAGGCCCGCCAGGGCGGCAGCTGCATCTTTGCCCATCTGTGGAAAGCCCCCGGCGAAACCACGGCCGGCTGCACCGCCATGGCGCCGGCAAGCATGGGTGCGCTGCTGGCGTGGCTGGACCAGCGCAAGCACCCGGTGTTCGTGCTGTTGCCCAAGGCCCAGTACGCCTCGCTCAAGCAGGCCTGGCAACTGCCGGAGATTGCACCATGAGCCAGACCACACGCGTGCTGTCCGGTCTGGTGGCCGGCATCGTCCTGGGCATCCTGCTGGCTTGGCGCACACCCGATCTGGGCCTGCAGATCGCCGGCATCGTCGAGCCTTTCGGCAAGCTTTGGCTCAACGCCCTGCAGATGACCGTGGTGCCGCTGGTGTTCGCGTTGGTCGTGGTTGGCATCAACCAGGCCTCGGATGCAGCCCACTCCGGACGGGTGGCGCGACAGGCATTGATCAGCTTCGTGGTGCTGCTCACCTTGGGCGCGACGATGGCCGCCCTGCTGGCGCCGCTGGCGCTGGGCCTGCTGACCCCCGACCCGGCAGTGGCCGCCGCCCTGCGCGGCCATGCGCAAGACATCACCGCCCCTTCCGGCGGCTGGGCCGATGCCCTGATCGCCATCGTGCCCAGCAATGCGCTTGCGGCCGCCACGGCAAGCGCGATGCTGCCGCTGGTGACCTTTGCGCTGTGCTTCGGCTTTGCCCTCACCCGCCTCGATGCCGCGCCGCGCGCACAGGTCGTGGGGCTGCTCAAAGCCATCGCCGACGCCATGATCGTGATCGTCCACTGGGTGCTGCTGGTCGCCCCGCTGGGCATCTTCGCGCTGGTGCTGGCACTGACTGCACGGGCGGGTCTGGGCATGCTGCAGGCGCTTGGCATCTACATCCTGTTGGAGTGCGCCCTGTACGTGCTGGCGGGGCTGCTGCTGGTCGCCGTGGCCATCACCTTCGGCAAGCGTCGCCTGCGCCCCTATCTGTCCGCACTGGTGCCTGTGCAGGCGGTGGCGGCCAGCACCCAATCCTCGCTGGCCACCCTGCCGGCGATGCTGGACAGCGCACAGAACCGCCTTCACATCCCGGCCAGCGTTTCCGGGCTGGTGTTGCCGATGGCGGTTTCGTTGTTCCGCATGACTTCGCCCATCCAGTATCTGGCCACCGCCTGTTTCATTGCCTGGGCATTGGGCGTGGCCCTCACACCCGCCCAATTGGCCACGGGCGTGGTGCTGGCGGTGTTGGTGTCGATGGGCTCGGTGGGCCTGCCCGGCCAGGCGATCTTCCTCGCCACCAATCTGCCCGTCACCTCGGCCATGGGCCTGCCCATCGCCCCGCTGCCGGTGCTGATGGCGGTGGACGCCATCCCTGACGTGCTGGCCACGGTGGGCAACGTCACCGGCGACATGACGGCGACGGCAGTGGTGGAGGCGCGGAGCGGAGACACCGGGCCATCCGTTCCACCCGCAACCACCCCTTGACAACTTCCGCTGCACTGCAGCACATTCGCCCCATGTCCTACCGCATGACCACCACCACGACCATTACCACCGGCACCGGTACCATCTGCCCGGTGCGGTCGGTCATGCCTGGATAACCCATCCCAGACACTCGGCCCCCGCAGCAGCGAAGCGGGGCGCCAATCCCGACTCGACGCGACGCGGGCCTCCCACGGAGGCTACATGGAATCGTCGCAGCTTGAACCATTCAAACCCGTCTGCCGCGCGCACAAGTTCGGCGGCAGCTCATTGGCCAATGCGGAGCGCATCCGCCATGTCGCCGACCTGCTGCTGGCCGATGACGCGCCCCATCAAGTGGCTGTCACCTCGGCCATGCAGGGCACCACCAATGCCCTGATTGCGCTGAGTGAAGCGGCGGCCCGCGGCGAAGACTGGCAGCCGGCACTGGAGGCCCTGCAGCAACGTCATCTGGATACCGCCCTTGCCTTGCTGGAATCGCCAGAAGCGATGCTGGCGCGGGTACAAGCCCTGTGCGATGAACTTGCCGAACTGCTGCGCGCCACCGCCCTGCTGCGCCAGCCCGGGCGCACCGCCGCCGAGCGGGTGCAGGGGATGGGGGAAGTGCTCTCCACCACCCTGCTGCATGCGCATCTGCGGGAGCGCGGTGGCGACTATGCCCTGCTGGATGCCCGTGAAGTGCTGGTGGTGCGGCATACCGACCTGGGCGCAGTGGTCGATTGGCACGAAAGTGCCCGACGACTGGTGGCTTGGCGCCAGCAACACCCGCAGGCCAAGGTCAACGTGACCGGCTTCGTGGCCAGTGACGAGCAAGGCCTGGCCACCACGCTGGGCCGCAACGGCAGCGACTATTCCGCCGCCATTTTCGCCAGCCTGTTCGATGCCGACGAATTGCACATCTGGTCCGACGTGGATGGCGTGCTCTCTGCCGACCCGCGAGTGGTGCCGGAGGCGGTGCCGCTGACAGCAATGAGCTACCGCGAAGCCTGCGAGCTGGCCTATTTCGGCGCCAAGGTCATCCACCCGCAGACGATGACGCCGGCCATCGCACGCAAGTTGCCGATCCTGATGCGCAACACCTTTCGCCCCGAGTTCCCAGGCACCCGCATCGACGCCGTAGGTGACCGCAGCAGCGGCCCGGTAAAAGGCCTGACCTTGGGCGGTCATCTGGCCCTGGTCTGCCTGGAAGGCGCCGGTCTGATTGGCGTGCCCGGCACCGCCGAGCGCGTGTTTGCCGCCCTGCATGCAGCCCATATCTCGGTGGTGATGATCTCGCAGGGCAGCTCCGAACATTCGATCTGCTGCGTGGTGCACGAGCGCGAAGCCGAAGCGGCCCGTAACGCCCTGCGCGAAGCGTTTGCCCGCGAGCTGGATGTGGCGCAAGTGCAAGGCGTCACCCTGTGCGGCGGCATCAGCGTACTGGCGGCCGTGGGCGACGGCATGGCCGGCACGCCGGGCGTGGCGGCACAGATGTTCGATGCGTTGGCGCGAGCCCGGGTCAACATCCGCGCCATCGCGCAGGGCGCTTCGGAGCGCAACATCTCGGTGGCGATCAACACCGCCGACGCCACCCGCGCCCTGCGCGCCGTGCACGCCTCATTCTGGCTGTCACCACAGACCATCGCGTTGGCGGTGATCGGGCCCGGCAAGGTGGGGGCAGCGCTGCTGGATCAGCTGCAGACGGCATTGCCGCGCCTGCGCCAGAACGCCAATATCGACCTGCGTTTGCGCGCCCTCGCCAGCCGCAGCAAGTTGTGGCTGTGCGAACACGGCGATGCCAGCGACTGGCGCACGCGCATGCAGGCCGACCCCACCACCGACAGCCTCGACGGGCTGGCCGCCCACCTGCTGGATTCCCACCTGCCGCATGCGGTCATCATCGATTGCAGCGCAAGCGACAACGTGGCCGCGCGTTACCCGGAATGGCTGGCAGCCGGCATCCACGTCATCACCCCCAACAAGCAGGCCGGCGCCGGCCCGCTGGCACGCTACGCGGCCATTCGCGAAGCCTGCGCCAAGACCGGGGCACGCTTCCGCTACGAGGCCACGGTGGGCGCCGGGCTGCCGGTGATCTCCACCCTGCGCGACTTGCTCGACACCGGCGATGAACTGCTGGCCATCGACGGCATTTTCTCCGGCACGCTGGCCTGGCTCTTCAACAAATACGACGGCAGCAAACCGTTCTCCGAACTGGTGCGCGAAGCGCATGCGCTGGGCTATACCGAACCCGACCCGCGCGACGACCTCTCGGGCACCGACGTGGCACGCAAGCTGGTGATTCTGGCACGCGAATCGGGGATGGCCCTGTCGCTGGCCGACGTCAGCGTGCAAAGTCTCGTGCCCGAAGCCCTGCGCAGCGCCGACCGCGACGCCTTCATGGCCGGTCTGGAGGCGCTGGATGCACCGATGCAGGCGGCCCTTGACGCTGCCCGTGCCAAGGGCTGCGTACTGCGTTATGTCGCTCGATTGGAGCGCGATGGCAAGGCGTCCGTTTCCCTGCAGGAGCTGCCGGGCGATCATGCCTTTGCCCATCTGCGCCTGACCGACAATTGCGTGTCGTTCACCACCCGCCGCTATTGTGACAACCCGCTGGTGGTACAAGGCCCGGGCGCCGGCCCGGAAGTCACCGCTGCCGGCGTGTTCTCCGACCTGCTGCGGCTGGCCGCCGCGCTGGGGGCCAAGCTGTGAGCGCCGCACAATCGCAGGCGCGCGCCTTCGCGCCCAGTTCGGTCGGCAACGCCGGGGTGGGTTTCGACATCCTTGGCCACAGCATCGCTGGCATCGGCGATACCGCCACGGTGCGCCGGATCGAGGAACCCAGCGTGCGCATCGCCGCCATCCGCGGCAACGTGCCGGACCTGCCCCTGGACGCCGAGCGCAATACCGCCGGGATGGCCTTGATCGCGCTGCGGCAGGCGCTGGCGCTGCCGTTTGGCTTCGAGATCGAAATCGACAAAGGCGTGCCGCTGGGCTCCGGTCTGGGCGGCTCGGCCGCCTCCTGCGTGGCTGCACTGGTGGCAGCCAATGCCCTGCTGGACGCGCCGCTGACGCCGCAACAGCTCTATCCCTTCGCGTTGGCCGGCGAGGCCGTGGCCAGCGGCGGCAAGCACGGCGACAACGTCGGCCCGATGCTGCTGGGCGGGCTGGTGCTGGCCACCGCCGATCGCCTGACGCAGGTTTCCGTGCCTGCACACTGGCACGCCGCGGTGGTGCACCCGCACGCGGTGCTGGAAACCCGTCGCGCCCGCGAAGCGCTCAAAGGACACTACGCCCTGCACGAGTTCGTGGCACAAAGCGCCAATCTCGCCCAGGTATTGCTGGGCTGCGAACGCGGCGACGCCGCGCTGGTGCGCGCCGGCCTTGCCGACGTGCTGGTGGAACCGCGGCGCGCGCCCCTGATCGTCGGTTTTGCCGAGGTGAAGCAGGCCGCGCTCAACGCTGGCGCGATGGGCGCCAGCATCTCCGGTGCCGGCCCCAGCGTGTTCGCCTGGTGCGAAAGCGAAGCCGACGCCCACCGCGCCGCCGACGCCATGGTGGCCGCCTTCGCCACCGCCGGCTTCGCCAGCGACCGCTTCCTCACCCCGATTGCCGGCCCTGCCGCCAAGGTCTTGCCATGAACGCTTACAGCACCCGCGGGCAAGCGCCCGTCGTTTCGATCGCCGATGCCATCGCCGCTGGCCTCGCCCCAGACGGCGGCCTGTACCTGCCGGAGTCATGGCCGCAGTTTTCCATCAAAGATTTCGACGGTGCCGACACCTTGACCGAAGTCGGCCTGCGCCTGCTGCGCCCATTCTTCGCCGGCGGCGCACTGGAGGCCGCCCTGCCCGCGATCTGCGCCGACGCCTTCGCCGTCACGCCGCCGCTGGTTGGCTTCGGGAAAGAAGGCGACTATCTGCTGGAGCTGTTCCACGGCCCCACCGCCGCGTTCAAGGACTACGCCGCACGCTTC
>CAUJJG010000181.1 GCA_963205445.1 Pseudomonadota bacterium
CCGTGCGCTTTGACATCGAAAAGGACGTGCTGGGCGTGGACGCGCAGGGCAACGCGGTGCGGCTGAAGGACCTCTGGCCATCCGACGCCGAGATCGACGCGGTGGTCCGCGCCAGCGTGAAGCCCGAACAGTTCCGCCGCATCTATGACCCGATGTTCGCCCGCAGTGGCAGCGCGGCCCGCGCCAAACCGCTGTACGACTGGCGGCCGCAGAGCACCTACATTCGCAACCCGCCGTACTGGGAAGGCGCGCTGGCCGGCGTGCGCACACTGACCGGGATGCGCCCGCTGGCGGTGCTGCCCGACAACATCACCACCGACCACCTCTCGCCGTCCAACGCGATTCTCGCTTCCAGCGCTGCCGGCGAATATTTGGCGAAGATGGGCCTGCCGGAAGAGGACTTCAATTCCTACGCCACCCACCGCGGCGACCACCTGACCGCGCAGCGCGCCACCTTCGCCAATCCGAAACTCATCAACGAGATGGCCGTGGTCGATGGCGAGGTCAAGCAGGGCTCGCTGGCCCGCGTTGAACCCGATGGCAAGGTGATGCGCATGTGGGAGGCGATCGAGGCCTACATGCAGCGCAAGCAGCCGCTGTGCATCATCGCCGGCGCCGACTACGGCCAGGGCAGCAGCCGCGACTGGGCGGCCAAGGGCGTGCGGCTGGCCGGCGTGGAAACCATCGTCGCCGAAGGCTTCGAGCGCATCCATCGTCAGAATCTGGTGGGCATGGGCGTGCTGCCGCTGCAGTTTTTGCCCGGCACCACGCGCAAGACGCTGGCCATCGACGGCACCGAAACCTTCGACGTGCGCGGCACGCGCGCGCCGGGGGCGACGCTGACCCTGGTGATCCACCGCAAGAATGGAGAAACGGTGGAGGTGCCGGTCACCTGCCGCCTCGACTCCGACGACGACCTCACTACCTACGAAGCCGGCGGCGTGCTGCAACGGTTTGCGCAGGATTTCATGACGGCGAACAAGGCGGGTTGAGGACGTCAACTGAGGTTCAGTCCGCATGGAGTGAATCTCAGGTTCTTGTACTGAGCTGGCGTCGAGGTAGGCATCACCATGAATCCCAATGATCGCCGTGTCCCTTCGGACACCCGCCGCCTCCCCTATATCGAGCACAGCCCGGACAGCAGTCGCTTCTCCCCAGCGTTGCGCCAAGCCCTGATCGCCACGGCACCCGACTACTTCAGCTGGCCTTCACGACAACAAGATCAATTCAGGCGAGACATGCCCGGCGATGTGCACGCATTGCTGGACCAACGATTGGACGAGGCCACTGCGTGTGAAGATCGCTGCGAGATGCAGCGATCCAATACCGTCAATCGTTTGAAGCTGCCCCTGTTCGGCATTGGACAAGACTGCTTCTTCCTCAATGAACCAGGCAGCGACTGGTATGACATGGCGACCGTTGCCGATCTGTCGCGCGCACACTTCGAAGCCGACCCTGATCGCGAGGAGAACAAGCGGCCCTTCATGGGCCAGTTTTATCCGGCATGGTGCCGCTATCTGCGGAAGGAGGACTTGGTCTATTCCACCTTGACCAGCTTTCATCACCATGTGCTTGACAATATCGCTGAACGCCATGACGCCTTGATCGCAAAACTCATCCCATACCGTTTCGTCAAGGGCAGCAAGCACGGCAAGCAATCGTCCGGAGGCTACCTGTGGGACATGAAACGAGACGCTGGCGGGCTGGAAGGGCAACTGGATGCACTGATGGAGTGCGCCTGGAAGATCCAGAACGCGCTGTACCTGCAGGCGCTTGATGACAGCCATGCTCGCAATTCCGGGCAGGTATTCCGTTTGGTGAAATCTGACGGCGTCGACCCCATGTCACACTGGATCTTTGATGGCCTTCGCGCCATGCAGCATGTGCGGTTGACGCATTTCTTGACGGATGTACAGAACCACCGTGCAAGTCGTCGCACGCTCTCCACCTTGCTCCAGTCTTACCTTGCCGAGGCCGAAACACGCCTGCATCAGGAACACTCGGACATCATGCAGCACTGGAATCCGACGCTGGCAAGATTCAAGCGCAAGCGCAAGATCATCCTGTCGATGCAGGCCGCGGAAGAACTGCTGGACGAGGAATGAGTGCGCCGGCCTGCCGACAATCACATCCCGCCCATTCATACCTACGCACCAACACGACTTCAGCACTGCTGATTTCTACGATCTTCCGTTCACCGATCTCCTCATGAGCCCCCCATGACCACCCATCTCCCCCAATTCAAAATCCCCGCCACCTACATGCGCGGCGGCACCTCCAAGGGCGTGTTCTTCCGTCTGGCCGACCTGCCCGAGGCCGCACGCGTGCCCGGCGCGGCGCGCGATGCGCTGCTGCTGCGGGTGATCGGCTCGCCCGACCCTTACGGCAAGCACACCGACGGCATGGGCGGCGCGACGTCCTCCACATCGAAGTGCGTGATCATCGCGCCGGCGTCCGTGCCGGATCATGACGTGGACTATCTGTACGGGCAGGTGTCCATCGACTCCGCCTTCGTGGACTGGTCGGGCAACTGCGGCAATCTGTCCACCGCGGTGGGGCCGTTCGCGATCGCCAACGGCTTCATCCCGGCCGAGCGCATTCCGCAGGACGGCACCGTCACCGTGCGGATCTGGCAGGCCAATATCGGCAAGACCATCCTTGCCCATGTGCCGGTAAGCAATGGGCAGGTGCAGGAGACCGGGGATTTCGAGGTGGACGGTGTCACCTTCCCCGCCGCCGAGATCGTGCTGGAGTTCCTCGACCCGTCGGATGACGAAGGGGATGCTGGCTCCATGTTCCCCACCGGCAACTTGGTCGACGAACTCGAAATTCCCGGCGTCGGCACGCTGCAGGCGACGATGATCACCGCCGGCATCCCCACCGTGTTCGTCAACGCCGCCGATATTGGGTTTGACGGCACCGAATTGCAGCCGGCGATCAACGACAGCAAGGCCACGCTGGCGAAGATGGAGGCGATCCGCGTTGCCGGTGCGCTGCGCATGGGGTTGATCAAAACTGCCGAAGAAGCTGCGACGCGCCAGCACACGCCGAAGGTCGCCTTCGTCGCGCCGGCGAAGGATTACGTGGCCTCCAGCGGCAAGGCGATTGCCGCAGACGACATCGACCTCAATGTGCGCGCACTGTCGATGGGCAAGTTGCACCACGCGATGATGGGCACGGCCTCGGTTGCGATTGCCACCGCCGCGGCGGTGCCGGGCACGCTGGTCAACCTTGCCGCTGGTGGCGGGATGCGCGATGCAGTGCGCTTTGGCCACCCTTCCGGCACCTTGCGCGTGGGCGCGGCGGTTGAGCAGCACGATGGCCAGTGGGTCGTCACCCGCGCGGTGATGAGCCGCAGTGCGCGGGTGTTGATGGAAGGCTGGGTGCGGGTGCCGCAGGATTAAAACTGTTTCTGCGCACACATCTCGCTGCGCCCCGGCAGGCAAGGGCATTCCGCGAATGTCCCCCGGCATCGCCCTGGCGGGCGCTGCCTCCGCCTTGATTTCGCGAAATACCCTCGCCCGCCGGTGCTCCCCCGCTTTTCAGGGCACCCATTGATCTTTCCGGCGTCAGTGGGCTTCCCCCTGCAGCGAAATCAAGTAGGAGGCAACGGGCATTGCCCGTTGCCGGGGGACATTCGCGGAAGGGGGAAGCCCGCTGACGCTCGCGACGCTTTTCCTAGCTCCGCGTTGCCTCGCGACACTTTGCGAGGCCCTGCAGCGCATCACGCCTCGATCTGAAACCCGCTTTTGCGCAGTTCATGCCGCGCTTGATCAAAACCCGTTTCCGGCACCAGCGCATCGCTGCGGTCGGCCAAGGTTGACCACTGCGAGAGGATCGCTTCGGCCGTGGCCGCCTCGCCCAACGCAATGCCTTGGGTCATCGTCAGCTGCACCAACTCAAACCCACCGGCACCGGCGCTGAGAATGGCGCGGTTGGGGGCCTGCTCGCTCACCAGCGCCAGCACCGCCGGGCTGACCAGCTCCGGCTTGAATTTCGACAACTGCGCATCCGGCAGAATGCCTTCCATCATCCGCGTCTTGCCGGTGGGAGCCAGGCAGTTCACCCGGATATCGTGCTTGGCACCCTCGATGCCCAGCGTCTGCATCAACCCCACCAGCCCCATCTTGGCCGCCGCGTAATTGGCCTGGCCAAAATTGCCGTACAAACCGCTGCACGAGGTGGTCATCACGATGCGGCCGTAATGCTGTTCGCGCATCGTGTCCCACACCGCGTGGGTGCAGTGGGCGGCCCCCATCAGGTGCACCTCCAGCACCAGACGGAAATCGTCCATCGACATTTTGGCGAAACTCTTGTCGCGCAGGATGCCGGCATTGTTGACGAGGATGTCGATGCGGCCCCAGTCGGCCCGCGTGGCGGCAACCATCGCCTGCACCGCCTCGGCATCGGCCACCGAGCACTGCGCCGCACGCGCCTGCCCGCCGGCGGCGTGGATCTCGTCCACCACCGCGTGGGCCGCCTCGCCCAGGTCATTCACCACCACCTTTGCACCGCGTTGCGCCAGCAGCAGCGCATGTGCGCGCCCCAGCCCACCGCCCGCGCCGGTGACGATGGCCACACGGCCGCTCAGATCAATATTGCCCATGCCTTGCTGCTCCTCGAAAACGAATTGATTCATGCCTGCGATGCGGCGGCTTCCAGCGCCTGCAACGCCTGCGGCAGCTCGGCCAAGGAAGCGATGCTCCGCATGCGTGCCTGCGCATCGGGCAACTGCGCGTCGGCCTCATGCGCCCAAGTGGTGTGATAGGGCACATGCACGCCCCAACCACCAAGCTGCAGCACCGGCGCAATGTCCGAGCGCAGTGAATTGCCCACCATCAGAAAACGCGCGGCCTCGATGCCGAATTCCTCGAACAGCCGCGCATAGGTGGCCGGGTCTTTTTCGCTGACGATCTCGATGCGGCGAAACAAATCCGCCAAGCCGGATTCGCGCACCTTGGCTTCCTGATGGAACAGGTCGCCCTTGGTGATCAGCACCACCGGATGGTGCGCGGCCACGGCTTCCACCGCCGCACGCACGCCGGGCAGCAGCTCCACCGGATGCTGCAGCAACTCCTTGGCCAAACTAACGATCCGGCCGATGTCGGCAGCGCGGATGCTGGCCCCGGTGATCTCCACCGCTGCCTCGATCATCGACAGCGCCATGCCCTTCACGCCGTAGCCGAAGAAGGCGATGTTGCGCGACTCGACCTCGTACAGGCGATTGCCGGCATCGTCCAGATCGACGTATTGGGCGATGATCTGCTCGAAGCGCTGCTGCGCCTCATCGAAAAAATCCTGGCTGCGCCAGAGGGTGTCGTCGGCATCGAAGCCGACCAACGCGATACCGCGGGAAGACGTCTGCATCCGCACAGTGTACCGGCCCGCCGTCAACGCCCGCTCACACCGGCAAGGCCGTGGTGCGCTTGACCGTGCGCAAGGCCAGCGTGGTCTGCACGCGGGTGACGCCGGGCAGCTGGGTGAGGATGTCGGTGTGGATACGCTCGAAATCGGCGGCATCGGCATACACCACCCGCACCATGTAATCGGCGGCCCCGGCCAGCAGGCAGCATTCGGTGATTTCCGGGTGGTCGTGAATGGCGGCCTCGAATGCATCCAATGCAGCGCGCCCCTGCTGGTCCAGCGTCACCAGCACGAAGGCGGTGCCCGGCAGCCCGGCCTGGTCTTCATCCAGCAGCAGCACATAACGCGCCACCAGCCCGGACTCCTCCAGCAGCTTGACCCGGCGCAGGCAGGCCGAAGGCGAGAGGTTGATGCGCTGGGCCAGCTCCAGATTGGTCAGCCGGCCGTCTTCCTGCAGCAGGCGGAGGATGGCGCGGTCGCGCTCGTCGAGGGTGAATGCAGGGGGTCGTATTTTATGCATATGTCTATCGATTTCCTTAGCGAAATATTCCATTTGATCAAATGAATAGTGGCACTTTTGGCGACAGAATGCGCAAACGGACGCGTATACTGCGCCCCTTGGGCGTCGGGGAGGCTGACGTCCGCCAAACAGGAAAATTCCATGCGCATCGGCGTTCCCAAGGAAATCAAAGTTCATGAGTACCGCGTTGGCCTGATCCCGCCCTCGGTCCACGAACTTGTGCACCACGGCCATGACGTGGTGGTGCAACGCGGTGCCGGGCTGGGCGCGGGCTTGTCGGATGAGGACTATCTGGCCGCCGGCGCCAAATTGCTGGACAGCGCGGAGGAGATCTTCGCCAACGCCGACATGATCGTGAAGGTGAAGGAACCGCAAGCCGTCGAGCGCAAGCTGCTGCGCAAGGGCCAGATCCTCTTCACCTATCTGCACCTGGCCCCGGATGCACCGCAGACGCACGACCTGATCGACTCCGGCGCGGTCTGCATTGCGTATGAAACCGTCACCGCCAGCAATGGCGCACTGCCGCTGCTGACCCCGATGTCGGAAGTGGCCGGCCGGCTGGCCCCGCAGGTGGGTGCGCACGCGCTGGAGAAAGCCCAGGGCGGCCGCGGCGTGCTGCTGGGCGGCGTGCCCGGGGTACCGGCGGCGGAAGTGGTGATTTTGGGCGGCGGCGTGTCCGGCACCCATGCGGCCACGATTGCCGTGGGCATGGGCGCCAAGGTCACCGTGGTGGACCGCAGCGCCGAGGCGCTCAAGCGTCTGTCCGCGCAGTTCGGCACCGCGATTTCCACCGTGTTTTCCACCCGCGCCGCGATTGAAGAACTGGTGCGTCGCGCCGACCTCTTGATCGGCACCGTGCTGATCCCCGGTGCGGCCGCGCCCAAGCTGGTGACCCACGCCATGGTGCGCACGATGAAGACCGGCGCCGTGATCGTGGACGTGGCGATTGACCAAGGCGGCTGCGTGGAAACCTCGCACGCCACCACCCACGCCGACCCCACCTATGTGGTGGATGGCGTGGTGCATTACTGCGTGGCCAACATGCCTGGCGCGGTGGCACGCACCTCCACCTTCGCCCTCAACAACGTCACCCTGCCGTTCACGCTGGCACTGGCCAACAAGGGCTGGCAGCAGGCGTTGAAGGACGACGTGCACCTGCGCAACGGCCTGAATGTCTGCGAAGGCAAGATCACCTGCGAGCCGGTGGCGCAGGTGCATGGCCTGCCGTACGTGGCAGCCGAAAGCGTGCTGGGCTTGGCATAAGCGCGACGGAAAGGCCGCATGCAGCGGGCGTGCGGCCTCGAAACGAAATTGAATTTCTTTCGATATCGAAAGAATAACTTGTCTTTTTTCGTTTTTCTGCTGAAAATGACAGGGTTCCACGGAGCCCTGCCATGCACCCCCTGCAAGCCCTGATTGCCCGCCACCAGCAAATCGCGCCCTGCGGCGTGACCTCGATCTGCTCGGCGCATCCGCTGGTGATCGAAGCCGCGCTGCGGCACGCCCAACGCCACGCCCTGCCCTTCGCACTGTTTGAAGCCACCTGCAACCAGGTCAATCAGGAAGGCGGCTACACCGGGATGACGCCGGCGGATTTCGTGCGGTTCGTGCATGCCATCGCCGACAAGGCCGACTTTGCGCAGGCGAACATTCTGCTGGGCGGCGACCATCTGGGCCCCAACCCGTGGGCCACCTTGGCGGCCGATGCGGCGATGGCCAAGGCCGAAGCCATGGTGACGGCGTACGTGGACGCCGGATTCACCAAAATTCACCTGGATTGTTCGATGGCCTGCGCGGACGACCCGAACCCGCTGCCGGAGGCCGAGATCGTGCGTCGCGCGGTGCGGCTGGCGCGCGCCGCCGAAGCAGCCCACGCCCGCAGCAGCGGGCCGGCGCCGGTGTACGTGATCGGCACCGAAGTACCGGTGCCGGGTGGCGCGACGGAAGCCATCGACGGGTTGGCCGTGACCACGCCGGAAGCGGCACTGGCCACGATCGAGGCCCATCGCGCTGCCTTCCTCGCTGCGGGCTTGGAAGCCGCTTGGACACGCGTGATCGCTTCGGTCGTGCAACCCGGCGTGGAGTTTGATCATCACCGCGTGATTGACTACCTGCCGGCCAAGGCACACGCCCTGAGCGAAGCCATCGCCGGCATGCCGGGCATGGTGTTCGAGGCGCATTCCACCGATTACCAGACCGCGGACAACCTGGCCGCGCTGGTGCGCGACCACTTCGCCATTCTCAAGGTGGGCCCCGGCCTCACCTTTGCGCTGCGCGAGGCGCTGTGGGCGCTGGATGCCATCGAGCAAGACTGGGTGGACGACAAGCGCCACGCCCGCTTGCGTGAGGTCGCGCTGGCACGCCTGCATGCCGAACCGAAACACTGGCAGCGCTACTACAGCGCACAGGGTGCACAACTGGATGTGGACCTGCAATACAGCCTCAGCGACCGCATCCGCTACTACTGGCCCGATGCCATCATCGAATCATCACGGCAGCGGCTTTTCGACAATTTGCAATCCAATCCCCCCCCGTTGCCCCTGATCAGCCAATATCTGCCCCGCGTCTTGCCTGCCCTGCGCGAGGGCCGGATCGACAACGCCCCGGCAGCCTTGGTCATGGCCCATATCGAAACGATACTCGACGACTACCACCATGCTTGCCATCGCCATGACGCACACTGAATTGCTCGGTACGGACACCATCGAACTGGCTGCCAGCGGCGCCTTGCACACCGCGCGCGAGATCGTGCAGCAGCCGGCCATGCTGAAGGCCACCCACGCTTTGGTGGCAGCGCTGCGCACCCAGCTGGACGCATTCACCGTGCCGATCACCAGCAACCCGGCAGCGCGGGTGATCTTGGCTGGGGCCGGCACGTCGGCCTACATCGGCCAGATCCTCGCCCCGCTGCTGGACCGGCAGTTGGCCGCACGCGTGGATGCCATCGCCACCACCGATCTGGTCAGCGCACCGCATCTGTATCTGGACCCCGCCCAACCCCTGCTGCTGGTGTCCTTCGGGCGTTCGGGCAACAGCCCGGAGAGCGTGGCCGCAGTGGAATTGGTGGAAACTCTGGTCAAGGACGTGCGCCATCTCTTCATCACCTGCAACCCGGCCGGCAAGCTGGGCTCGATGCAGGTGCGACAGACGCGGGCGATCTACCTGCCGGAAGAAACCCACGACGTCAGCTTCGCCATGACCTCCAGCTTCAGCTGCATGCTGTATGCCGCGCTGGCAGCGCTAGGCAGCGACAAACTGGAGCACCGCATCGGGCCGCTGGCCGGCGCCACCGCCTGCGCCCTGCAGGCCCACTTGGCACCACTGCAGGCCTTGGCACAGCGCGGCTTCGACCGTTGCGTCTTCCTCGGCAGCGGCATCCTGCAAGGGTTGGCCCGCGAAGCCGCCCTGAAGATGGGTGAACTCAGCAACGGCGCCATCGCCACCTGCCATGACTCCCCGCTGGGTTTCCGGCATGGCCCCAAGACCTTCGTCACTGAACGCACGCTGGTGATGGTCTTCGTGTCCAATGCGGCTTACACCCGCCGCTACGAGCACGATTTGATCGATGAACTGCGAAAGGACGGCGTGGCCGGTGCGGTGATCGAGGTCAGCGCCCAGCCCCGCGACCACGCGGACACCCTGTCGCTGGTCGGCATGGCAGAGGCCCCCGACATCGACTTGGTCTGGCCTTTCGTCGCCATTGCCCAGACCTATGCCTTCTTCGCTTCGCGCGCGCTGGGCTGCAGCCCCGACAACCCCAACCCGCAGGGCACCGTCAACCGCGTGGTACAGGGCGTCACCCTGTACCCGCTGGAGGCCTGACCATGCGCCGCTGCTGGCTGGGCGTGGACGGCGGCGGCACCAAGACCCGCTTCCTGCTGGTGAATGCCTCGGCCACGCCGTTGGCCGAGGCCGAATTGGGCACCACCTGGTTCCCGCAGGTGGGGCTGGAAGGTGCCCACGAGGTGCTTGCACAAGGCGTGGCGCAGGTGCTGGCAGCGGCCGGCCGTGACGCGGCCGACATCGCCTACGCTTTCTTCGGCCTGCCGGCCTACGGCGAGAACCGCGCCATCACCAGCCAGCTGGACGCCGTGCCGGCCACCATCCTTGGGCACGGGCGCTACCGCTGCGACAACGACATGGTGTGCGGCTGGGCCGGCTCGCTGGCCTGTGCGGATGGCATCAATCTGGTCGCTGGTACCGGCTCGATCGGCTATGGCCAACGCCAGGGCTGCGGCGCGCGTGCCGGCGGCTGGGGCAGCACCTTCGGCGATGATGGTTCATCCCACTGGATCGCGCTGCAGGGGCTGAATGTCTTTTCGAAGATGAGCGATGGCCGGCTGCCCAAGGGCCCGCTGCACGCCATCGTTCGACAGGCCTTGGCGCTGGAACACGACCTCGACCTGTGCGCACACATCTATGGCGAACACGCGGCCACCCGCACCGAGCTGGCCAGGATGGCGCACTGGGTTGCCGATGCCGCACGCGCCGGCGATGGTGCCGCCTTGCGCATCTATGCCGATGCGGGCCATGCGCTGGCCCAGTTGGCCGTGGCCCTGCGGCATTCACTGGGGTTTGCCGACGACGCGCCCGTGCCGGTGTCGTATTCCGGCGGTGCCTTCCACGCCGGGGACCTGCTGCTGGCCCCGCTGCGTGCGGCATTGGCCGAGGCCAGCGACAGGTTTCGGCTGCAGGAACCGCAACACGCGCCGCATGTCGGTGCGGCGCTGTACGCAATGCGCCTGGCGGCGGCCTGAGCCGGCCGCCCGCGCCTCAAGCCTTCTTCACGAACTCCGACTTCAGCCCCATCTGGCCGATGCCGTCGATCTTGCAGTCGATGTCGTGATCGCCATCAACCAGGCGGATGTTGCGCACCTTGGTGCCCACCTTGACCACCAGCGAGGAGCCTTTCACCTTCAGGTCCTTGATGACGGTGACGGTGTCGCCATCGGCCAGCACATTGCCCACGGCGTCCTTGATGACCTTGGCCGCCTCTTCGGCTTCCACCTCGCCCGGCAGCCACTCATGGGCACATTCCGGGCAAACGCAACGCCCCCCGTCCTCGTAGGTGTATTCGGATTGGCACTTCGGGCAGGGGGGCAATGCGGTCATGGTTTGGACATCGTGTCAGGGCCGCCTATTTTACGCGCCCAACAGCTCCACCTCGAACAGCAGCGTGGCATTGGGCGGAATCACGCCGCCGGCACCGCGCGCGCCATAGCCCAGATTGGCGGGGATGAGCAGGCGGCGCGTGCCGCCTTCCTTCATGCCCTGCACGCCCTCGTCCCAGCCCTTGATCACCATGCCGGCGCCCAACGGGAAGATGAAGGGCTCGCCGCGATCCTTGCTGGAATCGAACTTCTCGCCCTGTGCGCCGTTCTCGTACAGCCAGCCGGTGTAATGAACGGTGACGTTGCGGCCGGGCCGGGCCTCGGCACCGGTGCCAACGGTGGTGTCGTCGTACTGCAAGCCGGAGGCGGTGGTGGTGAATGCCATGGGTGTTCCTTTGCGTCAGGTTTGAAGCCCCTCAGTGTACCGGCCCGGCCTCACGGCAGGCGGCCGGTACCTGAGTTGTCTGCGGCGTCTTCGCGCGGGTGCAGGTCCAGCGCGCCATTGGAGCGCAGCAGCTCCAGCGCCGTCACGCGGCCACGCCCATCCCGCTGGAAGCGCACGCGCTGGGCGGGATTTCCAACCACGGCAAACAGGTCATCGCTGATTGGCAGCAGCAACAGCGGCGGACGTTCACCGCGCCGAACACGCAAGCGCCCTTCGGCTTGGTCGATGCCCACCGTGCCGTAATCGCCCAGATAGTCCTGCCATGCCACCGCGCGCAGGGGCCCTGCTTCCGCCCGCAGCGCTTCCAATGCCCAGCGCGTATCCACGGCCTCGGCAGCCGGCAAACCGGAAGCAAGCACGGCCTCCAGCGCCAGGATGTGTGCGGTGGCGAGCGCCTGCGCGGCATCAGTGCCGACATGGGGCTGCACGCCCACGCCTTCCCAATTGCGCCCGGTGATCGGGCTGATCGGCGAGCCGGTGGAGACAAAGACGCGGAAGCCGTGGCCGGCATCAACCTCGCCCCCGGGATTGGCGGCACCGGCCGTGGGGGTACCCACCACGACGGCGCGACCGGCATTGCCCAAGGTGTAGGCAAAGGATTCGGCTGCCGATCCGGTGCGTGCGCTGGTCAGCACATACAGCGGCATGCTCAGGCGGGGGGCGGCATACGGTACCGGCGGCGCTTCACTGATCGTCCGTTCCCGCAGCCGGAAGGTGTTGTAGATGTTGGCGCCGGCGGGCGTGAAAGCGCTGGCCAGATAGCCCACCATCGCAGGCGAGCCGCCCCCGTTGTCGCGCAGGTCGATGATGAGCGCATCCACATGGGCCAGCACGTTCAATGCGGCGTCGATGCTGGCACGCGCCGGGGCTTGCGCCGCCTCCGGATTGAAGGCGGCAAATTGCCGCAGATCCAGATAGCCGACGTTGCCCGGCAAGACCTCAACGCGACGAATGCCGTGGTTGTCCCGCCTGGCGGCATCCTCCGGGGCCAGATCCGGGGCCCTGTCGTCGCGCCCTGCATCTTCAGGCGCCCAGCGGACCTTGAAGTGACGGTCGATCGGGTCCAGGCGGTCGGTCAGGCGGGTCGCCAGTACCTGCGGAGCACTGCCGTCGAAAGCGCCGCGAGCCGCATCGGCCCGCAGCTCACCGGCGATGCGGGCGCCCTGCGCTGCATCGTGGTAGTACTCGGCGATGACGCCCGCAATCCCGTCCACCGCAGCGCGGGCATCGACCGGCGGGGCGGGCGCGGTTTTCACCGCAGCCTGAGAAGAAGAAGTGGAAGCCTGCGCCAGCGAGGCGAAAGGCAGGCAGCAGAGCAATAGCAGGGTCATGGGTCGGGGCATGGGCATCTTCCATCGGGTGTCTGCCCCTTGAGACACGGGCAGCCGCCCACCGGTTGCAGCCGCGCCTCCGCAGTGCCGCGACGACGGCTGCGCCGGGCAACAGCGGCTGGGGCATACTGCCCTCTCGCATTCCCTTTCGGATAAAGGCCATGTTCGAACGACTTTCGCGCAGTTGGGGCCTGATCAAGGCCAGTGCCGGCGTGCTGGCGCAGGACAAGGAACTGCTGGTGTTTCCACTGCTGTCGGCGGTCTGCACCGTGATCGTGGGCGCCGCCTTCATGTTG
>CAUJJG010000182.1 GCA_963205445.1 Pseudomonadota bacterium
CCACAGGTTCACGCGCTGCTCCAGCAGGTCCAGCGGCAGTGCGCCGCCGCCCAGCACGGCGTCATGGAAGCCCTTGATGTCGAATTTCTCGCCAAGCGCGGTCTCGGCCTGTTTGCGCAATTGCTGGATGCGAATCATGCCGACCTTGTACGCGGTGGCTTGGCCGGGGTTGACCAGGTAGCGCTGTACCTCGGACCGGATCGCCGCATCCGGCACCGAGCTGTTGGCGCGGAAGTAGTCCACCGCCTGCTGCTCGGTCCAGCCCTTGGCGTGCAGGCCGGTATCCACCACCAGCCGGATCGCGCGCCACATCTCCGACATCAACCGGCCGTATTCGGAATACGGGTCCTGATAGGTGCCTGGCATCTCCTTGGCCAGCCATTCCGCGTACAAGCCCCAGCCTTCGGCATAGGCGGTGTCGAACGCCTGGGTTCGGAAGGTCGGAATGCCCTTGAGCTCCTGCGCGATCGAGATCTGCATGTGGTGGCCGGGCAGGCCTTCGTGGTAGGCGATGACTTCCAGCTCGGTCTTGGGCATCGCGTCCATGTCGATCAGGTGCGCGTAGTACACGCCCGGCCGCGAGCCGTCCGGGGTGCCCGGGTAGTAGTGCTGGGCGGCACCGGGTTGTTCGCGGAAGGCTTCCACGCGCTTGACCACCAGATCCGCCTTGGGCAGCAGGCCGAAGTACTTCGGCAGCTGGGTCTTGATGTTGGCGATGGCCTTGCTGGCATCGTCGATGTAGGCCTGTCGGCCGGCATCGGTGTTCGGGTACAGGTGCGCCTTGTCGTTCTGCACATGGGTGAAGAAGGCCTGCAGATCGCCCGTGAAGCCCACCTGCTGCTTCACCTTTTCCAGTTCGCCGCGCAAACGCGCCACTTCCGACAGGCCAAGCTGGTGGATCTCGTCGGCGCTCATCGCGGTGGAGGTATTCACCTTCAGCTGATGCGCGTAATAGGCGGCGCCGTTGGGGTGGGTGGTGCCCACGCCAGTGGCATTGTCGGCGGCCTTGGGCAGATCTTCCTCGCAGAAGGCGATGACCTTGTCGTATGCAGGTTTGAGGTGCTCCAGCAGCGCTTTGCGCGCCAGCGCCTTGAGCTCGGTGGCGCGGGCCGTGCTCACCTTGCCCGCTTTCACCAGTGCATCGGCCTTGGCCTGGGCGTCGGCCCACAGCGCGCTGTCCTTGCCGGCGGAAAACGGCGCCCCGGTGATGACCTTGCGCGACTGGTCGATCACGCCCACGTAGGCGAACTTCGGTGGGCGGATGCCTTTCGCGACGGCGGCGCGGCCGCGTTCGAGCGCTTGGTCAAACGCGGTTTCGAGCTTCTGCAGGCGGCTGACGTAGGCCAGGTAGTCCTGCTCGTCGTCCACCTTGTGGAAGTTGATCATGAAGGTGGGGGCGAAGCTCTGGGCACCATTCATCTGGTCGAACGGATAGCCGTCCTCCAAAAACGCAAGGCCAGTGCGCGCACGTTCGACCTGCAGTTTCCACAAGGCCCAGGACAATTTGGCTTCCGGTTCGAGTTTGGCGTAGTCGAAGCTGGCTTCCATTTCCTTGAGCGTGGCCTCTTGCCAGGCCAGCTGCTTGCGCGCGCCGGCTTCGGACATGTCGTCGATCTGGTCGTACAGGTCCTTGCGGCCGAGCATGCTGAGCTGGATCGGGCTGAACTGCAGTTGTTCCTCGTACTTTTTCTCGAACCAGGCATTGAGGCGCTGGGTTTCGGCCTTGGTCTGTTCCGGCGTGGCCGTTGCAGATTGCGCAGTGACGGGTGTGGTGCTGCGGTTGCAGGCGGCAAGCCCCAAACCAAGGGCGAGAGCAACGACAACAGCGGTGTGCAAGCGATTGATGCGCATCAGGGCGTTCCAGGTGGTGTCCGACCGTCGCATTCTGTGCATGGAGGGTCCGTTTTGCCCATGCGAATGGTCATGCCTGCAGCGGTGCGGGAAGCGTTCGCGCTACCATGCCCGCCCGCCTTCGCCAGGAGTGGCCATGTCCAGCGACCACAGCGACGACATCCGCAACCAGATCAGCCGCGCCCAGGCCGAGGCGGCGGTACGCACCTTGCTGCAATGGGCCGGTGACGACCCGGCACGCGAGGGCCTGCTGGACACGCCCAAGCGCGTGGCCCGCGCCTTCGAGGATTGGTTCAGCGGCTACGCGCTGGACCCGGATGCGTACATGGCGCGCACCTTCGAGGAAGTGGGCGGCTACGACGAGATGGTGGTGCTGCGCGACATCGACTACGAAAGCCACTGCGAACACCATATGGCGCCGATCATCGGCAAGGTTCACGTGGGCTATCTGCCGGCCGGCAAGGTGGTGGGCATCAGCAAGCTGGCGCGGGTGGTGGATGCCTACGCCAAGCGGTTCCAGGTGCAGGAAAAGATGACCGCACAAATTGCCGATTGCATCCAGCGCGCGCTGCAGCCGCGCGGGGTGGGCGTGGTGGTGGTGGGGTCGCACGAGTGCATGACCACCCGCGGCGTGCACAAGCGCGGGGTGAGCATGGTGACCAGCAAGATGCTGGGCAGCTTCCGCGAGGATGCACGCACCCGCAGTGAATTCCTGAAACTGATCGAAGTGCAGACCGGGCGCTGATTGGGTTTGCTGCTCTAATTTGATCCGGGTAATATAGGGCACTGACTGTCAGGAGTGCCCCCTTGGTTCGTCCCAATCTGCGCTGCACCGCCTTCTCCGGCGACAACCGGATCGCCACCGGCGAATTGCGGCATGTGGCCCTGAAGGCCAAGCAGGCCTTTGATGTCTTCCCGGATCGGCCGGTCATGGTGTTCGATGACGCCGATGCGCGGGTGCTGCAGCTGCCACTGGAGCTGCCGGCCGCGGATTTGCTGGCATGGTTGGCCCAGCCGCAGCGGCTGGGCGAGGAAACGCCGTCCGCGCCGCGCCGGCCCGGGCGGCCAAAGCTGGGGGTGGTCCCGCGGGAGGTGACCTTGTTGCCACGCCACTGGGACTGGCTGGCGGCACAGCCGGGTGGTGCATCGGTAGCCTTGCGCCGATTGGTGGACGAGGCGCGCAAGGTGTCGGCCGGGGACGACCGGCGTCGTGCGGCACAGGAGGCCGCCTATCGGTTCATGCAGGCCATTGCCGGGGATGCGGCAGGTTTCGAAGAGGCAGCGCGCGCCTTGTTTGCTGGCGACTATGGCCGTTTCGAGGCACAGGTCCAGCATTGGCCGGACGACGTCCGCGAGCATCTCGCCCTGCTGACTACCGACGCCTTCATCGCCTGACCATCTTCCTTCGCACGGGGCACCGCACTTGAACGCATCCACGGCCATTGGCGCGCGCAGGGCAGCCCTTGCGTTCATCTTCATCACCGTCCTGATCGACGTGATCGCGTTCGGCGTGATCATCCCGGTGCTGCCGCATCTCGTGCAGGAAATGGTGGGCGGTGACCTGTCCATCGCGGCCTATTGGACGGGCGTGTTTTCGTTCGCCTTCGCGCTGGTGCAGTTCTTCTTCACGCCGATCCAGGGGGCCTTGTCGGACCGGTTTGGCCGGCGCCCGGTGATTCTGCTGTCCTGTCTCGGGCTGGGCGTGGATTTCGTGTTCATGGCGCTGGCCCCCACGCTGGGGTGGCTGTTTGCAGGGCGGCTGCTGTCGGCGGCCACCTCGGCCAGTTTCTCCACTGCCAATGCCTACATCGCCGACGTGGTGCCGGCCGAACGGCGGGCAAAAAGCTTCGGCATGATCGGCGCGGCGTTTGGCCTGGGCTTCATCATCGGCCCGCTGATCGGCGGCGTGTTGGGTGACATCGACCATCGGCTGCCGTTCTGGTGTGCCGCAGGCTTGGCCCTGCTGAATTTTCTCTACGGCGTGTTCGTGCTGCCCGAGTCGTTGCCGCCCGAACGCCGCGCCAAGGCCTTCGACTGGAAGCATGCGCGCCCCTTGGGCGGCGTGCAGATGCTGCGCGAGCATCCGCGGATCTGGGGCCTGGTGGCGGTGGCCTTCGTGGCCAATTTCGCCCACTACGTGTACCCCAGCACCTTCGTGCTGTTTGCCGATGCCGCGTTTGGCTGGAAGGAAAAGCAGGCCGGATATGTGTTGGCGCTGGTGGGCGTGCTCAGCGTGATCGTCAATGTGGCGCTGGTAGGCCGGTTGGTGAAGGCCTTGGGCGAGCGGCGGGCGATGTTGCTGGGGCTGGGCTGTGGTGCGGCCGGGTTCGTGTTGTATGGGCTGGCCGACGTGGGCTGGGTGTTCCTGCTCGGGTTGCCGATCAGCGCGCTGTGGGCCATCGCCGGGCCCGCCACGATGGCGCTGATCACCCGGCAAGTGCCGGCCGATGTGCAGGGGCGCATCCAGGGCTCGCTTGGCAGTCTGGTGTCACTGGCCGGGATCTTCGCGCCGGCCGCATTCGCCGGGTCGTTCGGCTACTTCATCAGCCCACGCGCGCCTTTGCACCTGCCGGGCGTGGCCTTCCTGATCGCGGCGCTGCTGCTGGCCGTGGCGGCCTACGTGGCCTGGCGCTATACCGATACCGCGCATCTGCAGGCCGCCCCTGCGATGGAAGCCGGCGCCAACGCTGCGGACTGACCCGCCGCTGCCTGCAGGGGGCTCAGCCGCAGCTGAGCCGAGCGATGGAACCGGCTTCGTCCAGCAGGACGTTCAGCCGGTCATGCCGGTAATCCATGGTGGCCGCGTCCGTCGGCTTGAGCGCCCGCACGCTGGCCGCACCTGCCGCTTTGCGTGCGGCTTCGACGGTGGCCGCGTCCCCGCGTTGCCCGATCAAGGCCTTGGCCGCATCGGCATTGCAGGCAACGGCCTCCGCATCGGCTGGGGGGCTGGCCGGCTGGCTGGCACAGGCGCCCAGCAGCAAGATGGGCAGCAGGGACAGGTGCAATCGCATCGGCATCTCCTGAAAGTGTGACTTGGGGATCATCCTGCAACAGGCATGA
Organism: Pseudomonadota bacterium; assembly: GCA_963205445.1. Lineage (GTDB taxonomy): Bacteria > Pseudomonadota > Gammaproteobacteria > Xanthomonadales > Xanthomonadaceae > Thermomonas. The sequence continues at coordinate 4,912 of CAUJJG010000182.1, forward strand.
ACCCGGCGTGCATGGCTTTCGGCATGGGGGGGGAGGGCAGAGGGGTGGGTAGGATGCGGGTTACCCCCTCCTGGAAGCTGCGCATGACCCGCCGTTTGTTGCCCCTCGCCCTGTCCTCCCTGCTGTTGGCCGGCACCGTTCATGCCATCAGCCCGACGATTCCGCCGCCGCAGGACGTGGCCTATGCGCCCGGCACGATCAAGGTGGAAGTGGATGCGCGCAACCTCGATCAGCGCATCTTCAAGATCAAGCAGACCATCCCGGTGCAGGCCGGCCCGCTGACCCTGCTGTACCCGCGCTGGGTGCCGGGCGGGCATTCGCCGCGCAATGGGCTGGACGACATCGCCGGCCTGCGCTTCACCGCCAACGGGCAGACGCTGAACTGGAAGCGCGACACGCTGGAAGTCGGTGCCTTCCATCTCATCGTGCCCGCCGGTATCAGCGAGATCACCGCAGAATTCGACCTGTTGACCGCCACCGGTCCCGGCCAGGGGCGGGTGGTGATGACGCCGAACATGCTCAATCTGCAGTTCATCTCGGCTGCGCTGTACCCGGCCGGGCATTACATGCACAAGATCATGATCGACCCGCGGGTCACCTACCCCACCGGCTGGACCGCGTTCACCGCCTTGCACGAGGAAGGCCGCAATGGCGATACCGTCAACTATGCCGATGTGCCCTTCGACATCTTCGTCGATTCGCCGGTGTACGCCGGCCGCCATGCGAAGAACATCGACCTGACCCCGAAGGGCAGCACGGTGCCGGTGAAACTGGGGGTGGTGGCGGATGCACCCAAATATCTGGAAGCCAAACCGGAGCAGGTGAAGCTTCACCAGCAGATGGTGGAACAGGCGTTGAAGCTGTTCGGCGGCCAGCACTACGACCATTATCAGTTCCTGTTCTCGCTTTCCAACCAGATGGGCGGCAACGGGCTGGAGCACCAGCGTTCCAGCGAGAACGGCGTTGGCGTCGATTACTTCACCGGCTGGAAGGAGAAATCCGGCTTCACCGATCTGCTGGCGCATGAGTTCGTGCACTCCTGGAACGGCAAATACCGTCGTGGCGCCGATCTGTGGGTGCCCAACCTCAATACCCCGATGCAGGACAGCCTGCTCTGGGTCTACGAGGGCCAGACCCAGTATTGGGGCAACGTGCTGGCCGCGCGCAGCGGCATGCGTCCGCTGCCGGCCTCGATCGACGCGCTGGCGCTGGTCGCCGCCACCTATGCCGAGAACCGGCCGGGCCTGTCCTGGCGCGGGATCCAGGACACCACCAACGACCCCATCGTGGTCGGCCGCGCGCCGCGCGCCTATCTCAACTACCAGATGAGTGAGGACTACTACCGCGGCGGCCAGATGATCTGGCTGGAGGCCGACGCGCTGATCCGCAGCAAGACCGGCGGCAAGAAGTCGCTGGATGATTTCGCCCGGGCCTTCTTCGGCGTCAACGACGGCGAGTGGCAGGTGCAGAACACCTATACCTTCGAAGACGTGGTGGCCACCCTCAATGGCGTTCATCCCCACGATTGGACAACCTTCCTGCGCGATCGTCTGGACGGCAAGACCGGCCTTGTCGGCGGCTTCGCACTGGCAGGCTGGGCGCTGGTGTTCAAGGACACGCCCAATGCCTATGCCAAGGCCAATGGCGGCGGCGGTGATTTCACCTATTCCTTGGGCTTGAGCATCAGCAAGGGTGGTGACATCAGCGACGTGCGCTGGGACAGCCCCGCCTTCAATGCCGGTATCGGCAGTGGCGCCACCGTCGTGGCCGTCAATGGCCAGGCCTACGATGAGGATGCGCTGAAGGCCGCAATCACTGCGGCCAAGACCGACAAGACGCCGATCGAACTCTTGCTCAAGAGCTTCGACCGTTATCGCACGGTCAAGCTCGACTACCACGGCGGCCTGCGCTACCCGCATCTGGAACGCATTGCAGGCAAACCCGACTACCTCACGCCGATCCTGACGGCGCGCAAGTAAGCAGGGGATGCGGCGTGGGGCTTCAACCAAAACGGTCTCGCGCCGCCTCCGGTTTTGTGTATTGCGCTTCAGGCAGTCCTGCACCTGCCGTGCACTCACTGCTTGCGGCAAGCGCCGAAGATGTCCTTCTCGGGGCGGTACAGCGAGGTCGTGACGTTCATCAGCCCCAAGACCGTATGGAAGAGATTGTCGTGGCTGAGGTGCTTGCCGGTTCGAGCCTGCAGGCATCCGTCCGAGAGCTGCGCGGATTGGCGCCAGCCATCGGAGAACCAGACGACCATGGGAACTTCCAGCTGTTCGCGCGGCGCGATGGCATACGGCATGCCGTGGAGGTAGAGGCCGTGTTCCCCCAGCGACTCGCCGTGGTCCGATACATAGAGCAGCGCCGTGTCTCGATCCGGCATCGCCGCGAGCTGATCGATCGCTGATGCGAGGACGTGGTCCGTGTAGAGCAGCGCGTTGTCGTAGGCGTTGACAATCTGCGCCTGGCTGCACTTGCCGAGATCCGAGGTTTCGCAGACCGGCGTAAAGCGCTTGAACCCCCCGGGATACCGCGCGAAATAGGTCGGGCCGTGATTGCCCAGCATGTGCAGGACCATCACCTGGTCCCCGGGCGACGGGGCGGCCGCCAGCGCCAGATCCTTGACCAGGATGCCGTCGAGGCAGTGGCGCGCCTGGCACAGCTCGGGATCGTCTCTGGTCTGCAGGTTTTCGTAGGGAAGGCCGGTGCAAACCCCCTTGCAGCCGGACTGGTTGTCCCGCCACAAGGTGTTCACGCCGGCATGCTGCAGCACATGCAGCAGGGACTGGCGGCTGCGGATTTCCTTTTCGTCGTAGTTTTCGCGTCCCTGCGCGGAGAACATGCACGGCAGCGATACTTCCGTGCTGCTGCCACAGGCGGCAACGTGCGGGAAGTTGAGGACGCTGCGCGCAGCGAGCGCGGGCGTGGTCTGGCGCCGGTAGCCGTTCAGGCCCCAGTTGGCGGCGCGAGCGGTTTCGCCGACGACCAGCACCAGCAGGCGCGGCCTGCGGCCGGCGGCGGGCGGCAGCTGCCTTGCGTCCTCGCCGATCGGGATCAGGGCGCGGGCGCGTCCGGGCGGGTCATCGCGCACGACCTTTGCCAGCGATACGAGGATGTTGGCGGGCGTGACCAGATAGCGGACCTCGCGCTCGTTCCGCACGAA
>CAUJJG010000183.1 GCA_963205445.1 Pseudomonadota bacterium
GGCCTGCTCGAACGCATCGACCGCGCCGCACTCGCCGCCAAACGCCGGGTCACCGTGCCCTTCCTGCGCCAGCTGCTGGATGGCCAGGGCTGAGATCTCGTCCCGCATGACATTCGAACCTGGGGCGCGTGCCTGAAGTCATGGGGCGCCCTTCCGGGGAACGCAATTTGGATTGCATCAAAATCGACTGTTTTCAAGGTATTCCAGCGTCTTGAGCGACTGTTTTAGAGTGCAATTCCAATTGGTTCGACGTCAAATAATGCTTATTGCTTCAATTGGTTGGCAATGCAGAACGGGCTTGCTAGCATGTGCGTTTGAATATCAAGCATCGCTTTGCGATTAGTGAAGCTTAATGAAATTACCAAGACCGGCTAAAGGCGTTGATCAACGGAAGGTCGCGGACAGGATCCGCCTGGTGCGCCGAAACCATTCTATTTCGCAAGCAGAAGTGGCTCGTCGCATCGGCGTAAGCGCCAGCGCGGTTGCTCAATGGGAGCACCCAAGCGGCACGCTACCTACCTTGCAGAACCTGCTCTGTATTCTTGAGCTTACCGGCGCATCACTCGACTGGCTTGTGACAGGGAAGCAGCATGCGCCGCCTGGCGAACATGCAGATGTCTCCACGATTCCCGCAGTCACACTGGATGACTTTGCGCAAACCTCGCAAGAGGAGCAATTGCTTGCGACATTTCGCGAAATTCCAGTGCGCAAGCGATCATTGCTGATTGCATTGGCGGAAGAAATGATGAGTAAAACGAAGAAGAAGCAAAGTAAGCGCCGCTAACGACGGGTGATCTTGCAATCTGCATGTGTTGGCTTACGCTCCGCCGACCAAACAAATGGTGGAGTGGGAAATGGAGATTGCACGTCAGGGACGGCGTACGCCGCTTCCGTTTGTCTTTGCCTTGATCTTGACCCTGGGTGCCGGGCTCGCGCCCATCTACCCGGCCTCGCACTCGTGGGCAGCCACTGAGGCATTCGCTGCACCCGCTGAATCCAAGGACGCTGCGCCAGCACATGACGCATCAGTCGGTACGCTTGCCGGTCAGGCCGGCAGCAATGGCGGTGCGGGTACCTACAGCATTCCGATCGTGGTCCCGCCAGGGCGCGCTGGCATGCAGCCGTCGATCTCGCTCAGTTACAGCAGCCGGAGCGGAGATGGCGTTGCTGGAATGGGTTGGTCCATTTCGGGGCTGAGCTCCATCCATCGGTGTCCACAGACGCCGGAGCAGGATGGCGCAACCCGCGGCGTGTCCTATTCATCAACTGATCGCTTGTGCCTGGACGGCCAGCGCTTGGTAAGCGTCGGCGGCGTTTACGGTAGCCAGAATGCCGAGTACCGCACTGAAATCGACAGCTATGCGCGCATAAAGCAGTTGGGCGGAACGCTAACGACTCCGAACACCTACTTTACCGTTGAGCAAAAAGACGGTCGGACTCTGACTTACGGCTCCACCGCGACCTCTCGAGTAACGCCAGCCGGCGTGACCGTGCCCTTGAGCTGGTTGGTCGACAAGATCGAAGATCGGGTCGGCAACTATCAAAGCTACAGCTACACGGATTTCGGCAATGGCGAAGTTCTCCTGGGCACGGTGACCTACACCGGTTCGCTCAGCGGCAGCGCCGGTGATCGCTCAGTCACCTTCAGCTACCAGACCCGCGACGATGCAGTTCAGGACGAAGATCTGCCAGGCAGGGAGCACGCGAGCGACATCGCCTCCAGCGCCCTTGCGGGCGGGCTGACCATGCAAACCCAAGCCGTGGCTTCAATAACGACCAAGGTCGGGACCACAACGGTCCGCAAGTACACGCCAACCTATGCAAAGGCGCAATACAGCGGCCGCCTGCTGATGACTGCGTTGCAGGAATGCGCAGGCGAATCCAGCCCGTGTCACCCGGCAACATTGTTTTCCTACAACGATGACGATCTGAATTTTCAGCTCAAATCGTTGCAGGGGTTCAACTTGGCCTCGCCATTTCCGAGCGAAGGTGAAGCGAACGAAGTGTATCGGGTACGCGTCGGCGGCGACTATGACGGTGACGGCACCCGCGAAACCTTGATCACCGTTTCTGCGGGCAGACAGTCAGGCAGTTTCCTCAGCCAGTTTACGGCTGATCGTTGGGCCAACGTTTCAACCAGTATTGATTCTACGTATGCCGGGTTCGGAGGATCGTCGGTCTCGGAATCCGACCTTGACGGCAGTGGGCGCGCAGCGCTGATCGGATTACCCCAGTTGGACAGTGCGAACGTGGCATTCGGTATATGGGACTACAATCGCGTCCCTCGAGGCGCGCCCGCAAATCGCAATCCATTTGGCAAAGTGTCTACCAACATACCCTTGCCGAACGTGGCATTTGGAGCACGCAAGCAAGTTCTGGCAGCGGATTGGGATGGAGACGGCAGAACCGACATCCTCACAATTCAACCAAAGTCCTGCGGCAGCGATGGATTTGGGCCCAAGAACGGTGTGTTTTTCCACAGGAATAATATTTCCGGCCTGTTTTCCGTGGGTAGCACAGTCAGCTACCAGCCTGAGTCCCTGGTAGTCTGTTTGCCGCGAGTGACTGACAGCCAATCCCCCGGCTTTGCGCAAGCGGATATCGACCATATTGCCGACTTCAATGGCGATGGATACCCCGATTTCCATCTGGTCTACACAGGTGCGGCAAACTTGTTGACCGGCGGTATTGCCGGAGTTGCTATCTCCAATCCCGGCGCGAACACAGCGACAATCAAGACATGCACGCAGATCGGCCTGACTGACAACAACCCAGACTTCGACGATTGCTCCTCTCGCCGAAATTACGTCCACCGATGGATGGACGTCAATGCTGATGGACTTGAGGACTTTGTCATTGCCAGGCCCGCGGAAGGCCTTTGGATGCTGCGCCTCAATCTGGGCAATGGCACATATGGCCCCCAGATCAACACGGGAAGTAGCGTTGGCCTGCAGCACTTCTTGACCGGAAATGCTGGCCCTGCGCCGCAGTACGAGTTTCGCTATGCCGGCAAATTGCCGGCAATGGATGTGGATGCGGATGGCAAGACTGATCTGCTGACTGTGTCGCAATTGCCCGGCGCTAAAGCTTTTGCCGTGAAAATGTGTACCATCAAGCGCGTCAGGCAAATTGGTACGGAAACTTGCCCAGCTGGCGCTGACATTCCTGGCTTGCCCGGTGAGACGCCCCAAACAGCCGAGGTCTGCGCGGCATACTCCTGCCCCCCCAATCCTGATAGCTTGGGTGGTACAGACTTTGACGACGACATGCCCCAAAGTACCGGCGGCCATCCGCACTACATTTGGACGTGGCACGATCAAAATGGCGCGGATCTTCCCGCGTTCAACGCGTATTCCAGCACACCTACCCATGGCGGAGTTGGGGAAGACAACAGCGTCTATCGACTGGCGCGACTGAAATTTGTGCAGACAGCTCCAAATGCATTCACGATCGAGTCATTTGAGACACCGCTGGTGTCGCGATTGAATGACAGTTACGGCAGCGCCGATGATCTGTTTGGAGATGGGCTGCAGGATCTCATTACATCAGCCGGATGTTCCAACCTTGTTCTCACGAATGGTGTACCCAACACATCCGGGTACTGGAGCCATCAGAAGTGCTCCGCTGTTAACGATGACAATTACGGTCCATCCACTTTCGCAGACACTCGAATTGCTACAGCTCAACTGGCGAAATCCGTTATGCTGTACGCCAACGTCAACCAGGGCATTGCAGCAGCAGGAGGCTCACCAGGATCGGTCGGATTGCCTGCAAGCCAGCGGCCTTCGGTCCCTGCGCCAACGGCATCCGGGTCCGAACTCAATCTCGGTTTGCTGCCACCGTATCTCCCCGGCCTCATGGACAGCGCCATCAATGGCGTGAACGATTTTGTCGCTTGGGGATACTACCCGCTTTCCGTCCGCACCACCCAGGACAGCGTGCCCCTGTATGCCTTTCCGCCTGGCAACGCCAATGGCTACACCGACGCGCGACACTACTATTTTCAAAGTTCCATGCCGGTGGTCTATGGCATGGCACAAAACAGTGGTGACGGGTCGATCAACGGGTCGCGCAGTGCCACCTACGGATACACCGAAGCGATGTACCACCACCTTGGCCGCGGATTCCAGGGTTTCCGCTCGATCTCAAGCACTACCCAGGGCCCCAGCGCTCGCCGTCTTCGCACAACTACCACCTTCCACCAGAAGTTTCCGCTGACCGGGCGCATCGAGAAAGTCGAAACCTTGGCGCTTGCCACGAACAAGGTGATCAGGAGCGAAACCGACACGTGGATATGCGACATCACCAACCGTGGCGCTTGTGGGCAGCCGCCCACCCCGACCAGCAACGGAGGCACGATATTTGCGCCGCAGTTGGATACCCAGATCGTTGAAAACTTTGACTTGGTGACCGGAAGCAATTACAGCACGACGAGCACCGTGAACGCAGCGCAGCCCAGCGGTGGTGCTTCCGGCTGGGATGCCTACGGCAACCTCACCAAGCAGTTCGTCAAATTATCCGACGCCGTCATTTCGGAACATCGCACCACGACCACCAACAGCTATTCCCCGGATACCAGCTCCTGGTGGCTCGATCGATTGAACAGCAGCAGCGTCATCACCTCGCAAACCTACAGCGGCACTCACCCGTTGCCGGGCGGGGCCGTGGTGCCCACACGAAACATCACCACCAGTTTCGCCTGGAACGCGGACCATACCCCGCAATCACAGACGGTCAGTGCCTCTGGTCAAACGCTCACGACCGCCTACGACTACACGGGAACCACGGCCAAGGGATTGCCCAAGAGCGTCACCATCAGCGGCACAGGGTTGGTCGATGGAAGCGGGGCACCTGCGCCACGAACAACCACATTCACCTACACGAAGGATGGCGTCAACACCGCAAGTCAAGACGGCTACTTCGTGCTGACAACGAAGAACGCCGCGCAGCACACCTCAACGACCGAGCATTCCACACGTGATGGCCAGGTGACTCGCCAGGTTGATCCGAACGGACTCAAGGTCGACAACAGCTACGACCCCTTCGGTCGCCTGGTCGGCATGAGTTTCTTCGATGCCAGCAACGCCGTGTTGTTGCCACCGGTTTCCATTGGCTACGCCAAATGCACCAGTACAGGCTGCGGTAGCGGCTACGGCGACAACGGGAGTGGCAGCCAGGAAAATGCCGCTTGGCGCGTGGTGCGTACCCAAGCCGGCTCGCCCACCACGTCCGACTGGTTCGACGTATTGGGCAGAAACATCAAGCACACCGAACGCGGTTTTGCCGGCGATGATTTCATCGAAACCGATACAGAGTATGACGCGCTGGGCACGGTCGCCATGCAAAGCGGGCCGTTCTACCAGAGCGAGGGCAATGGCGGACTCACCAGCTGGACCTATGACGCACTGAACCGCCCGCTTACCAAACAATCTCCGGGTGGCGAGCTGGATCCGGCAAACGGTGACGTCATGACGACTTACACCTACGTCGGCAGCACCACCAACATCAACGTGCGTGGGGTACATGTGGCTGAAACATGCTCGACGGCCACCAATCTGTGCATGAACATGAGCCGAACCCACGATGCCTTGGGCCGCCTGATCAAGACTGTGCAAGGCAATGGCAGCAACGGCGGTTACGCAACGACAAGCTACTGGCACGATGGTCTGGGCAACCCCGTTGCCGCCCGCGATGCCGGCGACGCCGGCGGCGTCCGCGCTGTGATCACCTCCACATACAACGACCTTGGCCATCGCATCGGTTTGAATGATCCGGATGCGGGAATCTGGAGCTTCACCTACAACGCGCTCGGCGAACTCCTGACCCAGACGGACGCCCGTAACGTGGTCACCAGCCACGTCTACGACAGCCTGGGTCGGTTGACCACGCGCACCGCCACCAACAGCAATTCGACAGATCCAAACCTCAAGGTCATTCGCGACAGGTTCATCTACGACCAAGTCAATGGCTTGGGCATGTTGGGCACGGCAATGCGCTTTACCGGCAGCTCTGAAGCTTCACTCGGCATGATCTGGAAGGAATCCAACAACTACCAGGCCAATACCAGCCGCCTGGAAAGGCAGGTCAGCACCCTGCAGGGCTTGGCCCAAGCCTGGACCACCTCCTACACCTACGACAGCTCCGGTCGCCTGGAGACCACCACCTATCCCAGCGGTTTGGCCGTCAAGAAGTCCTACACCGACTATGGCCTGCTGCAGGAGCTGAGCGACAACAACACCGGTGGCGTGTACTGGCATGCCGATGCCCAGGATGCCTGGGGCAATGTCAGCGAGGAAACCTTCCTCGGTTCCATCACCGGCCGCCACAGCAGCTATGCCAGCACGGGCCAGAGCCAGCAGAAGCAATGGAAGAACGGAGGCAGCCTGCTCAACCGCCTGGATTACAGCTACGACAGTTTCGGCAACCTCAAGACCCAGTCCACCACGCAGACCGACATCGATGCCAACGAAACCTACACCTACGACGGTCTGCAACGGCTGACCAAGACCACTCGCAGCGGCGTGCCCGGCAATCCCGCACCGGTCACGTACGACTATCACCCCAACGGCAATCTCAAGTTCAAGAGCGACTACAGCACAACCGCATTGAGTGCCTATACCTACGACGCTGGAACCTGCGGCCCGCATGCGGTGACTTCCGTGGCGCGCAGCGGCGGCGGTTCGGACACCTACACCTGCGATGCCAACGGCAATGTGATTGGCGGCAGCACGCTGGGTGCCAGCTACGACTTCAACAACCAGCCGTGGCGGGTCACCCGCGAAGGCAGCACGGCCGCGTTCGCCTACAGCGCCGATGGCGCGGTATTCAAGAGCGTGACCGGCAGCACCACCACCTGGTTCGGGCCGGGCGGCTATGAAGAAAGTGTGGTCGGGGGCACACGCACCCAGCGCCACGAGTTGGGTCCGGTGATCGTGCTGCGGCAGAACGGTTCAGACAGCTTCAAGGCCGTGCTGCGCGATCGGCTGGGTTCGCAGGTGATGCTGGTCAACGGCACACCAGGTCAGTCCACGGGTCTGCACGCCAGCCCCAATCCCAGCCTGGATGGGCGCTACAGCGTGAGCTGGAATGCCATGCCCGGTGCCAGCCGCTATGAGCTGCGCGAAAGCATCAACAATGGCCTGCCCAGCCTGATCTACAACGGTGCCGGGTTGAGCTGGTCACCCCCCAGCCCCAAGCCGATCGGAACGTATCGTTACACCC
>CAUJJG010000184.1 GCA_963205445.1 Pseudomonadota bacterium
CGGATTCGAAGGCTGAACAGGATTCCTGCTTCGCATCGACGCGCGGCGGTCGGTTCGCTTTCGCCAACAGTGACCTGTCAGGTTCGGGCGGTGACAGCGTATGTGCATGGAGAACTCCTTTGCCGAATCCGCGGGGCCAGCCATGATCGCCACTGTCCGATTCCTGCTTTCGTGTGCCGCCATTGCGGTCGCGCCTGTCCACGCAACGGAAATCTTCGTTTCCAGAGCCGGTAGCGACACCACCGGCAACGGCAGTGCCGCAGCGCCGTATCGCACCCTCGCGCACACGCTCGATCCGGCCAACGGCATCGTCGCGGCAGGCGACACGGTCACCATCCGCGGTCCTGCCGGAAGCAACCTCTACGAAGAATGCGAAGTGCGGTTGCGCGTTCGCCTGACCCTGCGCTCGCCTCCCGGCGAGCGTGCCCACATCCATTGCGATATCGCCAACGTCGATACGGTGGCGGTGCAGATCGATCCGGAGGCGTCCGGATCGCGCTTGTCCAACCTGGAGATCAGCGGCGGCTACTACTACGGCGTGTTCCTTCAGACCGATTGGGAGCAAGGCGGCAACGAGGCCGGTCACGGACCGCTGGATGTCGTGCTGGAAGACCTGCACATCCACGATACGGGACGCGACGCAATCAAGATCACGCCGCACAGTGATCGCGCCATCATCCGCCGCAGCCTGATCGAACGCAGCGGCGCGATCTACCCACCCGGCACGCCGACGGACGAGAAGAACGCCGAAGGCATCGACAACGTCAACGGCTCCGGCATGGTGGTCGAGGACAGCACCATGCGCGACACCGCGACCACCGGACTGTACTTCAAGGGTGGCGCGGCCAACGTGCTGATCCAGCGCAACCGGATCGAGAGCGCAGGCGCGGCGGGAATCCTGGTCGGTTTCGACACCAGCCCGGAGTTCTTCGACCTGGATGACAACCCCGGCTGGTACGAAGCACTCAATGCCACGGTCAAGAACAACATCGTGATCGGCGCGAACTGGGCCGGCATCGGCCTGTACGCATCGAAGGATGCATTGGTCGCCAACAACACGGTAGTCGACACCGCACGCGCGATCCAGGCCGGCATCTACTTCGGCGTGACCCTGCAGGACCATGACCCGAACGCCGGACGCCCGCCCAACACCAACCCGCGCATCGTCAACAACCTCGTCGTGCAGGACGGTGGCGACTGCGCAGGCATCCGCTGGGCCGACGAGATCGAACCCGGTGGCCTGCATGGCTTGATCGGACCCGCCGGCATGGACTTCAACGCCTTCCACAACCGCGCTGGCGCATGCGTGTTCTTCGATTCGCGGCCGGGCAGCGCATTGGGAAGCGGCGGCTTTTCCGAGTGGCAGGCCGGTGTTGGCTCGGACGCGCACAGCTTCGAGACACCCATCACCGTTCAGGCGGACGGCCACCTGCTCCCCGGCAGTGCCGCCATCGATGCAGGCACCGCACTCGCGCAGGTCAGCGACGACATCGATCGCCAGCCGCGCACTGCGCCACTGGACATCGGTGCGGACGAAGCGGGCGATGGCACGCTGTTCCTCGATGGGTTCGAGAGCTTGCCCTGAAAGATAGCCATTGATCTTTCTGGATCCGGGCGAGGCTGCCCTGCCTTCGGGCGATTCCGGTGCAAGGTGCGCGGGCTTCCTTTTCGATGCCTGCCTGCTGGATCGGCAAACCGGACATCACCCTGTAGCCAACGCCGGGCATGGTCGACCGGACGCAGGCTCCCGGGTCGTTTTCCATGGGTGAAGCATCCATTTGCAGCACCTCGGGCACCTGCGCAGACGGGAGCTGCGCAGGTGCGTGATGGGGCGAGTCTTCGCAGGTGCATCGAAAGAAGTCCGGGCCTGCGCGGACGCCGATGCGGCCTCATCGGATTTGCTGCATACGCTGAACGCCTGCTGCGGAGCGAGGCGTCATGCGAGCCGATTCATGTCGGCAGCCCTCACGGAATCGGCGCGGAAACGCCGGTGTATTTCCAGTGCTGGCGGGTGCCTTCGACGACATGCGCATAGGGCAGGCCGTCGGCTCCGATGTAATAGGTGCCCGAGGTGGTCATCGCCGCTCTGGCGGCCTTGCCGAACAATTTGATCTCCGGTGCATCCATCGAGTAGGCCCAAGCCGTGGTTGCCATGCCCGCGATGCTTTCGCTGCCGAGCTTGCGGCAATCGTGGAACTGCGTTTCGCCTGCACCGAAGGCTGTCGCCGCTGCCTGCCCGAGCTTGCCCGCGTTGGCGGGTATCTTCATCCAGTCACCTCCCTGGTTCATGTAGGTGGTGTCGCCGATGGCGATCAGTTCCAGGCGGGTGCCGTCCTCAAGTTCCGTGATTGAGTGAAAGGCCCGTTGCTGCAGGGCTTTGGCCGCTGCGGCTTCGATGGCATGGCAGGAAGGGTCGGAAGCATGGGCCAGTGTTGCGGACACGGTGAAGGCAGTGAACAGGCCGAGGAAAGCCCGAGTTTTCATGGAATCGCTCCGGTGGATGTGGTGGCTTTCCCGACACATACGCGGTTCACGCTGAAAGCTGCCATTGTTCTGGCGGAGCAGGTTCCGGCGTTTCCCTGCGCAAGGTGGCGAAACGAGCGGCGCTGAGCAGACGCTTCGCACCTGCATGCGGTTTGCGGCGATACTGAGGCCATGGACGAGCTTTCAGATCCAGCCCTGTACCAAAGACTCTACGAGCAGCTGCGCACGCTCGCCCACCGCGAGCGTCGACGCAACGGTGCCTCCCCCACGCTCAATACCACTGCCCTGGTGCACGAGACGTATCTGAACCTGCGTCAGCAGGGTCATGCCGAGCCGCGCGACTTCCACGCCTATGCGGCTCGGGCGATGCGCAACCTGCTGGTGGACGAAGCGCGCAAGCGTGCCCGCCCCAAGCACGGCGGGGACTGGCAACGGGACGATTTGGACTCGGCGCTGGATGAGGCTCAGGTGCGCGAATCCCGGCGCACGCTCGATCTGGACGAAGCCCTCACTGCGCTGGCGAAAGTCGATCCGCGCGCGGCGCGCGTGGTCGAGCTGCACTATTTTGCGGGAATGGAACTCGTTGATATCGCGCGGCAGTTGTCGCTCTCCGATCGCACCGTGCAGCGCGACTGGCGTGCGGCGAAGGCGTGGTTGAAGCGGGAACTGGAGAGCGACTGACGCCATCTTTCCGCGTCCATGTCGGGTCTGTCCCTGATTCCTCGTCAAACCCTGCAACCCACCCATGAGGTTGCACGCATGTCCTTCTCCACCCGGCGGGCTTTCGCCTGCGCCATCTGCCTTTTCGCCAGCGCCGCCGCCCATGCGTTCAGCGTCGGCAACGATGCCGCCTGTACCCACACCTCCATCCAGGCCGCGATCGATGCCGCCAAGGCATTGGGTGACACGGCCATCCACACCATCATCGTGGCGAACAATGCCAGCTACACCGGGCAGGCCCTGGTGGCCGATGGCGTGAGCCTTTCCATCGAAGGCGGCTTTGCCGATTGCAGCGCCCCGTCGCCGAATGCGCCACCCACGGAAATCCTGGGTGCGGGCAACGGCGGATTTCCGGTCCTGGTGGTGCAGAACTTCTCCACCGACCCACCCCGCGTGGTGAAGCTCAGCAATCTGGTGCTCGCCTTCGGCGGCAGCACCGACTCCACGGGTGGCGGAATGCGGGTGCAGGGCCATGTGCAGGTCGAGTTGGCGGGGGTGCGAGTCCGCCAGAATCAGGCCGCCCAGGGCGGCGGGATTTCCGTGTTCGGGTACGACTCGAACCATCCTGCGCTGTTGCGCGTGGGCGCGAGCGCGAATCGCATCAGCGTCATCGATCAGAACCATGCGCCGACTGGCGCAGGCGGCGGCGTGTTCGTTGGCGGCAACGCCCAGGCGCTGTTCGGTCGCAATGCGGTCGCGATTGCCGACAACCAGGCCAATTCCGGCGGTGGACTCTACGTCGCCGGTTCGGGCCAGGCACAGCTGAACGTGAGCACGGGCACGGTCTTGCCACCGGCGCCAGGGCTGGAACGCAATCGGGCCGTTATGGGCGGCGGCGTTTTCGTGGACAACGGCGGATTTCTGTCCGTGGATCCGGGCTACACCATCGCCCACAATCAGGCGTCGGCCGATGGCGGCGGCATCGCGGCCTATGGCGCTACGGCACAGGTGTACCTGTTCGCGACGAAGGTGCACGGCAATCGCGCCGACAGCGATGGCAACACGGTCGGCTGCGGCGGTGGCGTGTACGCCGACAGCGGAGCGGCCATCACGATGTTCGGTGATCTCCCCGCGCCCGTCTGCTCGCCGACGGAAGCCTGCTCGCGGCTCGACGACAACGATGCCACGCAGGGCGGCGGCATCTGCGCGACATTCGGTGCCAAGGTGCTTCTGCTCGGAACCCAGGCCAAAGGCAATGCCGCACAGGTCGGCGCGGCCGTGTACGGCTATGCGGCGGAGCGGGTGGAGCTGGATTCGGTGCTGATCGCCGATTCCCACGATCGCGGCAACTTCGGCACCGTCTATCTGGGTCAGGGCTCGCATTTCTTTGCCAGCGGCCTCACCCTCGCCGCCAGCGTGGGCGGCAACTCACTGATGCAGATGGGCGGTGCCAGCACGGCGAGCCTGCTGTATTCCATCCTCTACCAGCCCGGTTACTCGGTGCTGTTCAAGGACGCGGCCTCCACCGTGACGGCGGCCTGCGTGCTCGCGCATGAGGTGTTCCCCTCCGCTGGCGACGTGCGCGTGGGCGATCCTGCATTCGTCAACCCCGCTCTGGGTGACTACACCTTGCAACCCGCGAGCCCTGCCGTGGATGCCTGCGCCGACATCGTGGAGCGGGAACTCGATGCCCATGCCCAGCCGCGCGGGGTGGACTTGCTGGATGTCCCCGATCAGGATGGCCCGTACGACATCGGCGCGTTCGAATTGCAGGCATCTTCACAGGGGGTTTTTGCCAATGGTTTCGAATAGCCAGGATGCCAACCCCGCGCGCCAGCCCGCCGGCCGTTCCGCGAACTATGCGCGCCTGCGCGAGCTGTTCGATGCCTGCGTTGACCTGCCTGAAGGTGATCGCCTGGCCTTCATCGAGCGCAACGTCACCGACGAAGCGATGCGCGTGGAATTGGCATTGATGCTGGCGCAGGACGAAAGTCCCGCCAACCCTTTCGCCACCGCGCCGCTGCAGAAGCTCGGCGATCTCATGGACGATGGCATCGCCGCCTTGCCCGATCTCATCGGCAGCCATTGCGGGCCGTTCAGGCTCATGCGACTGATCGGCAGCGGCGGACAGGGCGCGGTGTATCTGGGCGAGCGCGACGATGGGGAGTTCGTGCAGCAGGCCGCGGTGAAACTGCTGCGCGAGGCGATCCTGGATGCGGCCGACCTGCGCCGCTTCCGGCGCGAGCGCGACATTCTCGGGCGCTTCGCTCACGCGGGAGTCGCGCGTCTGATCGATGCCGGACTGGGTGAGCTGGGCCTGCCGTATCTGGCGATGGAATACGTCGACGGGCAGACACTGGATTGCTGGTGCACGCAGCGCAATGCAAACCGTGCGCTGCGCCTCAAGCTGTTCGCGCAACTTTGCGAAGTGATCGCTGCCGCGCATCGTCAGTTGATCGTGCATCGGGACATCAAGCCATCGAACGTGCTCGTGGACCACGAAGGCAACGTCAAGGTGCTGGATTTCGGCATCGCGCGACTCATCGACGACGACGCCGCAAACCGCACCGATGCGCTGATGCTCACGCCCGGCTATGGCGCGCCGGAACAGCGCAGAGGCGACATGCCCACGCCGGCCAGCGACGTATTCGCGCTGGGTGTGCTGCTGCGCGAGCTCATCGCCGCCCAATCGCCACCCTGCAAGCCAGGCGACACCTGGCCACCCTGGCCAGACGACGTGCCGAACGAATTGCGCTGGGTGTTCGACCGCTGCTGCGTGGAGGAAGCGGTCGAACGCTATCGCGACGCCGCCGAGCTGCTCGAAGACATCGAGAACTACCGCGCCCTGCGTCCGCTGCGCGCGCATCCGCCTTCGAACTGGTATCGCGCGCGCAAGTTCGTTGCGCGGCATCGCGGCGGCGTCACCCTCACCGCCCTGCTGCTGCTCACCACGCTGGTCGGTTTTGGCCTGAGCTTGTGGCAGACGCACGTGGCGAATCAGGAAAGCGCACGCGCCACGGCCGAAGCCCGTCGCGCACGCGCCACCTCCGAATTCCTGATCGGCCTGTTTCGCACCGCGCAGGATGGCTTGGCGGAGGATGAGAAACCCACGGTGGACGTGCTGGTCCAGGTCGCGGCGAAGAAGCTGGAACAGGACACGAAACTTCCCCCCGCCACACGCGCGGAATTCATTGTCACGCTGGCGAACGTGGCTCGCCACGGCAGCGACCCGGACAGTGCCCTGGCCCTGTTCGAGCGCGCCTTCGCGCTGCGCGCCGATCAACCGCCCACGCGCCAGAGCCTGCGGGACGAAGCCTTGCGCGCCCAGACCCTTTCCCGATTGGGGCGTGGCGCCGAGGCAGTGAAGGTGCTGGCGCCGCGCATGGCTGCGATCCGTGCCGAAGCCGACGCCACGGCCGTCGTCGGGCTATGGACCTACGCCGATGCCCTGGGCGAAATCGGTCGGATGGATGAGTACGTGCAGGGGTTGAAGGAAGCCTACAACCTCGCCGTGCAGGTGCATGGCGTCGATGCGGAGGAAACCCTGACGCTGCAATCCTCCTATGCCATTGCGCTGTACGCGACGGGCGACTCGCGTCAGGCCGCCGACAATTACACCGACATGCTGCAGCGCTGGCGCGCGGCGGGCCTTCCGAAGCAGCGCGACTACGCCATCTCGCTCGCCAATCTGGGCGCCATCGACTTCGACCTCGGCGAACTGGATGCGGCAGAAACCCTCCTGCGCGAAGCGGTCGAACTGGAACACGGTCTGCACAAGCCCGGTCATCCCAACATCGCCATCCTGTCGAGGGTGCTCGGTCAGGTCCTCGTCGGACGCGGCAAGTTCAGCGAAGCCGAACCCATCCTGCAAGAGGCCTACGCGCAGCTCGATGCCGTCTTCGGCCCGGCCCACCATGAAACGCTGGAAACCAACAAGGCTTTGGCCGAGCTGGATCTGGAGCAACACCACCTCGATGCGGCCGTGGCGCGCCTGCAGTCGATGCGCGAAACCTGCGCCGCCATCACCGACGGCACCGCCGGCACGCAGTGCAAACAGACCAAGGAATTGCTTGAGCGCGCCAAAACGGAGTCGAGAACCGGGTCGGCAAAGCCGAAACCCGCTTGAGCCTTGAGGCCAGCGCCTGAAGCGCCGTCGGGGCGGGCAGAACGCCTCGACGCTGCGGGAATTGACCCGGCCTTCGGGGTGCAAGGGCGTTGCTGTTGCGCGGGGTTGCGCGGCGAAGAGCCCGCCCATCGGATGGCATGTCGGGTCGGCTCGCGAAAACACGTCAAACCTCGCGAAGGCCAGTCTTTCGCTGGTCATTGCCGCGAGCCGTGTCATGCATTCTCACCTCACCCGACTTCTCGCTGTCCTGGCATTGATCGCGGCACCGGCCCTTCATGCCGCCGAGATCACCCTGCGCGTCGGCCCGGTCGGGCCGATCGGAAGCTGCACGCATGCCACCATTCAAGCCGCACTGGCCGCTGCGTCTTCGTCGCCGGGCGACATCACCACCATCCTGATTTCCGGCAACGCCACCTACACCGAAAACCTGGACATCTCCAACAAGATCGTCCGCCTGGTGGGAGCGTTGCCATGCGACAGCATCGGCATCCCGTGGACGGTTCCGGTACTGAACGGTGCGGGCGGCGCGCGGCGCAGCATCCTCAATGTCAACGGCAGCCCGGCCGATATCCGGCTGGAGAACCTGGAGTTCCGCAACGGCGACGAGCTGCTCGACAACGAAAGCTACGGCGGCGCGCTGGATATCAGCGCAGGTCCGCATCTGGTCGTGATCCAGAACGTCCGTTTCGTCAACAATTCCGCAGGTTACGGCGGCGCCATCAGCGTGCGTGGCCCGCAGCTGCCCGATGGCAGCGGTGGGCCCACCAGTTCGTTGTACCTGCTCGACAACGTGGTGGTTTCCGACAATCGCGGTGCCTACGGCGGCGGCGGCTTGTTTTGCCACGCGGCGTTCCTGACCGTGCAGGGCACCGGCAGCACGTTCTGGCAGAACCAGGCCGGCGGCGCGGTGGAAAGCGGAAGCACGCCCCCTGCCGGTGGCGCCTACGGCGGTGGTGTGCTCGGGTGGCATTGTGACGCCACCCTGGCGGCAGGCCCGCTGCCAGCCGTTTTTGGCAACATCGCCAGTGGCCCGGGCGGCGGTCTTGCCATGATCTATGGCACCTCGCGCCTTGCCGTGGGCAATCTCACGCCCACCATGCCCACGCGCATCACGGGCAACAGCACGGATCGATTCGGCGGCGGCATGACGCTGGAGAAGGCCGCGCAAGCAACGCTCTACGACAGCATCGTTGCGGACAATTCCGCCAGACAGGGCGGCGGCGCGGTGGCCCTGTACGTGGAGAGCGATGAAGGCCGTTTCACCGCCACCTCCGACTTCGCCGAACAGGAAGGACGCAAACGCTGCTCGCGCACGATCGAATGCAACCTCATTGCCAACAACCTTGCCTACGACGGCAGCCAGGCCAAGCCCGGCGCCGCGATCCGCGCGTCGCGCGACGACGATGGTGGCGATCTTTCCGTCTTCCTGCGCGGCACGCGCCTGACGGGCAATGCCGGCGCCACGCTGTTCCAGTTTGTAGACGATATAACTCCGGGCCTGTCGTATGTCCTGTCGGAGGGCGTTCTGTTTGATCACAACGACCTCACCGGCATGCTGTTTGATGGCTGCCACTTCCGCTCGACCTGCCACTTCGCCGCCGTCACCATTGCCGACAACCTCATCGGAGCCACTGCCGTACTGTGGGGCAGCAACGGAACCCTGGGGAGTTTCTCTCTCAAGCGCAGCCTCGTGCATCAGCCCGGCAAGCGCGTGGTAATGGGAAACACCCTGGGCGATGTGGTGCGCTACAGCGTCGTCAACGATCTCAGCGGCATCAACACGGTGACCGAGGGCGGCCTGCCGGTGAACATCGTCGGCACGCCGGTGTTCGCCGATGCGAACAATGGCAAGTACTACCTTGCCGGCGGCGCAGGCCGTGACTTCGCGCCCTACACCGCCAGCGACCCGACCCGCGATCGCGGCAACCGCAACATCGACATCCCCGCCGTGCCCAACACCTTCGGCATCCAGGACGCCGGCGCCCTGGAAACCCCCGTCGCCGCACCCGTCCTCTACGATGTGAACCCGCCGGATGGCCATGTCGGCGTGCCCTATCCCGACTATGTCCTGCAATCCAACGGGCAGGGCGGCGCGGTGGTGTTCACCGCCACCGGGCTGCCGCCCGGATTGAGCCTTGATCCCGACACGGCCGTCCTTTCCGGTACGCCACCCCTGGGCAGCGAGGGCACCTATGGCGTGACGTTCCGCATCACCAATGGCCTTGGTCAGTACACCGAGGTCACCGCCTCCCTTCCCATTCACGCTGGAGAAACGCCCCTGTTCAAGGATGGGTTTGAAGGACCGTAGCGCCTGCTCGGTGCAAGCAGGGGCTGGCATCCGAAGGATGGA
>CAUJJG010000185.1 GCA_963205445.1 Pseudomonadota bacterium
TCGCGTCGGCCCGCAGCCTCAGATGCCGGCGGGCGCATCCGGCTGGCATTCAGGCCTTGCCGCGTCAAAGGCGGGCAAGGCCAGGCACGCGGCCTCGATCCTCGCGATGGCAGGGAAACGCGCCATGTCCACGCCGAAACGGCGCGCGTTGTAGACCTGCGGAATCAGGCAGCAGTCTGCCAACGTCGGCCGGTTTCCTTCGCAAAAATCGCCCGCTGCGGGATGCTCCGCCAGCAGTGCTTCGGCGGCATGAAAGCCCGTCTCGATCCAATGCCGCACCCATTGCTCCCGTTGCGGCTGGGGCACGTGCCATTCACGCTCGAAATACTGCAGCACGCGCAGGTTGTTGAGGGGGTGCACATCGCAGGCCACCAGCTGCGCCAAGGCCCGCACGCGCTGGCGTTCCCGTGGCCCCGCGGGCAGAAGCGCTGGTTCGGGCCAAACTTCGTCGATGTATTCCAGGATGGCCAGCGACTGGGTCAAGCGGCGTTCGCCATGACACAGGGTGGGCACCAGCGCCTGCGGATTGAGAGCGCGATAACCGGCAGCGTGTTGCTGGCCCCCATCCTGCACCAGGTGCACGGGTTCGAACCCAAATGCCAGCCCCTTCAGGTTCAACCCGATCCTCACCCGATAGGCCGCACTGGAGCGCCAGTACGAATACAGGGTCAACGATGCGCTCATGGCGACTCCCTCAGCCTGCGGATGACGGAACGGGCGGCATGCGCGTCAGGGCCGCGCCTGCAGCTCGATGCGCTGTTCGATGGCACCGAAGACTGTATTGCCCGCGCGATCCAGCATCTCGATGCGGACGGTGTCACCAAAACGCATGAAGGGCGTACTGGGCTTGCCATCACGCAGGGTTTCCACGGTGCGCTGTTCGGCAAAGCACGAGGCACCCAGCGAGGTGTCCTCGTTGGCCACGGTGCCGGAGCCGACCAGCGTACCGGCCGACAGCGGCCGGGTCTTGGCCGCGTGTGCCACCAACTGTGCGAAATTGAACTGCATGTCCACCCCGGCTTCCGGCGCACCGAACCACTGGCCGTTGATGTGGGTGAGCATCGGCAGGTGCAGTTTGCTGTCCTGCCAAGCATCGCCCAGCTCATCGGGGGTGACGAATACCGGGCTCAAGGTGCTGCGCGGCTTGGACTGGAGGAAACCGAACCCCTTGGCCAGTTCCGGCGGGATCAGATTGCGCAACGACACGTCGTTGACCAAGCCAACCAGCTGGATGTGCTCGGCCGCCTGCTCGGGCGTGACCGCCATCGGAACATCGTCGGTAACGATGACTACTTCGGCCTCCAGATCGATGCCGTAATCCTCACTGACCACGTTGACCGGATCACGCGGGCCGGTGAAGCCCGCACTCACCGCTTGGTACATCAACGGATCGACGTAGAAGCTCTCCGGCACTTCGGCACCCCGGGCGCGACGCACGCGTTCGACGTGCGGCAGATAGGCACTGCCATCGACGAATTCGTAGGCACGCGGCAGCGGGGCCGCCAGTGCGTGGACATCCAGCGCAAACGCGCCTGCGGCGGTGCCCGCATTGAGGTCTTCGGAAAGCGCATTCAAGCGCGGCGCGGTGGCAGCCCAGTCTTCAAGCGCCTGCTGCAGCGTGGCGGCAATGCCGGTGGCACGCACCGCACGCGACAGATCGCGCGACACGACGACCAGGGTGCCATCGCGCCCGCCTTCCTTGAGTGAACCCAGCTTCATGGTGATCTCGCTTCAGAATTGTTAGTTGCAATTGTAACGTTATCGGCGCCACTGGGCAGCCCAATGTCATCGCCAAGGAACCCATTGGCACGAAACGTCAGCACCAAGGTATCGCGATGACCGCCTTCACCGCCAAGGGGCTGGATCGGGGTGGACTCATGGATCACCCGGGCATCCTCCATCAGCAGCAGTGACCAGGGTTGATCCAGCGTGAAGCGTTGCCCATCCGGCCCCTGCGCGGCAAACACGCGGGTTTCCCCGCCCTTGATGGCATGACGGGCCACCAGCAGCACGGCTACGAAATCCACGCCGTCGCGGTGCGCACCTTCGGGCGTGGGCCGGCCGACGCCATCGCTGGTGTCAATTCGGAATTGATGGGTTTCCACATGCCAGCGCGCCACCGCGGGCCATTGCGCCGTGCAGACCCTTGCCAATCCCAGAATCAGTGCCTGCCACGCCGGCGACGCCAGCGTGGACGCCTCCACCGGCGCGAACCAGCGCTGCATTCCGCCATGCAGGGCGTTGTACTCCACCGGCTGCCAGTGCATGCGATGCGGTACCGCCTGCACTGCGCCCGACGCAACGATGCAGCAGGCATGCCGACGCTTGCGGTAGCGGCCGCCATCCTTCAGGTATTCATCCAGACACAAACGCTCCCAGCCCGGCAGCAACGCATCGAAATCACTGCGCGCCACGCCGGCCAACGCGGCCACGTCCTCGGCTCGCAGTACCGCGTAACCACGTTCGCGCAGCGTCACCTCAAGGTCTGGCAGTGCGGTACAAGGCGCTTCGAAACTGGCGACCATGGCAGGCTTCCGGCGGGGTGGCCCATTGTCGCACCGGTGTCCCGCGCACAAAACAAAACCCGCCTTGCGGCGGGTTTCGAAGATGGCAGCCCCGGATGGATTCGAACCACCGAATGCCTGAGTCAGAGTCAGGTGCCTTACCGCTTGGCGACGGGGCTATGGAGCAAATTGTATCGCGAAATGCAAAGGAAAAAAGCAAACATCCCCCGCCATTCCACGCAGGTCGCAAACCCATGCCATGCATCGCGGCAAGACGCCGCGATGCACGCCAAACGCATCAGCGCTTGGAGAACTGGGTGGCGCGACGGGCCTTGTGCAGACCGACCTTCTTGCGCTCGACTTCGCGGGCGTCACGGGTCATGAAGCCGGCCTTGCGCAGCTCGGCCTTCAGCGTTTCGTCGTACTCAACCAGCGCGCGGGCGATGCCGAGGCGGATCGCGCCGGCCTGGCCGGTGGTGCCGCCGCCGGTGGTGGTGGCCACGATGTCAAAGCTCTCGGTGTTCTTGGTCAGCTCAAGCGGCTGACGCACGATCATGCGCGCAGTCTCGCGACCGAAGAACTCGTCCAGCGGACGGTCGTTGACGGTGATGTTGCCGCTGCCCTTGCGCAGGAACACGCGGGCGGTGGAGGACTTGCGGCGACCGGTGCCGTAATTCTGGGAAATAGCCATGATGGTCTGACCTTAGAGTTCGAGCGGCTGCGGCTGCTGGGCGGCGTGCGGGTGCTCGGCACCGGCGTACACCTTGAGCTTGCGGTACATGGCGCGGCCCAGCGGGCCCTTCGGCAGCATGCCCTTGACCGCGATTTCGATGACGCGCTCCGGGTGGCGCTCCAGCGCCTGGCCCAGCGACTCGGTCTTCAGGTTGCCGATGTAGCCGGTGAAGCGGTGGTACATCTTGTCGCGCATCTTGTTGCCGGTGGCAACGATCTTGTCGGCATTGATCACGACCAGATAGTCGCCGGTGTCGACGTGCGGGGTGAAAACGGGCTTGTGCTTGCCGCGCAGGCGATAGGCCAGTGCTGCGGCCAGACGACCCAGGGTCTTGCCCTCGGCGTCAACGACGTACCAGTCGCGCTGGACGGTCTCGTTCTTGGCGATGAAAGTCTTCATTGAGAACTCTTTGGTTCAAGGGGTGCTTTGTCGGGCTGGTTCCGGGCTGCGGAACGTCACCTCGCGTTGTTTCCGGGACACGGCGATGCAATGCCATGGCGCGAAAGAAGCGGAATCATACACACCCGCGGCGCCGGGCGCAAGCCGCCGCTTGCGCGCGCAGACGCCTAGAATGGGGGCATGCACACCCTCCGTCACCTTGGCCCGCTGGACCGCCTCCTGGACTCGGCACAAAACGCGCTTTCCACCCTGCTGGGCGCCCCGCGGGCAGAGCGCCGCAACCCCGGGCTGAGCGCGCCGGACGCCCCACTGGATGCAACCGAAAACCGGCACGCTGCCGGCCTGATGCGGATCAATCACACCGGCGAAGTCTGCGCACAAGCGCTGTACATCGGCCAGGCCGCCGTGGCCCGCGACCCGGCCACCCGCGCCCATCTGCTGGAGGCCGCACAGGAGGAAACCGACCATCTGGCCTGGTGCGGCGACCGCCTGCGTGAACTGGACAGCCGCCCCAGCCTGTTGAACCCGCTGTGGTACGCAGGCAGCTTTGCCCTGGGGTTCGCGGCCGGCTTGCGCGGGGACGGCTGGAATCTGGGGTTCGTGGTGGAGACAGAGCGCCAGGTGGAAGCACATTTGGCCGAACATCTGGAATCACTGCCGGCGCAGGATGCCCGCAGCCGCGCGATCCTGACGGTGATGAAGGACGACGAAGTGCGCCATGCCGACAATGCGCTGGCCGCCGGCGCGCGTCTGCTGCCGGCGCCGATCCCGGCCCTGATGGCGGGGATGTCCAAGCTGATGAAAACGGTGGCGTACCGGGTTTGATCGCTTGTGTCGGACCGCGGAACAGAACCGCGCGCGTCACGCCGTGAATCCATCCATGGAGGCTTCTCGGCGACATCCCTGTCGCCGAGAGTCGCGCGCGGCCCTATCCCGCATTCCGACACCCGACTGTTGCGCTTGATCCAACAAAAAAGCCGGCTTGCGCCGGCTTTTTTGTTGGATGCAAACGTCAATCGACGAGATTGCGACCGTGGTAGAGCTCTTCGATCTCACGCTTGAGGCGCGCCTCGATTTTCATGCGCTCCTTGAAGGACAGGTTGCGGGCCTTTTCCTCGAACAGGTACTGGTCGAGGTCGAATTCCTTCAGGTGCATCTTGGTGTGGAAGATGTTTTCTTGATAGACGTTGACGTCCAGCATCTCGTAGCGCGCGCGGACGTTCTTGGCCAGATAGTCCTGGATCGAGTTGATCTTGTGATCGATGTAGTGCTTCCTGCCCTTGATGTCGCGGGTGAAGCCGCGCACGCGGTAGTCAGCCACCACGATGTCGGACTCGAAGCTCTCGATCAGGTAGTTCAAGGCTTTCAGCGGCGAAATGACGCCACAGGTGGAGACATCGATGTCGGCACGGAACGTGGCGATGCCGTTGTCCGGATGGGTTTCCGGATAGGTGTGCACGGTGATGTGCGATTTGTCGAGGTGGGCGACCACCGCATCGGAAATCACGCCGGTGGCGGCCGACTTGTCGATCACCGGTTCCTCGGAAATCAGGATCGTTACCGACGCGCCCTGCGGGTCGTAGTCCTGGCGGGCGATGTTGAGGATGTTGGCTCCGATGATCTCGGCCACATCCGTCAGGATCTGGGTGAGACGGTCGGCGTTGTATTCCTCGTCGATGTACTCGATGTAGCGCCTGCGCTCGTCCTCCGACGCGGCGTAGCACACGTCGTAGATGTTGAAGCTCAGCGACTTGGTGAGGTTGTTGAAGCCCTGAAGCTTCAGACGCGGCAGCGGCTTGACCACGGCGTGGCATCTCTCAAAAGACGGTACGAACCTGCAATTATGCGGCAAATCTTTGCAACTGGCGGGGTTTTGGCAAGCCGATGTTGTCCGCCGGTCAGCTGACCGGCGCATGGCCCGAAAAGTTTGCCCCACGTCACCGTTCCGCCTAAGCTTTGGCATTCAACGCCGGTCGAGACAATGAGCACCCGATTCCCGAGAACCGTCGTGCGCAGCGTGGCCAATCCGCTGTGTGCCGACGCCGCCACCATCGAGCGCTTCATCGCCAACTGCCATCGCCGCAAGTACCCGGCACGCGCCGACGTCTTTCACCCCGGCGATCCGGCAGGGACGCTGTACTACATCATTTCCGGCTCGGTCAGCATCATCGCGCGCGAGGACGACGAACGGGAACTGGTGCTGGGTTACATCGGCCCCGGGGAGTTTGTCGGCGAAATGGGCCTGTTCGTGGAGACACAGCAACGGGGGGTTGCGCTGCGCACCCGCACCGCCTGCGAGCTTGCGGAAATCAGCTATGAACGGCTGCAGGCGCTGCTGGCGGCCCAGGCCAACGATGCAGCGCGATTGCTGTATTCCATCGGCGCCCAGATCAGCCAGCGGCTGCTGGATACCAGCCGCAAGGCCGGCCGGCTGGCCTTCCTCGACGTCAGTGACCGCATCTACCGGACGTTGTTCGACTTGGCCAAGGAGCCGGACGCACTGAGCCACCCGATGGGCACCCAGCTGCGCGTGTCCCGGCAGGAGCTGGCGCGGCTGGTGGGCTGCTCCCGCGAGATGGCTGGCCGCGTGCTGAAGAAGCTGCAGATTGACGGAAAACTGCACGCCCGCGGCAAGACGGTGGTGGTGTACGGCACCCGGTAAGGCCTTTCGGAGCACGCGCATGAGCCAAGCGTTTTCGCCCAGCCACCGTGCCGCCGACGTCGACCTGCGCGACGCCGTGCCGGCCGATGCGGACGATGTGGCCGGCCTGCTGACCGAGCTCGGTTACCCCTGCGAGCTGCATGACGCCGCGGATCGCATCGCCACCATTCTGGGCAACGCCCGCCAAGCACTGGTACTGGCACGTCGCGACGGCAAAGTCTGCGGCATGGCCGCCTTGGACTTCATGTACTACCTGCCGCTGGGCACCACCACCTGCCGTGTCACTGCCTTGGTGGTCAGCCCTGATGCGCAGGGCATGGGCATCGGCCGCCACCTGCTGAAAGAAGCCGAGCGCCGTGCCCGCTTGGGTGGCGCAGCACGCATCGAGCTGACCTCGGGCTCGCAGCGCACGGAAGCGCACGCCTTCTACAAGGCCTGCGGCTACAGCGGCGGCTCGGTTCGTTTCGTCAAACCGTTGGGATCCGCCTGAGCCGCCCGCAGGGCGTCAGGCCACCGCATCCCCGGCCCGTCCGGGACAGCCCCAGTTGAGGATCGGCGTGCCCGGCGGCAAGACGCGCCGAAACATCGCCACGCGCCCTGCTTTCGGGTTCACCACCACCGGATGCCGGGCCGCATGCAGCAGGGGTAAATCGGCGCTGCTGTCGGTGTAGGCCCTCTCCACCGGCTGGGTGTAGCCGGCCTCACGGATCATGGTCATCTTCATCGCGTGATGGCAGTGCCGGAGCGCGCCCATCCCGCCGCGCTTCGGCCCGAGCAGGGTGCCGATGACCGGCACATCCTCATGGGCCACGAAGGCCAGAATGGCGCGAGCCAGCTCCGGCGGCGCCCCGGTGGCCACCAGCACGTTGTCGCCGGCTTGGCGGTGCTGGCGAAACACATCGAGCGCCTGCGGCAGCAGGCGTGACTGGATGTCGTCCGCATGCGTCTGCACGTAACCGTCGATCAGGGCGTCGAGGTCGGCGCGGCACCGAACCCCCACGGTGCCAGCCCAGACGAATGCGGAAATGCCTGCCCTGCGTGTGGGCAGGCAGGCCACCAGCGGGCCGGCGACGGGGGCCAGGAGCAATGCAAGCAAGCGGCGCCACCAGGCGCGCTTGATCAGCCAGAGGAACAAGTGGCTGCCGGAGTCGCCGTGGTAAAGGGTGTGATCGAAATCGAACACCACCAGCGGGGCCGCGGCGCCGGGGGCGGGGGCCGCTGCGCTCATGCAAACAGCGCGCGCAGCGCCTCGCCGGGTTCGGGCTGTCGCATGAAGGCCTCGCCCACCAGAAACGCATGTACCCCTTCGCCGCGCATCAGCGCCACGTCGTCCCGCGTGAGGATGCCGCTTTCGGTGACCAGCAGGCGGTCCGCCGGCACCATCGCCTTGAGATCCAGCGTGGTCTGCAGCGAGACATCGAAGCTACGCAGGTTGCGATTGTTGATGCCCAGCAGCCGCGCGGGCACCGGCAGGGCGCGCTCCAGCTCGTCGAGGTCATGCACTTCCAGCAGCACGTCCATGCCCAGCTCGGCGGCCAGGAAGGCGTATTCGGCCAGCTGGGCATCATCCAATGCGGCGGCGATCAGCAGCACGCAATCGGCCCCCAGCACACGGGCTTCGTAGAGCTGGTACGGATCGACGATGAAATCCTTGCGCAACACCGGCAGCGCGCAGGCTGCGCGCGCCTGCTGCAGATAGGCATCGCTGCCCTGGAAGAAATCCACGTCAGTCAGCACCGACAGGCAGGCCGCACCGCCAGCTGCGTAGCTGCGGGCAATGGCGGCCGGGTCGAAATCGGCACGGATCACGCCCTTGCTGGGGCTGGCCTTTTTCACCTCGGCGATCACAGCGGGGTGACCGCCGGCGACCTTTCCGGCAACGGCGTCGGCAAACCCACGAACCGGCGGCGCGGAGGCGGCGCGGGTCTTGAGCTCGAACTGCGAGACGCGCGCACGGCGCTCGGCCACTTCTTCCTGCTTGCGGGCGAGGATGCGCTTCAGGACATCGTGCATGGCGGGGCCAGAATCAAGGGAGCGCGCATTTTAGACCAATGCTGCCGCCCCACCCGCACCCTCCGGCAGTGGCACGGGCTGGCCCGCCTGCCAGCCCTCGGTCTGCAGGCGCGCCAGCAGCGCCAGCACGGCATCCCGCCTTGCTGGCTCGTGCAACAACAGCAGCAACAAGTCACCCGGCTTTGCCCAAGCCAATGCCGCCTGCGCGGCCAGCGCCTCGTCCAGGCAGACCGGCAAGGCGTCCTCCGGCATGCCGTCTGCCACCAATGCCCCCCGCAGGATCTGGGCCACGTCACCCGAGGCGCGCCCACGCAGGTAGCTGCCGCCGATGTCCTTCAACCAGATGCGGTCGGGCCGGGCCGCGGCCGCAACCTCGGCCAATGCCTGGAAATCGGCGTCGTGCCGGTTGCCGGCGTGGCCCAACAGCAAGGCCATGCGAGCGCGACGCAGCCCTGCGGCAACCTCCAGGAGGCCACGCAGGCCGTCGGGGTTGTGGGCGTAATCCAGCAGGATGTCGACGCCGCCCAGCGTCCAACGCTGCAGGCGGCCAGGGTTGTCCGCATTCGCGGCGCCAAAGCGCGCCAGCACGCCGGCGATGACATCGACCGCAATGCCCGCCGCATGCGCTGCAAGTGTTGCAGAGGCGATATTGGCGATGTTGTAGCGGGCCGCACCGCCAACCGTGAGCGGCATCGCGGCAATGGCGCCGAGGTCATGGTCGCCGGCTTCCGTCGCAAGCAGCAGATGGCCGCCACGCACGCCGCAGGCGGGCAGGCCGCGCGCCCTGGCATCGGCAAGATCCTGTGCGAACCAGCCGATGTGCGGCGGCGCGGGCGGTGCGTGCTTCACCAGCATCGCATCATCGGCATTCAGCACCAGCAGGCCATCAGGTGCGAGCGCTTTCGCCACGGTCAGTTTCACTGCAGCAAGGTCGTCGAGGTCGTGGATGCCGTATTCGCCGAAGTGGTCGGGCGACACATTGGTCACCACCGCCACGCGCGCCGCCTGCGAGATCAGGCCACGGCGCAGCAGGCCGCCCCGGGCGGTTTCAAGCACCGCCGCCTGCACGCGCGGATCGCGCAGTACGGTGCGCGCACCGACCGGGCCGGAATAATCGCCGGCCTCCACGCGCTGGCCACCGATGAACAGGCCATCGGTACTGCTGTAGCCCGCTGTGCGGCCAGTGGCCTGCAGCATCGCGGCCAGCAGGCGCACGGTGGTGGTCTTGCCATTGGAGCCGGTGACGACGAGCTTGGGAATGTCGTGCAGGCGCGGCCACGGCACGCCATCCGGTTCCGGCAGTGCGCTGGTCGGCCAGACCTGCGCGCCCACGCCTTCGCCGATCGAGAGCGCATCGTCATCCACATGCGCGGGAAGGCCGTGCGCATGGGCGGCATCGCGCAATGCCAAAACCGCAGGCCTGGCTTCCTCGCGCGCCAATGCGGCGAGCTGGCGCAGCGCTTCATCGTCATCGAAATGGGCGATGTGCGGACGCGGGTGCGCCGCTTCCGCATCGACAGGCGTGTCATCGGCACGCAGGCCCAGCGCGGCATGCAAGGCCCACTCGTTCGCTTCGGTGGCGATGTAGAGCTGGTCGAGCGGCGCCTCGAACGCCAGCGATGCGCCCGTCGCATGCTCGCGCACCACCACCGCGCCGTCCGGCCAGCGCAGCGCGGCGCGCACACGTGCGATGTTGGCCCGCCAGCGCTGCAGCGTACCGGCATCGAAGGCCAAGCCCGGCGCCGTTTCCAGCGCCGAACCGGTGCCGTCGAAATACAGGTTCGCGCCGGTCAGGCGGCGCGAGTCCTCGAAGGGCGCGCCGCTCAATCGCTTTCCTCGCGCTCGAAGCGCAGCCCGCGCTCGTCGCGTACCACGCCTTCCATTGCCGCGACGATCTGCTCATCCAGGGTGGTGTCCAGCGCTGGGGCTTCGGGCTTGCCGGCTGCCCGTGCCAGCTTGCCGTCCGGCTCGAAACGGATGATCTGCTTCCAGGTGCGGGTCAGTGCGTCGGCAAACACCAGCACCAGATCGCCGGATGCGGCCATCCGCAGCGCCGCTTCGACGGCTTCCTGTTCGTCCGGAATCTGCTGGATCACCTCCCGCGCCACACCCGCCTCTTCCAGCGCGCGCGCGATGATGCGCGGCACTTCATCGCCATCGCGGCCTCGCAGGCCGTCATCACGCCGGCAGATGTAATGGTCGAACCGCCCCGCCACCGCTGCCGCGATGTCGCGCAGGTCCTGGTCGCGACGGTCGCCGGGGCCGGCCACCACCACGATGCGACGGCCGGCCACGTCCATGCGCTGCGCAAGGTCGGCCATCATCCCCACGGCATGCGCGTTGTGGCCGTAATCCATCAGCACCTTGAACGGGTGCTCGTTGAACACGTTCATGCGACCAGGGGCCTGGAAGAAGGTGGTGTCGAAGGTGCGCAGACCGTGCCGGATCGCATCCAGCTTGATGCCCAGCGCGTAGGCCACCGAGGCCGCCACCATCGCGTTCTGCACATTGTGCAGGGCGCGCCCCTCCAGCGTGGCCGGGATCAAGTGCGTCCACAGCAGCGGGATGTGGCTGCCCTTGTCGTACAGGGTGATCATGTGCCCGTTGACGCCGTTCTCCAGCGCGCAGGCGCGGCCGCCGGCCCGGATGTGCTCGCGCACCAGCGGGTGCGAAGGATTCATGGTGACGTAGCAGATGACCTTGGCATCGGTGTAGCCCGACATCTTCAGCACATTGGGGTCGTCGGCATTGAGCACGGCACAGCCGGTGGCGGCTTCGACCACGATGCGCTTGATCTCGGCCAGCTGTTCCAGGGTGTCCACACCTTTCATGCCGAGGTGGTCGGAAGCGACGTTGAGCACCGCACCCACGTCGATCTCGTCCACGCCCATGCCGGCCCGTACCAGGCCACCGCGGGCGGTTTCCAGCACCGCGAAGTCGATCTGCGGGTCGGCCAATACCATGCGGGCGGATACGGGGCCGGTCATGTCGCCTTCCACCGTACGCTGGCCATCGATGTAGACGCCGTCGGTGGTGGTCAGGCCGGGGGTGTAGCCGGCCATCTTGGCGATGTGCGCCAGCATTCGCGCGGTGGTGGTCTTGCCGTTGGTGCCGGTGATGGCGGCAATGGGCACCCGCGACGGCGTGCCGGGCGGGAACAGCATGTCGATCACGGGCCCGGCGGCATCCCGCGGGGTGCCTTCGCTGGGTGCGATGTGCATGCGGAAACCGGGGGCGGCATTGACCTCGCAGATCCCGCCGCCCACGGTCTTGTAGCTTTCGGCGATGTTGGTGGTGAGGAAGTCCACGCCGCCGACATCCAGCCCGATGGCACGGACCGCACGCTCGGCCATGGCCCGATTGTCGGGGTGGATGATGTCGGTGACGTCGGTGGCGGTGCCGCCGGTGGAGAGGTTGGCGGTGGAGCGCAGATAGACCACTTCACCGGCCTGCGGCACCGCGTCGAAGGTGTAGCCCAAGCGCTCCAGCATCAGTTCGGCTTCGCGATCGAGCTTGATCTTCGTCAGCACTTTCTCATGGCCGATGCCGCGCCGCGGGTCGCTGTTCACCTCATCCACCAACACCGCCACGGTGGACGCCCCATCGCCCACCACATGGCCCGGCGTACGGCGCGTGGCTGCAACCAGTTCGCCATTGACCACCAGCAAGCGGTGATCGTCACCGGACAGGTAGGTCTCGACGATCACCGAGCGCGAATGCTCGCGCGCCGCCTCGAACGCGGCACGCACGTCCGCTTCCTCGGTGATGTTGATGGTGATGCCGCGGCCGTGGTTGCCGTTGTAGGGCTTGAGCACCACCGGCCCGCCAAGACGGCGCGCAGCACGCCAAGCCGCATCGGCGTTCTGCACCAGCTCCTGGCGCGGCACCGGCAGGCCCAACGAAGCGAGGATCTTGTTGGTTTCCTCCTTGTCTCCCGCCAGTTCGACGGCGATGTGCGGGGTGCGCCCGGTCACCGTGGCCTGGATCCGCTGCTGATATTTCCCGTAACCCAGCTGCACCAGTGACTGGTCATTCAGCCGCAACCACGGGATCCCGCGCTCCACCGCTGCACGCACCAGTGATGCCGTGGACGGGCCCAGGGCGCGCCGCTGCGCGTAACGGATGAAGCCATCGCGCTCCTCCTCCCAGTTCCATGCCGGATCCACGGCCGTCTGCAACGCTTCGGGCAGGAGTGAATCCAGCAGCTTGAGTGCCAGTTCGCCGGCCGCGATGCCCTCCTCCCGCTGGGCGTACTCGTACACCACCGAGTACACGCCGGGACGGTCATCGGAGATGCTGCGGGTCTTGCCGAAGGTGACATCCTCGCCGGCGATGTTCTGCAGCTCGATGGCCACGTGTTCCAGCACATGCCCCAGCCAGGTGCCTTCGCCTTCACGCAGGCGGCGAACGAACCCACCCGGCTCCCGATACGAGCAGCCATGTTCGGCCAGCCCCGGCAGCGCCTGCAGCAGGCCGTCGATGAAAGCATCCCCCAGCCTGGCGGTGGGCCATTGCTCCAGTGCACCGAGGTCCAGTTCGAGGCGGATGACCGGGAATTTCGCGTACTGCGAAGGCCCCACGTAGACGTTGCGATTGAGGATCCGCATCGAGCCCTCCGCTCGTTGAATGGATGGTGGTATCAGTCTTTCCTGTGCGCCAGCCGACCTGCCGCCGCCTGCCGCGTGTGCAGATTGAAGGTGGCCCCGGCGGTCAGCACGTGGACGGTCAAGCCCAGCATGCAAACCGCATCGTTCTGGCCGACTTCCGACATCGAGGAAAAGCTCATGGAGCTGGCGTCGACAACGGTGATGGCCCCGCTGCCTTCCACCTCCACGGTGTTGTCCGGCGCGATGAAGGCGGCGGTGTCCTCGTCCAGGCCGATGCCAACCGCGAACGGGTTGTAGGCCAGTGCCGCGGTAAGACGACCAAGGCGATCGCGCTGGCGGAAATGCTGGTCGATGATGAAGCGATTGGTCAGCCCCAGGCCCGGGCACAGGCGCACGCTGCTGGCACGCGGCGAAGCCCCTTCGCTGCCGAAGGCGATCATGTGTTCGGACAGGATGCTGGCGCCGGCACTGGTGCCACCCACGGTGATGCCGCGCGCGCTCAGGATGCGAATCAACTTGGCCACCGGCGTACCGCCCAGCAGGGTGGACAGGCGCAACTGGTTGCCGCCGGTGAAGAAGATGCCGCTGGCCTGCTCGATGATGTCGAGCCGGTTCTGCTCGTGGGCATCACGGCGGGTGTCGAAATCGAGCACGTCCACGCGGGCCGCCCCAAGCTCCGGAAGCAGTCGCTGGTACTGCGCCCCGGTCTCGGTCAGCCGGCTCGCGGTGGGGATGACCACGATGCGCGCATCGCGCCCGCCGCACAGGTCCACGAACCGTGCGAGCACTTTGGGATTGGCTTCCTTGTCTTCCGCTCCGCCAATGGGAACGATCCAGCCGCGGGTTTCACCCTCGGCAACCTTGCTTGGACACATGTGCTGCAACGTCCCCTGTACTGAAATGCAATCAGCGCTCGAACATACCACGACGCACGGCCTGCCCCGCCTGCACATGCGGCACCCCGCGCAGCCAAACGTGATCGACGCCACCGATTGCGTTCAGCGCAACCAGATCCGCGTCCGCCCCCACGACGACGCGCCCCTTCCGGGGCAGCCGCAACAGGGCTGCCGGATTGCAGGTGAAGGCCGGCAGCGCATGTTCCAGCGGCAGGCCGCGTGCCAGCAAGGCGTTCAGCGTGTCCAGCAGCGAACCGGCATGCCCCACGTCCATGCCGCACACCCGGCCCTCGCCATCGAAACAGGGCAGGCAGCCACCGGCATCGGAGCTGATGCTGACCCGCTGCGGCGGCGCGCCGCTGTCCAGATAGCGGATCAACGCCTCATCGGCGGGCCAGGCGTCCTCGCCCTCCTCCACCGGGAAGGCAGTGATATCGATATGGCAGCCACGCCTGGCGAGCTCCAGAGCTTCGGCGAACAGCGCCTTTTTGCGATTGACATGGGTGGGCTGGAATACACGCGGCGGCAATTCGCTGATCTCCAGCGCGCGGCGCACCAGATCGAGGCCGCGCGCGCCATCACCCAGATGCAGATGGACGACGCC
>CAUJJG010000186.1 GCA_963205445.1 Pseudomonadota bacterium
CGGCCTGACCATGGCCGAGTACTTCCGCGACGAAGGCCGCGACGTGCTGCTGTTCGTGGACAACATCTACCGCTACACCCTGGCCGGTACCGAAGTGTCGGCGCTGCTGGGCCGCATGCCGTCGGCGGTGGGCTACCAGCCCACGTTGGCCGAGGAAATGGGCGTGCTGCAGGAGCGCATCACCTCCACCAAGACCGGTTCGATCACCTCGATCCAGGCCGTGTACGTGCCCGCGGACGACTTGACCGACCCGTCGCCGGCCACCACCTTCGCCCACTTGGATGCGACCGTGGTGCTGAGCCGCAACATCGCATCCTTGGGTATCTACCCGGCGGTCGATCCGCTGGATTCGACCAGCCGCCAGCTCGACCCGAACGTGATCGGCAACGAGCACTACGAGACCGCCCGCCGCGTGCAGTCCACGCTCCAGAAGTACAAGGAGCTCAAGGACATCATCGCGATCCTGGGCATGGACGAACTGTCGGAAGAAGACAAGCTGGCGGTGGCCCGCGCGCGCAAGATCGAGCGCTTCTTCAGTCAGCCGTTCCACGTCGCCGAAGTGTTCACCGGCTCGCCGGGCAAGTACGTGCCGCTGAAGGAAACCATCCGCGGCTTCAAGGGCATCTGCGACGGCGACTTCGACCACCTGCCGGAGCAGGCGTTCTACATGGTCGGTTCGATCGAAGAAGCGGCCGAGAAGGCCAAGAAGCTCGCGGCCTAAGGACTGAACATGGCATCCACCATCCGTTGCGACATCGTCAGTGCCGAAGCCGAGATTTTCCACGGTGAGGCCGAGTTGATCGTGGCCACTGGCGAGTTGGGCGAGCTGGGCATCGCGCCCAAGCACGCGCCGCTGATCACCCGCCTGAAGCCGGGCAAGGTGGTGGTCACCCTCGTCGGTGGCGAAAAGCTGGACTTCGCCATCTCCGGTGGCATCCTTGAAGTGCAGCCGACGGTGGTGACGGTTCTGGCCGATACCGCAATCCGCGCCACCGACATCGACGAGGCCGCGGTGCATGCGGCGAAGGAAGAAGCCGAACGCATCCTTGCCCGTCGTGGCGAAGCGATGGAGATCGCCGAGGCGCAGCAGCGTCTGGCGGAAGTGACCGCCCAGCTGCAGGCGCTGGAGCGCCTGCGCAAGAACCTCAAGCACTGACAGCGGTCGGCACTGCACGGACCGGTTTTGAAAATGCCCCGCACTGCGGGGCATTTTCGTGAAAGGGGGCCCATTCGTTCAGCCGCCGTATGCTTTCCAGTGCGATCATCACAGGCAATTCCCCGTCAGGAGATGGCCATGACCCGCAGCATTCGACGAATCAGCGCGGCCCTGCTTGTCGCCGCCAGTTTGGCCCTTACCGCGTGTGCCACGGGTCCGCGGGTGCGCACCGATCACGACCCCACCGCAAGCTTCAGCCAATACCGCACCTGGAATTTCTATCAGCCGGTGGCGATGGAGCAGTCCGGGTACTCCAGCTGGATTTCCGAACGCATCCGTGAGGACGTGCGCAAGGAGATGGAAGCACGGGGTTACCGCAAGGTAGAGGGCGAGGCCGACCTGTTGGTCAATTTCCAGGGGCTGGTTGAAGACAAGACGGCGGTCTGGAGCATGCCGCGCACCGACATCCAATATTTCTACAGTTACCGGCACAAGAGCTATGTCGCCGTGCCAATCTGGTACGACGAGACCCAGGTGCGCAACTATCGCGAAGGGACACTCACGGTGGACCTGGTGGATGGGACGCGCAACAGGATGATCTGGACCGGATCGGCCAGCGCCCCGCTGGAAAGCCGCGACAAGCCGGAGAAGCGGATGGCGGGGATTGATCGCACCATCAGCGCGATCTTTGCGAAATATCCGCATCGCGCCGGTCCTTGATCGGATGATGGCGGGGGAGAAGTAATGGCGCTGATCGCCTGGCGTCCACGACGCTGGACATTGCTCGCCAAGCGTCATCCCTCCGCTGCCTTGCTGGCGGCGCAACTCATGAGCCTGCTCGTCTACCCCTTGATGGACGATGGCAGCGGTGGCCGTTTGTTGTTTGGCGCGGTAGCACTGGTGGTGGTACCACTGGCCTTGTGGGTGGTGATGCGCAGCCCGCTGATGAACTGGATCGGTTGGCTACTGGCGGTCCCGGCGATGGTGCTGACCGTGCTGGGGGTGTTGTTTGGATACACGGTGCTGCTGCCGTATTCCGCGGTGCTCGAAGCAGCGCTGTATTTCTATGCGGCCGGTGGCTTGATCGCCTATATGCTGCGGGATCACGAGGTGACGTCCGACGAGCTGTTTGCCGCCGGGGCGACATTCACCTTGCTGGCCTGGGGATTTGCCTATGCCTATTTCGCTTGTCAGGCTTGGCACCCGGGGAGCTTCACGGGCTTCGAACCGGAACGTCAGCGCCGATGGCTGGATTTGCTGTTTTTCAGCTTCAGCAATCTGTCGGCAACCGGCTTGGGGGATACCCTGCCCGTGACCGCGCCGGCGAAGGTGTTGACCATGCTCGAACAGTTTGCCGGCGTCGGCTACATCGCCACGGTGGTATCGCGGCTGATCGGTTTGAGCATCCTGCGCGAAGCGCCGGGCAACTGAAAAGATCTCCTCTTTTCTTGAGCTGGCCGCACACAAAAACGCCGGCAATTGCCGGCGTTTTTTCTTGATGCTGCTTGCTGCCTCAGAACTTCGGCTTGTCTTCGCTTTCGTTGTAGCGGGCGATCGCGTCGAGAATGATCTGCTTGGCTTCGGCAGCACCGCCCCAGCCGTCCAGCTTCACCCATTTGCCATCTTCCAAGTCCTTGTAGTGCTCGAAGAAGTGGCCGATGCGCTGCAGCCAGTGCTTGCTGACCTGCTCGATGTCGTTGATGTGGGCATAGCCGCTGAACACCTTGTCCACGGGCACGGCCAACAGCTTCTCGTCGCCGCCGGCTTCGTCGCTCATCTTCAGCACGCCGACCGGGCGGCAGCGGATCACCGAGCCCGGCACCAGCGGCAGCGGCAGGATCACCAGCACGTCGGCCGGATCGCCATCACCACAAACGGTGTAAGGCACGTAGCCGTAGTTGCAGGGGTAGCGCATCGGGGTGGACAGGATGCGATCGACGAAGATCGCGCCAGAAGCTTTGTCGACTTCGTACTTGACTGGTTCGGCGTCTTTCGGGATTTCGATGATGACGTTGATTTCTTCCGGCGGGTTCTTGCCGGTGGGGACGAGGTCCAGACCCATGTGTGCTGCTCCGACGTGCGTGCCGCACCCGAGTGGGCGCGGCGAAAAGTGAGGGGGGAGGGAGGCCGCATTTTACCGAATGCGCGGCGTGCCATGGCGGGCGCGGGCAAATGCAGGCCGGCAATGCGATCATGATGGGGATGATTTGCTGACCTTGGACCCGCATCCATGACCCCCCCTCTTCGCATCGCGATGGCGCAGTTCGATTTCCCGGTTGGTGATGTTGCCGGCAATACGCGCCGCATCGCCGAAATGATTGCCTTCGCGCGTGACGAATACGGTGCCGACGTGGTGCTCTTCCCCGAGCTGGCGCTGTCGGGCTATCCACCGGAAGACCTGCTGCTGCGGCCGGCCTTTCTGCGCGCCTGCGAGGAGGCGATGGCGGCACTGGCGCGCGCGACGCACGGCATCGTCGCCGTGGTCGGCTGGCCTCAGGCCGCGGGCAGCGTGGTGTACAACGCCGCCAGCGTGCTGCGCGATGGCGGCATCGAAACCACCTACCGCAAGCGCGAGCTGCCCAACTACGCGGTCTTCGATGAGCGCCGATGGTTCGATGTCGACCCCGACCGCGAGGACTGCGTGTTCGAGGTCAACGGGGTCAAGCTTGGGCTGGTGATCTGCGAGGACCTGTGGTTTGCCGAGCCGGTGGCCTCGACGGTTGCCGCTGGTGCCCAGCTGGTGCTGGTGCCCAATGCCTCGCCGTTCGAGCACGACAAGCATGCCGAGCGGGACGCCCTGCTGGTGCAGCGCGTCCGTGAAACCGGTGCCGGCATCGTCTACCTCAACCTGGTGGGCGGGCAGGATGCGCTGGTGTTCGATGGGGCCTCGGTGGTGGCCGATGGCGACGGCACGGTGCACCCGGCGGCGCTGGCGTTTGATGAGCAATGGCTGGTGGTGGAGTACGACCCGGAGGCGCGTCGGTTTGCTGCACTGCAATGGACGGTGGACGGCGACGAAAGCCGAGACGCGCTGGCTTGGCGCGCGGTGGTGCGCGGTACCCGCGATTACTGTCGCAAGAACGGGTTCCAGAAGGTTTGGCTGGGGCTGTCCGGTGGCATCGATTCGGCGTTGGTGTTGGCCATCGCGGCCGATGCGCTGGGTGCGGAGAACGTGACGGCAGTGCGGTTGCCCTCACGCTACACGGCCGATCTGTCCAACGATCTGGCGCAGGAACAATGTGATGCGATGGGGGTGAAATTGCTGACGCTGCCCATCGAGAAGCCCTTCCAAGGCTATCTGGAGGCGCTGGCGGACAGCTTTGCCGGGCATGCGGTCGATGTCACCGAGGAAAACCTGCAATCCCGCGTGCGTGGCGGTCTGCTGATGGCGCTGGCCAACAAATTGGGCGGGCTGCTGCTGACCACCGGCAACAAGAGCGAGTACGCGGTGGGCTACGCCACCATCTATGGCGACATGTGCGGCGGCTATGCGCCGATCAAGGACCTCTACAAGACGGAGGTGTTCGCGCTGGCGCGTTGGCGCAATACCGTGGGGGACCGGATCATCCCGCAGGCGGTGATCGACCGTCCGCCCTCGGCCGAGTTGCGTGAAAACCAGAAGGACCAGGATTCGTTGCCGCCGTATGACGTGCTGGATGCGATCCTGCTCCGTCACATCGACCATGAGCAGTCACGCGAGGACATCGTGGCGGCCGGTTTCGATGCCGCGACCGTCGACAAGGTGCTGCGTCTGGTGCGCATCGGCGAATGGAAGCGGCATCAAGCTGCGCCGGGGCCGAAGGTCAGCCGGCGTGCGTTCGGGCGCGAACGGCGCTACCCGGTCAGCAGCGGCTGGCGCGAAGCCTGAGGCCGGTGACGGGAGCCCGATGGCCGGGTTCCCGTCGATGCCTTGAAGCGGATATCAGCGCGCTTCGGCGCTGAACGGATTCAGCTTGTTGACCACGCTGGGACGCTTGGGCCAGTGGCCTTGCAGCCAGGGATGGTTGGCGTCGTTCTGCTGCAGGACGCGCTTGGCGTCGGCGGCCAAGGTCGCATTTCCAAGGCGCGTGTAGGCCTCACCCAGCAGTGCCACTGCGTCGTTCTGGTACTCGCTCTGCGGGAAGGTTTCCAGCAGATAGGTTGCGCGGTCGACGGCAGAGACCCACGCGCCGCGGCGGAGGTAATACAGCCCGATGTTGAGCTCGAAGCGGGCGAACTCGTTGCGCAGGAACAGCATCCGCTGGCGCGCGTCGGCGGTATAGCGGCTGTTGGGGTAGCGGGTGATGACGGTATTGAAGTCGCTGAAGGCCTGCTGCGGTGCCTGCAGGTCGCGGGTGCTGGTGTCCAGCTTGAAGGCGCGCGCCAGGAATACCGTGTTCCGGGCCATGTTGGACAGGCCGCGCAGGTAGTACAGGTAGGCGATATTGCGGTGGGTGGGGTAGGTGCGGATGAAGCGGTCGATCGTGGAGATCGCATCCTCGTGTTTGCCGGCCTTGTATTGGGCATACGCCTGCTCCATCAGCGCCTGCTCGGTATAGGGGCCGTAGGGATACTGGGCGACGAGGCGGCCGAAGGTTTCGCTGGCCATGGACCAGCGGCCATGCTCCATGTAGCCATGCCCCTTGTCGTACAGCTCAGTGACGGGCACGCCTTCGTTCTTGTCCTTGTCCTTGAACATGCCCTTGATGCCGGAGCAGCCGGAGATGGCAAGTACGAGTGCAAGCGCGAGGGTGGGGCGCAGGAGGGCGGAACGCTGGATCATGGGCATTGAACGGGCGCCGGGGGCATGAACGCTGGATAATACCAGTCCCCAGCTTGAATCAAGACCGAATGCCATTGCGGCAGGCAAAAACCATCATGACCCAGAATGAACAACGCACGGCACGGGTGCCGGACAGCTGCGCCGGCCGCCGCCTGGACGCGGTGCTTGCAGACCTGTTCCCCGAATACTCACGCTCGCGGCTGTCGGCCTGGGTGAAAACCGGAGATGTATCCGTGGATGGCGCGTCGGCGCGCCCGCGTGACCCCGTGCGGGGCGGCGAGATCATCGCTTTGACCATCGTCGAGGCGGTGCAGACCCACGCAGTCGCCGAGGATATCCCGCTGGACATCCTGTACGAGGACGAGCACGTGTTCGTCATCGACAAGCCGGCCGGGCTGGTGGTGCACCCGGGCGCGGGCAACCCGGCCGGGACGCTGGTGAACGCGCTGCTGCACCAGGATCCGGACTTGGACAAGCTGCCGCGTGCCGGCATCGTCCATCGGCTCGACAAGGACACCAGCGGGGTAATGGTGGTGGCGCGCACGCTGGTGGCGCATACCGCACTGGTGGAGCAACTGTCGGCACGGCAGGTACATCGCCAGTATTTGGCGGTAGTGGTTGGCGCGCTGGTGTCCGGTGGCACGGCCAATGCCGCGATCGACCGTCACCCGCGTGATCGCCTGCGGATGGCGGTGCGCGAAGACGGCAAGGATGCGGTGACGCATTACCGTCTGCGCGAGCGATTCCGCGCGCACACCGCGCTGGAATGCCGGCTGGAAACCGGCCGCACGCACCAGATCCGCGTGCACATGGCGCATCTGAAGCATCCGATCATCGGTGACCCGCTATACGGCGGTTCGCTGCGGCTTCCGAAAGGCGCTTCGGATGCGCTGATCGCCGTCCTGCGCGGGTTCAAACGGCAGGCCTTGCATGCCGAGGTGCTGGAGTTCGCGCATCCGGTCACGGGCGAGCCGGTACGGTGCGAGGCCCCGCTGCCTGCGGACATGCAGCAATTGCTGCAGGCGTTGCGCGAGGATGCGGCCCTGCATGCGGAAGCCGAGCGCGCCCGGCGATGAGTGCCTGGATCGACGCCGACTGGCCGGCGCCGCCGGGGGTGCGGGCACTGACCACCACCCGTCATGGCTTGGGCGATTCGCTGCCGCCGTTCGACAATTTCAATCTCGGCAGTCGCTGCGGCGATGACCCGACCGCCGTAGCCGCCAACCGCCGTGCGCTGGAAGCCGCGCTGGCGCTGCCGTCGCCGCCACGCTGGCTGCGTCAGGTACACGGCGTCACGGTTGCGATGGAGCCCGGACTGGGCGAACCCGAGGCAGACGCCGCGGTGACGGCCACGCCCGGGACCGTGCTGGCCATCCTCACCGCTGACTGCCTGCCGGTGGTGCTGGCCGCTTTGGATGGCAGCGAGGTCGCTGCCGCCCACGCCGGCTGGCGGGGGCTCTGCGCCGGGGTGCTGGAGGCCACGGTGGCGGCAATGCGCACGCCTGCTGCGCAACTGGTCGCCTGGCTGGGCCCGGCCGCCGGGCCTGCGGCCTACGAGATCGGCGCGGAGGTGCGCGAGGCATTCACCACCCGCGACGGCCGTGCCCATCTGGCCTTCCTGCCCACCCGCCCCGGCCACTGGAAGGTGGATCTTCCGATGCTGGCGCGACAGTGCTTGCTGGATGCGGGCGTTGCTGCGGTCTTCGGAGGTAATCGCTGCACGATTTCCGAGCCGGGGAAGTTTTTCTCCCACCGCCGCGACGGGCAAAGCGGGCGGATCGCCACGCTGGCGTGGATCGCGCCGCACTGAACGATGTCCGGCCGCCGTCTCGCGAGGCATTGAGATGAGGTGCGCACGCCACCATCTGGATAGCATCGCCGCATCGATGCGGTTTTTGCTTCCGGAGCGTTGCATATGCGCATGGAAAAACTCACTTCCCGCTTCCAGCAGGCCCTTGCCGACGCGCAGTCGCTGGCGGTGGGCCGCGACCACAATTTCATCGGGCCCGAGCACCTGCTGCTGGCCCTGCTTGACCAGCAGGGCGGCGGCAGCCGGCCGCTGCTGGCGCAGGCCGGGGTCAACGTGCCGCTGCTGCGCGAGCGCCTCACCGAGGCGCTGGACAAGCTGCCCAAGGTGTCCGGACAGGCCGGCAACGTGCAGGCCGGCAACGACCTGATCCGCCTGCTGAATGTCACCGACAAGCTGGCGCAGCAGCGCGGCGACGGCTTTATCGCCAGCGAGCTGTTCCTGCTGGCGGCAGCCGACGACGGAGGCGCGGCGGGCAAGGCGCTGCAGGCGGCCGGCGGCAACAAGGCCAAGCTCGAACTGGCCATCGACAAGCTGCGCGGCGGCGAGAAGGTGAACGACGAGAACGCCGAAGAGGCGCGGCAGGCGCTGGAGAAATACACCATCGACCTGACCGCCCGCGCCGAGTCCGGCAAGCTCGACCCGGTGGTCGGCCGCGACGAGGAAATCCGCCGCACCATCCAGGTGCTGCAGCGGCGCAGCAAGAACAACCCGGTGCTGATCGGCGAGCCGGGCGTGGGCAAGACCGCCATCGTCGAAGGGCTGGCCCAGCGCATCGTCAACAATGAGGTGCCCGAAGGCCTGCGCGGCAAGCGCCTGCTGTCGCTCGACATGGGTGCGCTGATCGCCGGTGCCAAGTTTCGCGGCGAGTTCGAGGAGCGGCTCAAGGCCGTGCTTAACGACCTGGCCAAGAACGAGGGCCAGATCATCCTGTTCATCGACGAGCTGCACACCATGGTCGGCGCCGGCAAGGCCGAAGGTTCGATGGATGCCGGCAATATGCTCAAACCGGCGCTGGCGCGCGGTGAGCTGCACTGCATCGGCGCCACCACGCTGGACGAATACCGCAAATACGTGGAGAAGGACGCCGCGCTGGAGCGCCGCTTCCAGAAGGTGTTCGTCGGCGAGCCGACGGTGGAAGACACGATTGCCATTTTGCGCGGGCTGAAGGAGCGCTACGCGGTGCACCACGGCGTGGAGATCACCGATCCTGCCATCGTCGCCGCCGCCACGCTGTCCAATCGCTACATCGCCGACCGCCAGCTGCCGGACAAGGCCATCGACCTGATGGACGAAGCGGCCAGCCGCATCCGCATGGAAATCGACTCCAAGCCGGAGGAGATGGACCGCAAGGAGCGCCGGCTGATCCAGCTCAAGATCCAGCGTGAAGCGCTGAAAAAAGAGAAGGACGCCGAATCAAAACAGCGCCTTGCCGATCTGGAGGCGGAAATTACCGTGCTTGAGCGCGAATACTCCGATCTGGAAGAAGTGTGGAAGGCCGAGAAGGCGACCTTGCAAGG
Organism: Pseudomonadota bacterium; assembly: GCA_963205445.1. Taxonomy (GTDB): domain Bacteria; phylum Pseudomonadota; class Gammaproteobacteria; order Xanthomonadales; family Xanthomonadaceae; genus Thermomonas. The sequence continues at coordinate 9,246 of CAUJJG010000186.1, forward strand.
CGCAACGAAGATCAAGGAGCAGATCGAGGCCGCGCGCCTAGAACTGGAAGCCGCCCAGCGCAAGCAGGACTTTGCCGCCATGAGCGAAATCCAGTACGGCCGCATCCCCGCGTTGGAGAAGCAACTTGCTGCCGCGCAGGAAGCGGAAACCAAGGGCTTCACCCTGTTGCAGGACAAGGTGACCGCCGATGAAATCGCGCAGGTGGTGGCACGCTGGACCGGGATTCCGGTCAGCAAGATGCTGGAAGGCGAGCGCGAGAAGCTGCTGCAGATGGAGGCGCAGCTGCACGCCCGCGTGGTCGGCCAGGAAGAGGCGATCAAGGTGGTGTCGGACGCGGTGCGGCGCTCGCGCGCGGGGCTGTCCGATCCCAACCGCCCGTCCGGCTCGTTCCTGTTCCTCGGTCCCACCGGCGTCGGCAAGACCGAGCTGTGCAAGGCGCTGGCCGAATTCCTGTTCGATTCGTCGGATGCGATGGTGCGCATCGACATGAGCGAATTCATGGAGAAGCACGCGGTCAGTCGGCTGGTCGGCGCGCCTCCGGGCTATGTCGGCTACGAGGAAGGTGGCTACCTGACCGAGGCGGTGCGCCGCCGCCCGTACAGCGTGATCCTGCTGGACGAGGTGGAAAAGGCCCACCCGGACGTGTTCAACATCCTGCTGCAGGTGCTCGACGACGGCCGCCTGACCGACGGTCAGGGCCGCACGGTGGATTTCCGCAACACGGTTATCGTGATGACCAGCAATCTGGGCAGCCACCAGATTCAGGAGCTGGCCGGCGACGACAGCGCCGAAGCCTATCTGCAGATGAAGGCAGCAGTACTCGGCGTGGTGCAAGCACATTTCCGCCCCGAGTTCATCAACCGGCTCGACGACATCGTGGTCTTCCACCCGCTGGACAAGGCGCAGATCAAGGCGATCGCACGGATCCAGCTGCGCGGGCTGGAAAAACGCTTGGCCGAGCGCGGGATGAAGCTGGAGGTGTCTGACGCCGCGTTCGACCTGCTGGGCAACGTCGGCTTCGATCCGGTGTATGGCGCACGTCCGCTCAAGCGCGCGATCCAGCAGCAGCTGGAGAACCCGCTGGCGCAGGATATCCTCGCCGGCAGGTTCGGCAGCGGCGACGTGATCCAGGTTGGGGTGGAGTCCGGCAAGCTGGTGTTTGCAAGGTAATGCGCGTCTTCTCGCACACCTGCTCGAATACCGAGATCGTCTGCGCGCTGGGCTGCGCGCAGCTGCTGGTGGGCGTGGACAGCGACAGCGACTACCCGCCCGAGGTCGTGGCCGGCC
>CAUJJG010000187.1 GCA_963205445.1 Pseudomonadota bacterium
GCGATCAGCGCGCCCAGCGCCAGGCAGGCGGTGATGACGAAGTGGAAGTCATCCGGCCAGAACCCCAGCGCCACGCCCGCCCACGCTTCCAGCGCCCAGCAGGCCAGCATCGCGACGGCAAGCAGCGCGCCGAACCCGGCCACCAGCAATCCCGGCCGGCCCTGCCCAGGCCTAGCCGCCAGCAGCGCGCTGCGGGCGACGTTGAAGAAGGAATGCGGATCCTCGCCGTGGGTCGGCGGCACCCGCACGTACTGCTTGCGCCCCAGCCAGAAGATGAAGGTGGCGATGAACATCAACACGCCGGGAATACCGAAGGCCACCGACGGCCCGAAGTTGCGCAGGAACAGCGGCATCAGCAGCGAGGCGAAGAAGCTGCCGAAATTGATCGTCCAGTAGAAACCGTCGAAGACGATCTTGGCCAGATGCTTGTTGGCGGTAGTGAACTGGTCACCGCAGAAGCTGACCACCAGCGGCTTGATCCCGCCACTGCCCAGCGCGATCAGGAACAGGCCGGTATAGAAACCGCTGCGGCTGTTCTCGAACAGCGCCAGACAGGCGTGGCCGGCGCAGTAGATCAGCGAGAACCACAGCACCGTGTTGTACTTGCCGAAGTAGCGGTCGGACAGCCAGCCGCCCAGCAACGGGAAGAAGTACACCCCGATCACGAAGCTGTGGAAGACGTCCTTGGCCACGCCCTGGCGCTCGGCCTCGGGCACGTAGGCCAGGATCACGCTCGACACCAGGAACTGCACCAGGATGTTGCGCATCCCGTAGAAGCTGAAGCGCTCGCAGGCCTCGTTGCCGATGATGAAAGGGATCTGCCGGGGCAGGCGGGCGGTCTGGGCCGTCGTCGTCTGGCTCATGCGGGTCTCGTGCGCAAGGAAGCGACAAGCCTAACCGATACCGTCGCCTGCCCGCGCGCTCAGGCCCATTCCGTCAGCCCTTCACGCGCATAGAGCGTCGCAAAACTGGGACGCGCTTTCAGCGTTTGCGCCAATGCCGCCAAGGGTTGGAACGCCGTGGCCGGCGATGCTGTATTGCGCGCCCAGCGCATCAACATCACCAGATAAAAATCCGCCACGCAGGGGCGCTCACCCAGCAGGCAAGGCCCATTCGCGGACAGGTGATCGGCAATTCGCTGCCAATGCGCCTGCAGGCGCTGGGTGCACTGCGTGCGCACGGCCTCGGCATGCGCCTCGCCTGCCACCTCGGCCGGATACCACCATTGCCGCAGCAAGGGCTGCACCTCATTGGCCAGATCAAACATCCACTGCAGGAGGTCCACCCGCTGCGGGTCATCCATCGCCGGGGCAAGCCCGGCTTCTGGATGGTTGTCCGCCAGCCACAAGGCCAATGCCGCCGCTTCGTGTTGCGGCTTGCCTTCCACCACCAGGGTCGGCACCACGCCATTGGGATTGAGCGCCAAGTACTCCGGTGTCTTCTGTGCACGCGCGGCCAGATCGACCAGCCGCAACGTGTGCGGCACCTCCAGTTCAAGCAGCAGCCAGTGCACCAGAAAGCTGGCCGAACCGGGGGAGTAATACAGCACATGGGACATTTGCAGGCACTCCAATCAAACGACCTCGCGATCATCGCATGGGCACGGCCACCGTGATGACTTCCGGCAGGCAATCCACGGCCACGCGGCCGGTACGATGGCCTGCCCCTCCCGGAACCCGCCCATGCGCCGCCTCCTTGCCCTGTGCCTCGTTCTTGTCACCGCGCCCGCCCTGGCCGCCAAGCCGGATCTGTCAACCTTGGCGGACCGCAGCGGTTATCTGAAGACCGGGAAGTACGATGAAGTGATGGCGCTGTGCGAGGCCTATCAGCAGGCCTACCCGAAAGCAGTTCGCTGCTTTGATTTCGGCACGACGCCGCAGGGGCGGCCGATGAAAGCCCTGGCGGTCTCCACGGCAGGCGCATTGACCGCAGAGGCAGCTCGCGAGCAAGGCCTGCAGGTACTGCTGTCCCAGGGCGGCATCCACGCCGGCGAAATCGACGGCAAGGACGCCGGCTTCGCGCTGCTGCGTGATCTCCTGCGTGGCAAAGCCGGCAAGGGGCTGCTGGACAAGGCCGTGCTGCTGTTCGTCCCCGTGTTCAACGTGGACGGCCACGAGAACTTCAAGGCCTGGAACCGCCCCAACCAGCGCGGCCCCGAAGAAATGGGCTTTCGCGTCACCGCCCAGCGCTACAACCTCAATCGCGACTACGTGAAGGCCGATTCGCCGGAAATGCAGGCCATGCTGGGTCTGATCGAACAATGGGATCCGTTGGTGACGCTGGACCTGCATGTCACCGATGGCGCCAAATTCCGGCATGACATCTCCATCACCGGGGAGCCGGTCAACACCGGGGATGCGGCGCTGCGAACCGCAGGCAAGCAGCTCCGCGACGGCATCATCCAGCGTTTGAAATCCCAGGGTTCCCTGCCCGTCGATTTCTATCCCAGTTTCGCCCGTTACGACGACCCCAGCTCCGGCTTCATCGAATCCGGTTACACCCCACGCTTTTCCAGCGGTTATTTTCCGCTGCGCAACCGTTTCGTGATGCTGGTCGAAACCCATTCCTGGCGTACTTACCCGGAGCGGGTGCGGGCCACCTGGCACGCGATTCTCGATGCGTTGGAGCTGGTGGCCGAACATGGCCCGGCATGGCGCGAGCTGGCAAACGCGGCCGACGCCCGTGCCCGCATGCTGGGGGGGCAGCAGATACCGCTGACCTGGAAGACAACCGAAGAAAAACGCATCATCGAGTTTCTCGGCTATGCCTATACGCGCACCCCGTCGGAGATCAGCGGCGGCACCATGACGCGCTATGACGAGCGCACGCCGCAGCGCTGGATGTTGCCCCTGCGCGACACCATCGTGCCCGACCTTCAAGTCACCGCCCCACAGGCCGGCTATTTGGTCCCGGCCGAGTACGCGGAAGAGGTGGCCGCACGCCTGACCCTGCACGGCATCACGCATCGTCTGTTGGCCCAGCCGCTGCAAGGCATCGAGGCGGAGGTGTTCACGGCCGATCATGTGCAGTTCTCGCCCGCCCCGGTCGAAGGCCACCAGCGGGCAACCCTGACAGGGTCATGGGCACCGACAACGGTCGCTCTGGGGGCCGGCGCGCTGTTCGTGCCGATCGACCAGCCGAAGGCGCGTTTGCTGATGCATCTGCTGGAACCCCAGGCCCCCGACTCGATGGCCGCTTGGGGAGGCTTCAACAACAGCTTCGAGCGCAAGGAGTACATGGAAGGCTATGTTGCGGAAGAGCAGGCCCGGCTGATGCTGGCGCGCGACCCATCGCTTCGTGCGGCGTTCGAGCAGGCC
>CAUJJG010000188.1 GCA_963205445.1 Pseudomonadota bacterium
CCCCAGTGCCACCCCCAGCACCGACATCGCGGCGAGGTACTGCCAGGGCGCGGCCGGGTTGTCCTTCATCGACAGGCTCAGCAGCACCGGGGTCAGGCCGCCTGCGATGGCGTAGGCCAGGTTGTAGGAAAACGACAGCCCGGAGAAGCGCACCTGCGGCGGGAAGCCCGACAGCGCGATCGCCGGCACCATCGCAGTCAGGCCCACCACGCTGCCGGCCAGCGCGTAATGCCACTGCGAATACGCGCCGGCCTGCGCTTCGCGATAGAACCAGAAAAACACCACGCCCATCAGTGCGCTCCACAGCGCCAGCGCTTTGCCCGCACCAAAGCGGTCGGCCAGCGCGCCGGCGACAAGGTTGGCTGCCATCGCCGCCAGTACCGCCAGCGCGTTGCCGGCCAGCGCGGCGTCGCGGCTGACCCCCATGCCCTGCAGGAAGGTCGGCATCATCAGGATGATGACCACCACCGCGGCGGTCAGCAGCCAGGTCAGCCCCATGCCGATCAGCACCGCGCGCGGGTGGTCGCGCAGCACCGTCTTCAGCGGCACCTCGCTGGCCAGCGCGCGGCGCTGCTTCAATTCGGCGAAGACCGGGGTTTCGTGCAGCTGCCGGCGCAGGTACAGGGCCAGCAGGCCGAAGCCGCCGCCAAGCAGGAACGGGAGGCGCCAGCCCCAGGCCAGCAACTCGGCTTCGCTGAGGGTGGCGTTGACCGCGCGCGCCACCAGCGAGCCCAGCAGGATGCCGGCCAGCAGGCCCAGCGAGAGCGCGCCGCAGGCCAGGTTGCGGTGGCGCGGGGAGACGTGTTCGCTGACGAAGACCCAGGCCCCCGGCGCCTCGCCGCCGATCGCCGCGCCCTGCGCGATGCGCAGCAGAAGCAGCAACAGCGGCGCGGCCACGCCGATCTGCGCATAGGTTGGCAGCAGGCCCATCAGCAGGGTGGGGATGGCCATCAAGAGGATGCTGAGCATGAACATCCGCTTGCGCCCGGAGAGGTCGCCGAAGTGCGCCATCAGCACTCCGCCCAGCGGCCGCGCCAGATAGCCGGCGGCGAAGATGCCGAAGGTCTGCACCAGCTTCAACCATTCGGGCATGTCGGCCGGAAAGAACAGCGCGCCCATCGTGGTCGCGAAGAACACGAAGATCACGAAGTCGTAAAACTCCAGTGCACCGCCGAGCGAGGCGAGGGTGAGGGTCTTGATTTGAGCGCGGCTGAGGCCGGGAGCGATGGCGGTCTGTGGCATCGCGCAAGCGTATGCGATGCCGGCCCGGATGCGAACCCCGATGTCGTGCTTCGAGAATCAGGCCAACCAGGCGCGCAACTGGGCATGCACTTGGGCACTGCCAAGCAGGCCGATATGTCCTGTGTCGTGCACCAACAGTCGATGCGACGGCGGCAGGTTCAGGCCCAGCCGGGGTGAGCGATGCGCGCCAAAGGCACTGGCGACTGGTACCAGCCCGTCGCCGCGGACGCGACGTGGCGAGTGGGTCGTGGGGGCAACCTGCGTGGAGGCAGCGACCGCATAGGCCTGCACGTGGTGTGGAAAGGGCGTCCTTGGCATCGGCAGGCCCTGTCGGAGATCCTGGATGCCGGCACTGCGAAGCCCGCTGAGGGCCACGAACGGTGCGCTGTGGGGGGTGCTGCCAAGCAGGGCCTGCAGCAGGTTGCCGGCACGCTCCAACGGTGCTCCGAGGTGTGGTGTGCCCAGAGTGACCAGCTGGTCGAGGTACTGCAACCAGCGGCTGCCGTCGGCTTGCGCGGAGGCGATTGCCGCACGTGCCACCAATCCCCCCATGCTGTGGCCAATGATCGCCATGCGTTCGGGCGGGACCGGCCAGGCTTCCGTCAGCCTTTGCAGCAAATCCGACAGGTGTCTGCCGTTCTCGGCGATGGGGAGGCCACTGTTGTAGAACAGGTGTACCAAGCTGCAGTTCAGTGCATCGGCCAACGCAACGCCATGATGATGGCCGCCGTGCCGCCATTGCAGGTCGTTCATGCACAGGCCGTGGACCATCACCAGCAGGCGTGGCCGTGCGTCTTGCACATCGGAGGCCAGCGCGTCCCGTTGCAGGGGCAGGGCCTGTCCGTTCCTGCGCAGGCAGGGTGTGATTGCCAGCGGATTGCCGGTGGCAGCCAAATGGTCGCCGAGGACGCCATTGAGCACAGCCAACAGCGCTTCGCGCTGCGGGATGGACGCTGAGCTGGCGAGCGTGTCCGGCAGGCGTTGCAGGAGCTGGTCGATAGCGCTGCCGGTCATCCGCGCGATGCCGCGAACGCTTGCATAGGCCAAGCCAGGAATTCCGTTGGTCGAAGCTGTTGGCGCAAGGCCCAGAAGTCGTCGTGGCCAGCCGAGGATGCTTGCATGCACGGCTTCCACCAGCGTCGTGGTGCCGGTAATCGCCTCGGTCACCAGCTGATTCGCGCCCCGCAGTTCGCCCGCCGATGCATCAAGGGGGCGTGTACGGGGGCGATGCGAAGTCACAGGCATGTGCGCAGCCTAGCCGAGTGGGGCTGAGTGAATGTTCAGTGGTCTTGAAATGTGGGCAACGCTTCGAAAAGATCGTCCTGCGATGGGTGGCCATCGGGTTCGGAAAACCCTGCCAGCCCGGCCCCAACCAGCCGATAGCGGGTTCTATCCGGAAGGTTGACGCGTTCACGCAACGCGCAGGCGATATCGGCAAATGCTTGTTCCGATGTCGGGGGCTCGGGTGGGGTGAGGCTGCGGGTAAGCGTGCGGAACTCCGCGGTTTTCAGCTTCAGGACGACCGTACGTGCGATCCGCTCCGGATGCTGTTGCCGTTCACGCAAATAGCCGGCCCAGGCTTTTCCCGCGAGGCGTCGAATATGCGGTGCCAGGGCGTCCAGTGGCAGGTCGTGCGCAAAGGTGTCTTCGGCAGAAACCTGCAGGGTAGGGCGCTCGGGCTGGACGCTGCGCATGTCGATACCCAACGACAGCTCGTGCAGGCGGCGGCCCCAGCGGCCGAAGCGGGCTTCGAGTGCCGCCAGGCCAGCCGTACGCAGTTCGGCGCAGCAAGTGATGCCGAGTTCGGCCAATTTGGCTTCCATCACCTTGCCGACGCCGGGGATCTTGCCGACTGCGAGCGCCGCGACAAAGGCATCGACCATCGCGGGTTTGACCACGAACTGGCCGTTTGGCTTGTTCCAGTCGCTGGCGATCTTGGCCAGGAACTTATTGGGCGCGATCCCGGCCGAAGCGGTCAGGCCGGTCTCTTCGAAGATGCATTTGCGTATTTCCTGGGCAATCCTGGTGGCGCTGCCGTGAATTT
>CAUJJG010000189.1 GCA_963205445.1 Pseudomonadota bacterium
TTCAACAACTGGAACTCCACCCACTGCCGCGAGGAGTTCAACGAGGAGATGATCCGCGGCATCGTCGACCGCATGGTCGAGCTGGGCCTGCGCGACGCCGGCTACCGCTACGTCAACGTCGATGACTGCTGGGCCAACTGGCAGCGCGACGCCGAGGGCAACCTGTTCGCCAACCCGATCCGCTTTCCGTCGGGGATGAAGGCGCTGGCCGACTACATCCATTCCAAGGGCATGCTGTTCGGCATCTATTCCAGCGCCGGTACCGCTACCTGCGAGCCACTGAAGGAAAACCGCGGCTTCCCCGGCGGCCTCGGCCACGAACAACAGGACGCCGCGTTCTACGCCTCGGTCGACGTGGATTACCTCAAATACGACAACTGCAACAACAAGGGGCTGGACGCGAAGAAGCGCTACATCGACATGGCCCTGGCCCTGCGCGCCACCGGCCGGCCGATGCTGCTCAGCGTCTGCGAATGGGGTGAGAACAAGCCGTGGCTGTGGGCCGGCGAGGCCCCGGTTCATGCCACCAGCTGGCGCACCACCTATGACATCTTCGACAACTACAAGTCGATGCTGAAGCTGTTCCGGCAGAACGTGGTGCTGGACCAGTACGCCCGCCCCGGCCACTGGAACGACCCGGACATGCTGCAGGTCGGCAATGGCGGCATGACCCATGTCGAATACCGCAGCCACTTCAGCCTGTGGGCGATCATGGCCGCGCCGCTGCTGATCGGCACCGACCTGCGCACGATCAAGCCGGAAGATCTGGAAATCCTGCTCAACAAGGAAGTGATCGCGGTCAATCAGGACCCGCTGGGCGTGCAGGCCAAGCGCATCCGCTACCAGGACGGCGTGCACGTGCTGGTCAAGCCGCTGCAGGACGGCAGCATCGCGGTCGCCGCGTTCAACGAAGGCCGGCGCGCGCGCCAGGTCCGGGTGGAGGCCGCCGAGCTCGGCCTGCAGGCCGGCGCGCGCTATCTGCTGCGCGACCTGTGGCAGCACGCCGAGCGCGAAGGCGACGGCAGCCTCGACGAGCAGCTCGCCCCGCACGCCACGGTCATCTACCGCATCCGCAAGCTGTGACCCCACTGTCGAGGCGGGCCACGGGTGCGACGGGTAAAACGGTCGAGGCGCAAACATGAAAACATCCTCGGGATCCCCGGATCTCTCGCGGCGCACGCTGCTCAAGACCGGCGCACTGGCCGGCACACTGCTCGCGCTGGGCGGGCTGCCTGTGTTTGCGGCGCGTGCCGGGGCAACCCCGCGCCGCGCCGGCACGCGGGTGCCGCCGATGCAGGCGATCACCCTGCGCTTCGCCACACCCGCCAGCGAAGCGGCCCTGCTGCAGCAGGGCCTGCCGGTCGGCAACGGCCGCATCGGCGCGCTGGTCGGCGGCGATCCGGCGCGCGAGCTGCTGTACATCGCCGACGTCAGCCTGTGGACCGGCGGCATCAATGACACCGTCCTGCGCGACGGCCAGCGCCCCTACGACGAGCGCGGCTCCGACTTCGGCGCCGCGCAGCTGCTGGCACGCGCCAGCATCGAGATCCCGGCGCATGCCATGGCGCGGGTGCAGGACTATCGGCGTGAGCTGGATCTGAGCAACGGCTTGGCCAGCACCCGCTACCGGCTCGATGGCGTCGTCTACCGGCGCGAGGTCTACGCCAGCCACCCCGACGATCTGATCGTCGTCCACCTCAGCCAGTCCGGTGGCGGCCGCTACAGCGGCAGCGTGGCGCTGGCCGGCACCCACGGCGAGGTGACCGTCGCGACGGACGCAGCGGCCAACTTCACCGGCAGCTTCGCCAATGGCCTGCGCTATGCCTGCCTGGCGCAGGTGGCCGCGCGCGACGGGCAGGTGCGGGTCGATGGCGATCGCGTCCACTTCAGCGATTGCAGCGAAGTGCTGCTCGTCTTCAGCGGCGGCACCAACTACGCCGACGACTTCGCGCGCGGCTATCGCGACCCCGCGCTGGAACCGCTGGCGCTGGCGCGGGACAAGGCCGCCGCCGCCCTGCGGCATGGCGCAGAATCGCTGCTGGCCGAACATCTGGCCGACTGGCGCCCGCAGTTCGAGGCCACCACGCTGGATCTCGGCGCGTCCAGCGCCGCGCAGCGCGCAATGCACACCCCGCAGCGGCTGGCCGCGCGCGCGCAGCCCGATGCGCCGCCCGACCCCGAGCTGGAGGCGGCCTATCTGCAGTTCGGCCGCTACCTGATGCTGTCCGGCTCGCGCGACAGCCTGCCGATCAATCTGCAGGGGCCGTGGCTGGTCGACAACGCGCCACCCTGGCACGCCGACTACCACACCGACGTCAATCTGCAGATGAACTACTGGCTGCCCGACCGCCTCGGGCTGTCGCCCTGCTTCGATGCGCTGGCCAACTACTGCATCGCCCAGCTGCCCGCCTGGACCGACGCCACCCGGCGCCTGTTCAACCATCCGCGCAACCGCTTCCGCAACAGCAGCGGCAAGCTCGCCGGCTGGACCACGTCGATGTCGCACAACATCCACGGCGGCGGCGGCTGGTGGTGGCACCCGGCCGGCAATGCCTGGCTGTGCGGCTCGCTGTTCGACCACTACCGCTACACCCTCGACCGCGCCTATCTGGCGAAGATCCACCCGCTGCTGAAAGGCGCCTGCGAATTCTGGCAGGCGCGCCTGCTCGACATCACGGTGACCGACGCACAAGGACAAACGCGGCAGGTGCTGATCGACGACGCCGACTGGTCGCCCGAGCACGGCCCCGACGATGCCCGCGGCATCAGCTATGCGCAGGAGCTGGTCTGGCAGCTGTTTGCCGATTTCGAGGAGGCCGCCGCCGTGCTCGGCGTGGACGCCGACTTCGCCGCGACCGTGCGCGACCTGCGCCAGCGCCTGTACCTGCCGGAGATCCATCCGCACAGCGGCGAGCTGCAGGAATGGATGTCACCCGACGTGCGCGGCGAAAAGGAGCACCGCCACCTGTCGCATCTGGTCGGCCTGTTTCCCGGCGACCGCATCGCCGCCGACACCGCGCCGCTGGAACTTCTGGCCGCTGCGCGCAAGGCGCTGGAAGCGCGCGGAATGCGCAGCTACGGCTGGTCGATGGCCTGGCGCGCGGCCTGCTGGGCGCGGCTGAAGGACGCCGACCGTGCCTACCGCAGCGTGCTGAACGTGCTGCTGCCCTCGCAGCGGGACAGCAACGGCACCGCGATCAATTTCTTCGACATGTACCGGCTGGGCCGGCGCGCGGTATTCCAGATCGACGCCAATTTCGGCGTGCCGGTGGCGATGGCCGAGATGCTGCTGTACTCGCGCCCCGGCCTGATCGAACTGCTGCCGGCGGCCCCAAAGGCGTGGACCGCCGCAGGTCAGGCCCGCGGCCTCGGCGCGCGCGGCGGCTTCGTCATCGACCTGCAGTGGCGCGACCACGCGCTGACCGAAGTCACCGTGCGCAGCATCGGCGGCACCCGCACGCTGCTGCGCTGGGGCTCGTGGCAGCAGGAAGTGGCACTGGCGCCGGGGCAGTCGGCGACGTTCCGGCCGTGACGGCCGCGCGACCGGAGCAACTCAGGCCCGCAGCGGCTCGTACTCCGGGTGACGGCGCATCCAGACGTCGGCATAGCTGCACTGCGGATCGACCTTCAGCCCCTGCGCGCGGGCGTGGTCCAGCGCCGCCTTGACCAGCGCCGCGGCGATCCCGCGGCCACCGATTTCCTGCGGCACGATGGTATGGGTGATGGCGATCCCGCCGTCAATCAATTCATATTCCACGTAAGCGACATGGCCCTCCACTTCGGTGACGAAGCGGTGGCTGGCGGCATCATGGGCAATCTCGGTCATCACGAACTCCTTCAAAATCATCAGCCCAGCAGCGTGCGCGTGAAGTGGCCGACCACCGCTGGCTGCAGCAACACCGTGAACAACACGCCGTAGGCCGCACCCCACAGATGGGCGCTGTGATTCACGTTGCCACCGCCCCGCCGGTCCATCCAGATGCTGTAGCCCACATAGAGAATGGCGAACAGGAAAGCCGGTATCGGCAACGGGATGGGAAAGATGATCAACTTCGACCAGGGGTCGAACAAAATCGACGCAAACAGCACGGCAGACACGCCCCCCGAGGCACCGAGGCTGCGGTAGTTGGGGTCGCGCTGGTGCTTCATGTAAGTCGGCAGGATCGAGACCACGATCGCCGACAGATAGAACAGCAGAAAGCCCACCGGGGTGATCCACTCGGAAAACACCCGTTCCACCTGGGTTCCAAACGACCAGAACGTGATCATGTTGAACAGCAGGTGCGTCCAGTCGGCATGGATGAAGCCATACGTCAGCAGCCGGTCGTACTGGCGATTGCGCTGGACAGCAGGCGGCCACAGGATCAGCCGCCCCAGCAGGCGCTGGTCACTGAAGCCGCGCCAGCTCACCAGCACGGTGACGGCGATGATGATCAGGGTCAGCATGGCTCAGGCGGCCCGGTAGTTGTCTTGCATGGTGTAGCTGCGCGCGTAGGCGGCAAACGCCAGCGCCGCCACAAAGGCAAAACCGGCGAAGAAGAACATCAAAAAGGCGTTCTCGCTGTAGCCGCTGGCGGCGATCCTGGCGGTGACGGCCTCATTGCGCACGGCGGCATTGGTCAGCAGCACCCACAGGCTGCCGAAGGTGCTGGTGAGGTACCAGAACGCCATGATCACGCCCTTCATCGCGCTGCTGGCCTGGCTGTAGGCAAACTCCAGCGCGGTCGCCGAGACCAGCACCTCGCCGAAGGTCAGCAGCAG
>CAUJJG010000190.1 GCA_963205445.1 Pseudomonadota bacterium
ATGCTCAACAAGGGCGAGCCGCTGCCGGTGGACCTGGCCGGGCGCTTCATCTACTACGTCGGCCCTGTCGATCCGGTGCGCGATGAAGTGGTCGGCCCGGCCGGCCCCACCACCGCCACCCGCATGGACAAGTTCACCGAGCAGGTGCTGGCGCAGACCGGCCTGCTGGGGATGATCGGCAAGGCCGAGCGCGGCCCGGCCGCGCGCGAGGCGATCAAAAAGCACCAGTCGGTGTATCTGATGGCGGTGGGCGGTTCGGCCTATCTGGTATCGAAGGCGATCAAGGCGGCCCGTGTGGTCGGTTTCGCCGACCTCGGCATGGAGGCGATTTACGAATTCGAGGTCAAGGACATGCCAGTGACGGTGGCGGTGGACAGCAGCGGCACCTCGGTGCACGAGACCGGGCCACGCGAGTGGCAGGCACGCATCGGCACGATCCCGCTGGCGGTGTTGTGAACACGCCCCGCGTCGTCCACGGCCCGGGTTTCAAGATTCGGTACGAGGACGAATCGGGGTATTTGCGCGCCCATGTGTTTGACGGTGAGGATTCCCAGGCTGTTTCGATCGCCATGTGGCGGATGCTGGGCGCGGAGTGCAAGGCAACCGGCGCCACTTGCATGCTGGTGCTGGAAGAGTTGACTGGCAGCGTGGCGCAGGACGAGATCGAGCCCACGATTGAGGCCATGGTGCAGACGGGCCTGCGGGACGTCCGCATTGCCTTCGTCGAATTGCTGGATGATGTGGAAGGCAGCGAATACGGGGCCATCCTGGGTCTCGAACATGGGCTCACGGCACGTGTTTTCAGTACCGAAGGGGATGCCAGGCGCTGGTTGCTTTACGACTACTGATCCTGCGGGGGGGCCTGCAGGAAGTCATTGCCATCTTCGAGGCGGCGCGCCTGTCCCAATTGGACATCGAGGTCACGGTCGACAGACGTGTCCCGTACATGGCCATTGTCCGGCAGCTGAAGCAACGCTGGCTCCGTACGCACCAGCACCACCTTGCTGATGGTTTCCACCGGCGGGATACCCGCTTCCCACAGGCGGCGCCGAACACGGCGGATCGCTTCGCTGCGGACCCTGCCGAGGTCATTTCGGGTCTGATCGATCCAGCCGGTGAACTGCAGGATAGCGCTGTCATTGCCCAGGCTCAGGATCAGGGCATTGGGCGCAGGTTGCGCCAAGACACCTTCGATGGCTTTCAGCTCACCGATGCCTTGGTCCATTGCCGCATGGAACGAGCCGGCAATGCCGACCCCGATCTGGAATTCGAAACGCCGTTGCGGGTTGCGTGAATGGTTCAGCAATACGGATTTGAACACCAAGGCATTGGGAATCTGCAAATGGCTGCCATCGGTCGTCATGAGGATGGTGGTACGCGAATTGAGCGAAATCACCTTGCCTTCCCATGCATCTATACGCACGGCGTCGCCAGGTGAAAACGGCTGCCGCAGGCTGAGCAGCACGCCGGCCACGTAATTTTCGGCGATGTCCTTGAACGCAAAGCCCAGCACCAGCCCGACGACGCCGGCCGAGCCGAGTACGGCCCCCAGCAGGGAGCTTGCCCCCAGCAGGTCCAGCGCAATCAACAACCCCGCCAACACGATCAGCGTACGCACCGTGTTGCGCAGCAGGCCGTCGAGATAGGGATTGCTGCGACTGATCTGCTTGACGACGTGCATGCGTCGGCTGACCACACCACCGAGCCAGAACGACAAGATGAGGATCAAGGCCGCCACCAGCAGCAGGGGGCTGCTGGCCAACAAGTGCATCATCTTGTCCTGCACCTGATCAAAGCCGGCTTGGAAGCGTTCGGAGAGGGTAAGTGTGGTGGGGGAGGTGAGGATGGACATGGCGATTCAAAACCACCAAGCCATTGCGAACAGGCCAAGCATGGTAAAAGCCAACGCCAGTTTCAGTGCCGTCCCCAGCAACAGGCCCAACCACGTGGCAACCCCGACCTTGGCGGCGTGCCCCACCGTGGGTGCCTGCAGGCTGCGCTGATGCAGTAGCTCCCCCAATACAGCGCCGACGAAAGGGCCCAGCAGCAGGCCCGGCAGGGCCAAGGGCAACCCGGCAAGGGTGCCCAGTGCCGCGCCAAGCATGGCCTTCCTGCTGGCCCCGGCGCGTTTTGCCCCGTGTGCCGTGGCCCAGAAATCAACCGCAACCGACGCCAAGGTCAATACCGCAAGCAGGGCGATCATCGGCGCGCCGACTTTCTGGAAATTTGCGACCCAAGCCGCCAGCAGCAAGCCAGAAAAAACCAAGGGCACGCCCGGCAGCGCAGGCAGCACGGTACCGGCCACGCCCACCAGCACCAACAGGGCCGACAAGAAATAGAGCAGCAGATTCACGTCCATGGGATCACGCGCTTTCGTCCATTGGCGACGCCATGGGGCGCTTGTGCGAACAGGAGGTTCAGCCCCTGAAATCCTGATGGCAGCCCTTGCAAGTGCCGCCGATGGATTTCAGCACTTCGCTGACGGCGGGGCAGCTCAAAGGAGGGGCGGCGATGGCTTTGTCTGCCGCCGCGCGCATCGCGGAAGCCGCCGTGCGAAAACGCTCATCGTCGCGCAGATCGGGGAATGCCGACTCGAGGTCATTGGCCGTCATTCGCAGTGCCTGCAGATGCGGCAGGACATCGGTGGCGTTGCAACGGTTCGTTTCCATGTCAGCCTTGAGCTGACCCATGTGCCACCCCTTGACCACCATCAGCGACTCCGGGAAATGATCCTTGCGGGCGTCGATAGCCCGCAGCAACATCACCGTCGCAACTGCGCCCAGCACCAAGCCCAGCACCAGCAAGAAGAGATAACGGCCCGCGTTTGACGGCTTTGCCTTGGCGGCATTTGCGGCGGGGGCGGCGGCTGGCTTCGGATCGGGGGTAGACATTGCGACTCCGTGGCGAGGGGTGGTGGGATGTTACTGCAATTGCCGCGACCATCCGACGGGCATTGCAGCGAAACCGCCAGCCTCCCTGGAGGCTGGCGGAACGGGGGGCAGGGGCTTACCAGCCCATGTGGTGGCCGCCGTTGATGTCGAGGTTGCTGCCGGTGATCCAGCCAGCCTGTTCATCCGCGAGGAAGCCAACGCCATACGCGATTTCTTCCGGTGTGCCCAAGCGCCCGGTGGGAATGTCGGCGACGATCTTGGCGCGTACTTCTTCAGGCACTGCCATCACCATGTCGGTGGCGATGTAGCCGGGCGAAATGGTATTGACGGTCACGCCATTGCGGGCGTTTTCACGCGCCAGAGAAATGGTGAAGCCGTGCATGCCGGCTTTGGCTGCCGCGTAGTTGGCCTGCCCGTACTGGCCCTTGAGGCCGTTGATCGAGCTGATCTGGATGACACGCCCCCACTTGCGCTCGCGCATGCCCTCGATCACCGGGCGCGTCACGTTGAACACCGAGTTGAGATTGGTGTTGATGACATCGGTCCACTGGTCGGCCTTCATCTTGTGGAAGGTGCCATCACGCGTGATGCCTGCGTTGTTGACCAGGATGTCCACCGGGCCGAGCGCTGCTTCGACCGCACGCACCATCGCTTCAGCTTCCTGTGGCGATGTCACGTCGCCTCTCGCAAGGAACACTTCATAGCCATCGGCCTGCATTTTTTCCTGCCAGGCGCGGGCTTTTTCCTCATTGCGGAAATTGGTGGCGACCTTGTGGCCCATGTCAGCCAACCGCTTGACGATGGCGGTGCCGATACCGCCGGTACCGCCGGTGACCAGTGCAACCCTGCGTGTCATGTGATGCTCCTTGTTGAAATACGGGGGGACATGGGGGGGATTCTAGGCATCTACCGTTGTGATTGTGTTGTGCGCTGCGGCGGAAAGCGACAGGGCTTGCCTCGGCACCCTGCGCAGGTCGAAAGCTTCGCCTGCGGCGCGCAGAAAACCCTGCAGGGTTGTATGGCCTTCCAGTGGCGATTGCCCCAAGCATCGCCATAGCAGTTGCAGCGTTGCCAGCGGGTGCTCGCTGTTGACCGAGAAGGCCGCCTCCGACTTCGACAGCTTTCGGCCTTCGGCATCGAGCAGCAACGGCAAATGGGCATATCGCGGAGTGGGCAGCCCCAGCGCACGTTGCAGCTGAATCTGACGGGGCGTGGAGTCCAGCAGGTCGGCGCCACGAACGACATCGGTGATGCCTTGCGCGGCATCATCCACCACGACTGCCAACTGGTAGGCCCACAGGCCGTCACTGCGTCGCAGGACGAAATCGCCCACGTCGCAATCAAGGGCCTGCGCCACGGCGCCGTGGACGCCATCGTTGAACGTGATCCTGCAGCCATCGGGCACACGCAGGCGGATGGCGGGGTCTGGCCGCCGCCGCGTGGCCACGCATGCGCGATGGATGCCCCCGTTGGCTGCCAGCGTGCTGCGGCTGCAGTGGCATTCGAAAGCCTGGCCAGTTGCCAGCAGTTGCTGCAGCGCGTCCTGATACAGCCCATGCCGCATGCTCTGATATGCCACTTCGCCGTCATGAACCAGCCCGAAGCGGGCAAGGGTGTGCAATTGGGATTGTGCCGCACCGGCAACCTCACGCGGTGGATCGACATCCTCGATGCGCACCAGCCATGCGCCGCCGGCGTGGCGTGCCTGCACCCAGCTGCCCAGTGCCGCCAGCAGGGAGCCGGCATGCAGCGATCCCGTGGGGGACGGGGCAAAACGGCCGCGACGGGGCGATCCCAGCATTGCGTTCAGGCTTTCAGGTTGAATTGGGTGCCGATTGACCACACTACCGGAATACGGCGCGCATCGGGCGCGCGAGGGTCGCACACAACATGTTCAATCGCATCTTTCTGTTCCTGGCCACAAACCTCGCCGTACTGGCGCTGGTCAGCATTGTCATGTCGATTCTCGGGGTCAACCCGAACCAATTCGGCGGCCTGCTGGTGATGGCGGCGCTGTTCGGCTTTGGCGGGTCGATCATCTCGCTGCTGATGTCGAAGTGGATGGCCAAGCGCAGCACCGGGGCGCATGTCATCGAGCAGCCGCGCAACGAAGCCGAGCAGTGGCTGGTGGCCACCGTACGCCGACAGGCAGAGGCTGCCGGCATCGGCATGCCGGAAGTGGCCATCTACGATGCCCCCGAAATCAACGCCTTCGCCACCGGCGCCAACCGCAACAATGCCTTGGTGGCAGTCTCCACCGGCCTGCTGCGGTCGATGAGTCGCGACGAGGCGGAGGCTGTGCTGGGCCATGAAGTCAGCCATGTGGCCAATGGCGACATGGTCACCATGGCCCTGCTGCAGGGTGTACTCAATACCTTTGTCATCGTCCTGGCCCGCGTGGTGGGGCGGGTCGTGGACGGATTCATCAGCGGCAACCGTGAAGGCGATGGCCCCGGCTTCGGTTACTACATCATCGTGTTCGTGCTGGAGATGGTGTTCGGCGTCTTTGCCTCGATCATTGCCATGTGGTTCTCGCGTCATCGTGAGTTCCGTGCGGACGCCGGCGGCGCGGCACTCGCCGGTCGCCAGAAAATGATCGCCGCCCTTGAGCGACTGTCGCGGGTGCATGGCGAAAGCACCCTGCCCAAACAGGTGGCGGCTTTCGGCATCAGCGGTGGCGGCATGGCCAGCGGTTTGCGCAAGCTGCTGATGACCCACCCGCCGTTGGAAGAACGCATCGCGGCTCTGCGTCAGGCGCAGTCCGAAACCGGTGGGGCAGGGCAGCGGGCTTTCTGAAGCCCACCTTCCGTGGCCAGACAAACAAGAAGCCCGCCAATTGGCGGGCTTCTTGCGTAACGCGCTTTGCAATCGCGTCAGTTGTCGAAATCGTAGGTCATTTCCGGGCTGGCGGCCGCAAGGAAATCCCCTTCGACGTAATCGACATTGCAGGAGAACAGGATGGTCATGCTGTTGGCGTCCTGCACGAACTCCGCAATGCTGAGGATGCCCTGAGAACGCGCTTTCTCGGCAATTTCTCGAACACGCTGCTGGTTGTTGGCGTTCTTGGACAGATCTTCAATGTAGCTGCGGTCGATCTTGATGTAGCCCGGCGTGAAATGGGTCAGCAGCTGGAAGGAATCCAGACCCGCACCGAACTGTTCCAGCACCAGCTTGCAGCCATATTTGCCCAGTCCGGCGGCAAATTCCTGCGTTGCCCGCAAATTGACGAAGACCTTGGATTCCGGGAGCTGCAGCAGCAGGGCACTGCCATCCACGCCGTGCTCCGCGAGTTTGTAGCCGATGTAGGAGGGAAGGCCGGCGTCCAGCAGCGAGGCCTGGTCGATCTTGACCATCAGACCCACCGGCTTGCCGGCGCGCTTGCGAGCCCCCATGGTCTCAATGGCCTTGCCGATGACCCAGCGATCAATCTCCGCCATCAATCCGTGTTCTTCGGCGATGTGCAGGAAGCTGCCGGGGCCAATGACTTCCCCGTTGCCGCCATCCAGCCGCAGATAGGTCTCGTAAAGCGCTTGGGGCATGCCCAGCAAGGGAATGATGGGCTGATAATGCAGCAGGAACCGGTTGTTGGCGAGGGCGTCACGCAGCCTGTCGACCCAGGCGAGGATGCGTTCCTGCTCGGCGCGATCGACGGCGCTGGGGTCGAAGATATCGATATTGTTGCCGCCCGCGTCCATCGAGGTTTTCACGCCGTTGCTGGCCTTGGCCAACACCTGATTGACGCTGGCGATCTTCTCGCCGATTTGTACGCCGCCGATGCTGGCGGTGATCGTGCTGGATTTGCCGCCCACCTCGAAGACTTCTTCGGAAAATGCCTTGCGGATACGCTCAGCCAACGCTTGGGTGGCGACATGGTCTCCGGGGGCGAGCACGGCGAAACTGTGTTCACTGAACCGTGCGGCCCAAGCCGAAGCGCCCTTGCCGGCTGCATCCAGCGTGTTGCGAAGACAGGTGGCGATGGCGTGCAGCAGACCGTCCGCATTGCCCAGCCCCACTTCCTGGACGATGCGTTGATAGTTGTCCGGCTCGATGAGCAGCAACCCGTGCTGCGCCTGATGCTTGGCGGCATCGTTGACCGATTCTTCGAGGCGCAGCAGGAAGGTTGGGCGATTGAGCAAACCGGTGGTTTGATCGCGTTGCCGCAATTCTTCCATCTCCCGCGCCAGATCCGGATCCACATCCATGGTCTGGTGGCGGAAGATGACCTGCAGGCAATGCTCGCCTTGGTACTGCGCAGCCGTGAACTCCATCACCGCGGGGAAGTCGTTCCCCTCGGCATCACGGGCGGTGAGGTTATAGCTGGGCGGCGGTGGCTCGCCCTTGGAGAGCGACTTGAGCAGGGCCTTGAACCCATCCACGTCGCCGGGTGCCACGAGATCCAGCAGCGACATGCCCTCCACGTCGTCGAAGGACTCGTAGCCGAACATCTCCAGATAGGCCTGGTTGGCGCGGATGTGCATGCCTTCGTGGATATAGGCAATCGGGTCACGCGAGGAGTCGATCAGCATGTCGCAGCGGCGCTGGGTTTCGCGCATCTGCACCTCAAGCAGGCGTTGCGAACGGCGCGACTCGAGGTCATGCCATTCGGTCAACACGCTCTTGATGAACTGTTGGGGGCGCTCGCGAAGTGCCACTGCCTGGGCACCCACTTCCTGCACGGCTTCGAGGATGTCATCAGTGATGCCGTCGAGTACGGCCAGCAACGGGACGTCACGGCCGCAGCCCATCACGGCCTTGGCAACCTGATCGAAGGGCAGGAGGACCGAGGCATGGTCGGCAAGCACCATGTCGACGGGCTGCTGGGCGAGCATCGCGACCAGCTCATCCAGGGTTTCGGGACGAAGCGGACGGACAGCATTGCCGGCATTGCGCAGGCGGCTGACCATGGCTTCTGCCTCATTGACCAGATCGGCAATGAGCATCAAACGGAGGGCGGTTTCCTTTCCAGTGGCCATGCGTCGGGGGAAGTCGTGGCGGTGGGATTA
>CAUJJG010000191.1 GCA_963205445.1 Pseudomonadota bacterium
CAGCTGCGTGGTGCGGACGCTTTGCAGGAAAGCCTGCGCCGGCTGCGGTTGGCGTAGCGCCGGGATTGCCAACATCGGCAGCAGTGCCAGGAAGCCGAACAGGTTGCGGAAGAACGCGATTTCCCAGGTGGGCATCGTGGCCGAGGCCAGACGGATGAACACCGCCATCAGGCCAAATCCCAGCGTGCTGGCAAACATCAGCAGCGCGGCGCGGGCATGGGTGCTCATGGGGCCCACGCGGCGCCGATGATGCGAGGCTCGGGTTCGATCGCCACGCCAAAGCGGGCTTGCACCGAATTGGCGATGCAGCGGGCCAGCTCCAGCAGCTGCGCGCCACTGGCTTGGCCATGGTTTACCAGTACCAGCGCATGGCCCGGCGCCACGCCGGCATCACCGTCGCGGTGGCCTTTCCATCCAGATTGCTCAATCAGCCAGGCGGCGGAGAGCTTGGCCATGCCGGACGTCGCAGGGAACAGGGGCAGGGAAGGATGGTCCGCTTTCAGCGCATCCGCCAGCGCCACCGGGACGATGGGGTTCTTGAAGAAACTGCCTGCGTTGCCCAGTTGCGCCGGGTCCGGCAGCTTGTGGCGGCGAATATGGATGACCGCTTCGGCCACCTGCGCGGCCCGTGGTGCATCGGTGACGCCCATCGCGGCCAGCTGTTCGCCGATGCCGGCATAGCCCAGCCGAGGCTGAAAATGGCGGTCCAGCGTGAACTCGACAGCGGTCACGAGGTAGCGGTCGTCGGCATGCTTGAACAGCGAATCACGGTAGCCGAAGGCGCAAGCCTGCCTGTCGAGTCGCACCAAGGTGCCGGGCTGCCGGTCGAAGGCCTCGACCTGATGCACCCGTTCTCCCACCTCCACACCATAGGCGCCGATGTTCTGGATGGGGGCGGCGCCCACGGTTCCCGGGATCAAGGCCAGATTTTCGAGCCCGGAAAAGCCGTGGCCCAAGGTCCACAGAACGAAGTCATGCCAGACCACGCCTGCGTCTGCGCGCACGCGTACCTGTGCCCCGTTGTCCTCCTGCAGGGTGATCTGCTGCGTCTGCAGGGACAGTACGGCCCCGGTGGGGTTAGCGGCGAACAGCAGATTGCTGCCGCCGCCAAGGATCAGCAGGCCGGGGTCACGCAACATGGCGTAACCGAACAGCTCGGGCAATGCGGTGGCATCGCTGACTTCCACCAGCATCGGTGCGGTGGCGCGTACGCCAAAGGTATTGCGCGCGTCCAAGCGCGCGTGTTCGGTCAGGCGGTAGGGCGCAGGCACGGTCAGGCGTGATCGGGGGGCAGGGTGCCGCGACTGGGGGCTTCCTTGCGACGGCGCAGGGCTTCCACGCACTCCCCGATCAGGGCTGGGCCGCGATAGACCAGGCCACTGTAGGTTTGCACCAGCACCGCACCTGCGGCCTGCTTGGTGGCGGCATCGGCGCCCTGCAGGATGCCGCCGACGCCAATAAGGGGGATGGCGTCGTCCAGGCGCGTACGCAGCATGCGCAGCACCGTGGTGGCCTTGGCCATCAAGGGCGCTCCCGAGAGGCCGCCGGTTTCCGTGGCAAACGGCGCGTCCTCCACACCTTCACGGCCGATGGTGGTGTTGGTGGCGATCACGCCGTCCACCTTCAGATCCCCCAGCACGCGGGCGGCGGCATCGATGTCGCTCTCGGACAGATCCGGGGAGATTTTCACCAGCACGGGCACCCGCTTGCCGTGTTTGCTCGCGAGGGCTTCCTGCTCGTCACGCAGGCAGCTGACCAGCTTGCGCAAGGCCTGCTCTTCCTGCAATTCGCGCAGGCCGGCGGTGTTGGGCGAGGAGATGTTGACCGTGACGTAGTCGGCCAGCGCATAGACCTTGCGCAAGCAGAGCAGGTAGTCGTACTCGGCGCGGTCGTTGGGGGTGTCCTTGTTCTTGCCGATGTTGATGCCCAGCAGGCCGGTGGTGCGCTTGGCCCGTTCGACGTTGCGCACCAGCACATCCACGCCTTCATTGTTGAAGCCGAGGCGGTTGATGACGGCCTGCTGCTGGGGCAGCCGGAACATTCGTGGCCGTGGATTGCCGGGTTGCGGCAGCGGCGTGACCGTGCCGACTTCGACAAATCCGAAACCCAGCGCCAGCAGGGCGTCGATGTGCGCGCCGTTTTTGTCCAGCCCGGCCGCAAGGCCCACCGGGTTGGGAAAGGTCAGGCCAAACGCCTTGGTGGGCAGCGGCCGCGGGGGCTTGGCCAGCATGCCCCGGAGACCACAGCGATAGGCGGCTTCAAGCCCGGCCAACCCCAATCCGTGCGCGCGCTCGGCACCGAGGGTGAACAGGAAGGGGCGGCCCAGCGCGTACAAGGGGGTCAGTGTCCGAACATGGCGGCGAACCAGAGCAGCCCGCCGAAGAACAGGAAGATGGCGATCACCGTCAAAATCGTGATGGCCACGACCAAGTACCCCATGACCAAGCCGGCGATGGCCATGCCATCACCTTCCTGCATGCCTTGGGAACGACGGATTTCACCACGTGCCATGTGGCCGCAGATGATGGCGACCACGCTGCCCAGGAAGGGCAGCAGGGTCCAGCCCAGGATGCCGGCGACGAGACTGACGACGGCAAGCGAGTTGGTTTGGCGGACAGGCACGTTCATGGAGGCCCTTACAAGTCGAATTTGATGCCCTGCGCCAGCGGCAGCGCATCAGAATAATTGATTGTATTGGTTTGGCGACGCATATAGGCCTTCCACGCATCCGAGCCCGATTCGCGGCCACCGCCGGTTTCCTTTTCACCGCCGAAGGCGCCGCCGATTTCGGCGCCCGAGGTGCCGATGTTGACGTTGGCGATGCCGCAGTCGCTGCCGGCGGCCGACAGGAAGGCTTCGGCGCGCTTGAGGTTGGTGGTGAAGATCGACGACGACAGGCCCTGCGGCACTGCGTTCTGCATCTCGATGGCCTCGTCCAGCTCCTTGTACTTCATCACGTACAGGATCGGCGCGAAGGTCTCGTGCTG
>CAUJJG010000192.1 GCA_963205445.1 Pseudomonadota bacterium
GTTTTCAGCACCGTCAACGCCTCGGTGCGCGGGCGGTCATCCAATGCCAAGGTGGACAGGGGGACGGTGTAGGCATGCAGCAGCGTATGCGCCGCGGCCTCCGGGAACCAGGCATCCGCCAGTTGCAGTGCGGCTTCGGCCGCTCCGGAGAAATCGCTGGCCATGGCCACATGGCGATAAGCCCCATGCACGCGGTCATTCACCGCCAGCACCGGAATGCCGGTATGACGGGCCAGCCAGCGCAGGGTGGAGCCCGGGTCCATGCGCATGGCCACATCGCTGCGGGCACTGCCGGTGATGATCAGGCCGCAGCCATATTGGCGTGCGGTTTCGAGGGCAAGCGGGCCGGGACTGCCGTGCGCCACGCAGATCTGCACCGGCACGCCGGCATCGGCCAAGGCCTGCCGTGCGCAGCGCTCGAAGTGGGCGGCAGGGGTCTCCGGCGCCGGGGCATCGGGCTGCGCATCGCTGTCCTGATAGGCATTGGCACGGCTGAAGGTGGTGTCCTCGGGCAGGGCGACCAGCACGACCAGACTGGCTTGCCATTGGCGTGCCAGCTGCACGGCGCGCGCCTGTGCGCGGTCCGAACGCGCAGAGAGGTCGCTGGCAAGGAGGATGGCGGTGGGCTTGGGGAAAATGGGCATGGCAACAGCCGTGATTGGGACGTCCGCCAGTCTACCGCTTGCCTGCGCCGCTATCCTGTGGCGATGACGCAGGAGGCCCCCATCGCATTGCTTGTCGGCGCCAGTGGCCAGATCGGTGCGGCCCTGCTGTGCCGCGCGCAGGCGGCCGGCTGGCAGGTGCTGGCCTTGTCCCGCAGTGCGCAGGCCGATGCCGATGGCGTGCGATGGCTGCGCGGCAGTCTTGAGGCGATGCCATCCTTGCCGGCGCAGGTGGCGGCGGTTTTCAGTTGTGGCCCCTTGGACGGGTTTGCGCAGTGGTATGCGCAGGCATCGTTGCGCACACCTCGCGTCATTGCGTTCGGCTCCACCAGCGTGCATGTGAAGCAGGCATCAAGCGATGCGCAGGAGCGCGATGTGGCCTGCCGCCTGCGTGAGGCCGAAGCGCGGCTGTTTGCCTGCGCGCAGGCCCGTGGTGCGGCTGCCACCGTGCTGCGGCCCACGCTGGTCTACGGTGCAGCCCGCGATGCCACCCTGACGCGCATTGCGCGGCTGGCCAGCCGGTATGGGCGCTTTGCCTTGCCCGGCACCGCCACGGGCTTGCGGCAGCCGGTGCATGTGGACGATCTGGCGATGGCTGCGCTGTCGGCGGCTGCGGCAACGGCCGCACAGGGCAAGGCCTATGACCTGCCCGGCGGTGAATCGCTGGCTTACCGGGAGATGGTGCGGCGTGTGCTGGCCTGTCTGGAGCCGGCTCCGCACCTGCATGCCATGCCGCTGCCGCTGTTCCGGCTGCTGCTGGCGCTGGCGCGCAGGCGGGGCGTGGCGCGGGATCTGAGCGAAGCGGCCATCGCCCGCATGGGGGAGGATCTGGTCTTCGATGGCGGTGCGGCGCAGCGTGATTTTGGCTATGCGCCGCGCGGCTTCGCCCCGGAAGCAGGGATGTTCTGCCCCGGTTGAGGGCTGCTTTCAGTCCACCGTGATGCCGGCCAGTTTGTGCAGGGCCTCGGCGTATTTGGCGCGGGTGCGTTCGATCACCTCGGTCGGCAGGCGTGGGCCCGGCGCAGTCTTGTTCCAGTCCAGCGTCTCCAGATAGTCGCGCACGAACTGCTTGTCGTAGCTGGGCGGGCTGCTGCCGATGGCGTAGTGCTCGGCCGGCCAGTAGCGGCTGGAATCCGGGGTCAGCATCTCGTCCATGACGTAGAGCTTGCCGTCCTCGTCGGTGCCGAATTCGAATTTGGTATCGGCCAGGATAATCCCGCGCGCGGCGGCATAGTCGCGGGCGAAGCCGTAGATCGAAAGCGTGGCGTCGCGCACCGCCTCGGCCAGCTCGCGGCCGACCAGGTTCACGGCCGCGGCGAAGTCGATGTTCTCGTCGTGGTCGCCCACCGCCGCCTTGGTGGACGGGGTGAATATGGGTTCGGCCAGCTTTTCCGCCTGCTGCAGGCCGGCGGGCAGGGCAATGCCGCTGATCGCGCCGCTGCGCTGGTAGTCCTTCCAGCCGCTGCCGATGATGTAACCGCGGGCGATGCATTCCACCGGCACGGGCTTGAGCTTCTTGGTCACCACCGCACGCTTGGCGTACAGCGCGGCGTCCACCCCGGCCGGCAGCACGCTGGCCACGTCCACGCCGGTCAGGTGGTTGGCGATGATGTGGGCGGTTTGGTCGAACCAGAAATTGCTGATCTGGCACAGCATCTCGCCCTTGCCGGGGATCGGGTCGGGCAGCACCACGTCGAAGGCCGACAGGCGGTCGGTGGCCACCATCAGCAGGGTGTTGTTGCCCAGATCAAACACGTCGCGCACCTTGCCGCGATGGATCAGGTTCAGGCCGGGCAGGTCGGATTGCAGCAGGGTGGTGGCCATGCGGGCAGCAGGGGGTGAGGGAGAGGGCGCACAGTTTAAACCCGTCCCCCTGCGCCTGCCCTGTAAACTGCCGGCATGAGACGACGCTGGTACGGCAAGTTCTTTGGTCTGATCGCAGGGTGGCTGCTGCTCAAGCATCCAGCCGGCGGGCTGCTGGGCCTGCTGGTGGGGCATGCCTTCGATGCCGACTGGTTCCGCAGCCCGAAGGACAACCCCTATCGCGTGTTCGGGCTGACCGAGGAAGCCAGCATGGCCGAGATCGACCTGGCCTACCGTCGCCTGATCAGCCAATACCACCCCGACCGCCTGGCAGGGGCCGCCCCCGAACTGCAGCGCCAGGCCGAGGCCAAGGCGCGCGAAATCAACGCGGCCTACGACCGCATCAAGACCTTGAGAACGCAATGAGCACGCACAGCAGCCAACGGCAAGCCACCGTCATCGCCCCGTCCATCCTGTCCGCCAACTTCGCCAAGCTGGGCGAGGAAGTGGACAACGTGCTCGCCGCCGGTGCCGACTGGGTGCATTTCGACGTGATGGACAACCACTACGTCCCCAACCTCACCATCGGCCCGCTGGTCTGCGAGGCGCT
>CAUJJG010000193.1 GCA_963205445.1 Pseudomonadota bacterium
CCGCTCCACGCCGATCACCTCCATGCCTTTGTAGCTGCCCGACTTTGGCGCGTTCGCTTTGGGCACGATGGCGCGCTTGAAGCCGTGGGTGGCTGCTTCCTTCAGCCGTTCCTCGCCGTTGGGCACCGGGCGGATTTCGCCGGACAGGCCCACCTCTCCGAAGGCAATGGTCTTTTCCGGCAGCGGCGCGTCGCGCAGCGAGGACAGCACCGCCAACAGCACCGGCAGGTCGGCTGCGGTCTCCTGTACGCGGATACCGCCGACCACGTTCACGAACACATCCTGATCGCCCACCATCACCCCACCGTGACGGTGCAGCACCGCCAGCAGCAGTGCCAGCCGGTTGCCTTCCAGCCCAACCACGACGCGGCGCGGATTGGACAGCGGCGAGGCATCGACCAGCGCCTGCACTTCCACCAGCAGCGGGCGGGTGCCTTCGCGGGTCACCATCACGCAGCTGCCGGGCTGCGGGCAGCCCGTGCCGGACAGGAAAATGGCGGACGGATTGGACACCTCGCGCAGGCCACCGTCGGACATCGCGAACACGCCCAGTTCATTCACCGCGCCGAAGCGGTTCTTGAACGCGCGCAGCACGCGGAAGCGGCTGCCGGAATCCCCCTCGAAATACAGCACCGCATCCACCATGTGTTCCAGCACGCGCGGGCCGGCGATGCCGCCCTCTTTCGTGACGTGGCCGACCAGAAACACCGCGGTGCCGGTTTCCTTGGCGTAGCGCACCAGCCTTGCGGCCGCCTCGCGCACCTGGCTGACCGAACCTGGCGCAGCAGTCAGGGTTTCCGTCCACAGGGTCTGGATCGAATCGGCGATCAGCAGGCGCGGCTTGGCGCGGATCGCGTGTTCGAGGATGCGCTCCACGCAGGTTTCGGCCAGCGCCTGCAGCCCCGCCAGCGGCAACCCGAGGCGCTGGGCGCGGCCGGCCACCTGGGCCAGTGATTCCTCGCCGGTCACATACAGCCCCGGCAAGGTCGGCGCCATCTGCGCCAGCGCCTGCAACAGCAGGGTCGACTTGCCGATGCCTGGATCGCCGCCCACCAGCACCACCGCGCCTTCCGCCAGCCCACCGCCAAGCACGCGGTCAAACTCGCCGATGCCGGTCGAGGCGCGCGCCTGCGCGTCCAGCTGCACATCGGCCAGTGCCATGATTTGCGGCGCGTCCACCTTGCCGGCCCAGCCGCTGCGGCGCGACGCCGGTGATTTGGCCTGTGCGGCCGTCTCCAGCGCGATCTCCGCCAACGTGTTCCACGCCCCGCACGCCTCGCACTGGCCCTGCCATTTGGCGTAATCGGCCCCGCATTCAGCGCAGACGTAGGCGGTTCTGGAACGGGCAGCAGGCTTGGCCATGGCGGGACGCTTGGGAAAACAAGGGAACGAGGATAGCGAAATGCCGTCGCATGCCCTGAGACAACCGCGACATGCTTGATGCTCATCAGTTATTGCGATTGCTTGTCATTTACATTGCATATCCAAATCCCTACCATTTCCTTACCGCATTCCGCGGCTTTTCTCTCTCTTGCGAGCCCCCATGCCCCCCCTGCACCGCTGCCTGTCGTTGACCGGCCTGACCCTGCTTGCCTTTGCCCCACTCGCCTACGCCAATGAGCCCGTAGACCCCCAGAAGAAAACCGACGCCCGCACGTTGGACACGGTGGTGGTCAAGGGCGAGCGCGAACCCGGCAATTTCGACATCGAATCCGGGGAAATCGAGCTGACCCAGGCCTCCGATTTGTCCGACCTGCTGTCCAACGAATCCGGCGTGGCTGTCGGCGGCGGTTCGACCGTCGCGCAGAAGGTCTATGTTCGCGGCTTCGAGGACACCCTGCTCAACGTCACCGTGGACGGCGCCCAACAGCCGGCCGAGCTTTACCACCATCAGACCCGCGTGCAGATCGAACCGGAATTCATCAAGTCGATCGAACTCGATGCCGGCGCCGGCGCCGCCACCGCAGGCCCGGGCGCGCTGACCGGTGCGCTGCGGGTACGCACCAAGGACGCCTTCGACATGCTGCGCCCCGACCAGACCTTCGGCGCTTTCGTGAAGGCCCAGGCGGGCTTCAACGGTGAGAACAATTACAAGGGCGTTGCCTCACTGTACGGCAAGTTGAGTGAAGGCCTTGGTTTGATGGCCACTTACGTTCGCCAGGACGGCGGCGACTACGACGACGGCAACGGTGACCGCGTCAGCCCCACCGCCTATGACCACCGCCGCGGCCAGCTCAAGCTGACCGGCCTGCTCGATGCCCACAGCTTCGACCTGAGCGCCGAGCGCCTGGAGGACACCGGTACCTATTACGAGCGTCCGCACATGACCAATTTCGCCGGCCGCTTCATCCTCTCCGACCACGAGATGACACGCAGCACGGTGAGCTACAACCACCGCTACAACCCGGACAGCGAACTGGTCGACGTGCAGGCCACGCTGTACCACAACACCTCCGACTTCCAGAACCATCGCAACACCACCGGCGCGCTCTACGGCTATGGCAAGCAGAGCAGCTACGGGCTGGATCTGCGCAATACCGCGCGCTGGGAGCACCTGGATCTGGTCTACGGCGTGGACTACCGCCGCGACCAGCTCGACGCCACCCAGCAGGCCACCCCGCCGGCGTACTGGGGCAGCACCGAGCAGCACGCCAGCGTCGCCGGACTGTATGTGCAGGCAAGCTGGCGGTTCGCCCCGGCATGGCTGCTCTCGGCCGGCCTGCGCTATGACCACTACACGCTGGATGTGGACAGCGGCATCGGTGCCGGTGCCCGCGACAGCGCCAGCAAGCCCAGCCCGAACCTGGCGTTGGAATGGCAGGTGAGCGAGCACTTCAGCCTGCGCGGCTCCTACGCCCAGGCCTTCCGTGGCGTGACGATCCGCGAAGCGTTCTTCAGCGCGCTCTATGCCCACCATGGCAACCTGCAAGGCGAACGCGGCGACAATGCCGAGCTGGGCTTCGCATGGGAGAAGGATGGCTTCCATCTCCGCGCCACCGCCTTCCGCCAGGACATCAAGAATTACATCAACGCCATCTACGTCGGCCCGCCCTCGGCGGAATGGGGTTACTGGGGCAACCTCGGCACTGCCAAGGTCAAGGGTTACGAACTGGAGCTGGGCCAGACCTTCGAACGCCTGTCCTGGGGCGCTGGCGTGTGGAACTCCGACAACACGTTTGAAGGCCTGCCGCTGACCGACGCCGACCTTGGCCTGGGTACCGTGATTGGCCGCACCTGGACTGCACGCCTCGACTGGACCCCGGCCATCGGTGGCCATTACGGCCTGCGCGCCCGTCACGTCGAAGCCGCCCGCAACACCATCTCGACCACCGCCCCCGACAAGCCGGCCTATACCGTGGTTGACCTGCTGGCCAACTGGCAGTTGCTGGACGGGCGTCTGGTGCTGGGCTTGGGCGTGAACAATCTGTTCAACGACTTCTACTACGACCACGGCACCTACGGCTACCACGCCGGCAGTGGCAAGTACATCGGCTTCCAGGCCAGCGGCCGTGAAGTGGTGAGTTCAATCAGCTACAAGTTCTGATCCGGGCCGCGCCCGCACCCACGCAGGTGCGGGCGTGAACCCGCAGCCTGCCGTCACGGCAAACGAAAAGGGCAGCCTTGCGGGCTGCCCTTTTGCGTCCAACTGGTGCCGGAAATAGGAATCGAACCTACGACCCCATCATTACGAATGACGTGCTCTACCAACTGAGCTATTCCGGCGTGGCCGTGCATGATACCGGCTGCCGGGTCAGTCTGCCAACTGGCGCAGCTCCTTGGGCAAGGCGAACACCATGCTCTCCGGTTCGCCGCGCAGCTCGCGTACATCCGCAGCCCCCAAGGCATGCAGGCGTGCCAGCACACCTTGTACCAGCACCTCGGGGGCAGAGGCTCCCGCGGTGACGCCGATCCGGCGGCGGCCGACAATCCACGCCGGGTCGATCTCGTCGGCATTGTCGATCAGCCAGCTGGCGGCGCCCTCGCGCTGCGCCAGCTCGCGCAGGCGGTTGGAATTGGAGGAGTTCGGCGAGCCCACCACCAGCACCGCATCGCAGCCGCCGCGCACCAGATCACGCACGGCGTCCTGGCGGTTTTGGGTGGCGTAGCAGATGTCGTCGTGCTTGGGGCCTTGGATGTTCGGGAAGCGGGCCTTGAGCGCGACGATGATGTCGCGGGTGTCGTCCACGCTGAGCGTGGTCTGGGTGGTGTAGGCGCAGTTGTCCGGCTGCTTCAGTGCCAGCGCGGCCACGTCGTCGATGTCCTCGACCAGATGGATCTGCCCGGCTTCACCATCCGCGCGCCACTGCCCCATCGTGCCTTCCACTTCGGGGTGGCCCGCGTGGCCGATCAGCACCATGTCACGGCCGCGCCGACTGGTGCGGCTGACTTCCAGATGCACCTTGGTCACCAGCGGGCAGGTGGCATCGAAGACCTTCAAACCGCGCCTTTCCGCCTCGATACGCACCGCCTGCGAGACACCGTGCGCGCTGAAAATGACGGTGGC
>CAUJJG010000194.1 GCA_963205445.1 Pseudomonadota bacterium
GACAAACGAGTGATACAGCAGCTTGTTTGCGGGATCGAGCGGATGGTCGATTTCGAAACTACCGAGCGGCTTCGACAGGGGACCGTTGATGGAGACTCGACCGACAAATGCCCCCGCCCAGCCAGTGCCGCCGGTCGTCCCAAGAACGCCGGCACCCGATCCGCTGTAGCCATGCACGCCGACACCGGGCGCTGCATCGGCTTGGCCGTAGACGCCTCGGCTCGATCCGGTAGTGGCTGAGGCATAGCCGACGACGCCGAATCCGTTCGTGGAATATGTGGTCCCGCGAACTCCTGCGGCTCCACCATTTGCATTTCCAGTTACGCCATCGCCCGACATTGAGTAACCGGAAACTCCAGGCCCCGTAAACGACTTTCCATAGACCCCGGGTGATGCAGCACCAGTCTCACCATGAACTCCAATCCCTGTGGAGGATTCCCCCAATATGCCGCGCCCGCCAGTCCCCGTGGCCCTCCCCCAAATTCCCCTGCCCAGCGCTGTCACGCTTTGGCCATAGACTCCGGCCGAGTAACCATTCGCATCTCCAGCATGGGTGGCGTACCCAGCTACGCCAATTCCGCCATCGGCAGCGGACTGTCCCCAAACACCTGTTGCTGGTCCAGTTGTTGCGTCGTTTTGCCCCAGAACTCCAACGCCGTTTGCGCTGAAGGACCTTCCCAGCACACCAGTTCCACTGCCCTCGGTTGAAGTTGTTGTGGCATTGCCAAATACACCGACTGCGAAATCACCCGACGCCCGCCCCTCAAGGCCAACCCCATTGCTCCCGGAGTTTTCGACCAGCAGGCGGGTGCCACCCGCATCCGTGGTAAGCGAGAGTGGATTGGCTATGTCGATGGCAACGCTTCCACTGCTGCCACCACCCACAAGGCCAGTTCCCGCGACAACTCCGGTGATGGTGCCGCCCGAGTTGGCATCACTCTGGCAGGCTACCGAGCCGTCTGCGTTTACTTCACGAATGCTTGAACCGCTGGCGCAGGTTCCCGAAATACGTGCCTGGACCACCGAGGTATCGGCGGCGACATTGACGACTCCCGTGGTGCCGCCGCCGACCAGGCCGAGCCCAGCGGTCACGCCGGTGATGGTGCCGGAATCCGCGTCGGGTTCGCACAACACCGATCCATCCTGGTTGATGCTGCGGATACTCGAACCGCTTGCGCAACCGGAGGCAATTCGCCGCTGCACCTGGCTCGCATCGATCTGGTTGAATCCGATACTTCCATCCGCTACGTCATAGGCGAACTCGGCCGTGCGCGACTGCAGGGTGTAGGGCGCATTTTCGATGCGCGCCCTGGGCACCAGCACGGTCCCGCCCACGGTAATGCGCAACCAACGCTGGAAAGTCGTCGGCCCGTTGAACGCAGTGGCTCCGAAATCGAGCGTGACGTTGAATACGCCGTCATCGACATCGACGGGATTTCCGTTTGCCGCAGTGAACTGCAGGGATGGCCCCACTGCATTTCCGCCTACCGGCGCGTCGAACAGGTCAAACACCATGTCCACATTGCCATTCACCGGAGTCCCGGCCTGGCGCAACGCGCCCTGATAGCTGAATTGCGTTCCCTGTGGTGTCTGCGCCATCAACGCAGGTACAAACAGCAACACGCAGATTGTCATTGCAAACACGCGCTGGATCATGTCGCTCCCCTTGATGGCCTGCCGAAACGGCAGGACCTGTTCGCTGCAGGTAAGGGAATTCGTGTCTGGAATTACAAGGCTGATCGACGGTGGGCGATTTTCGATGGCGGTTGGTCCAACCAATGGCAAGAGCGCCACGATCACCGTTGTGCCTTCGACTCGGGCTCTTGCCATCTATTCCATCGTTCGCGTTCTCGTTGTAATCCTGCACCGCGATTCCTTAAACGTTGATCAGATCTCCGAGGAATCGAGTCATGACTGCGATGAATATTCGGTCCACCTTCTGCTTTTTCCTGCTCGCCCTGGCTGCCTGCATGCTGGTACCTGCCGCTGCGCAGGCCAATTCGCTATCGGTCAGTTTTGCCCTGGCAAACCTGCCGCAGACGATCACCTTGTGCCGCGTTCCGACCGCAATCGGGGTATTTGGATTTGACGAACGGTGGCAGGTTGCAATTGATGTCGATGACAACGCCGCAACCGGCGACCCGAACACAGGAATCGAAGTCCTGCTGGCAGCAAGCACGCTGCCGCAATCCACACCGTGCGCGCCGACATCGGCCAGTACACAGCAGAGCATCGTGGCCAGCATGTACGCCTGGGACCAAGCTCAGCAAACTTTTGTGCAAAACAGCCAGGTGGTGAATTTGAGCCTGGATTTCACCGCGAAAACCCTGAGCATGAGTACATCCGTATCCGGGCCGCTGGATGCGTTTTCGGCGCTTTCTCGCATGTATTTTTTCGCGCAGGCAAGTTATCTGCCCTCCAATGGCAATCCCAACCTGACCTATGATGTCGCCGAGTCCATTCATGTGGGCGCGTCGGTTGTTGATCCACCCAACGACGTGCAAGTCTGCGAGTCGCCGTGCAGCAGCGGCGCATCGTGGTATCCGCTGATCGATCTGGTCGGTGTGTCCGCGACCACGACGGATGCCCTGCCGGCGTTTGGCGAAAACACGGTCTATCTCGAATTCCAGATGGCCAGCCTTTCGGAGATAGTTGGCTTGTGCCTGTATCCGGGACAGTTCGCCAATCCAGCGTCGGAATGGGGGTGGTACGCCTGGTCGAACGTCGACAACAATCTGGCAACCGGCGATCCGTCCGCTGGACTTGATCTCGTGGTTTCCGTTTCCACCCAGGCCCCATTGCCGGGCTGCACGCCATACAGCGCGAACCTGGAGCAGTCCCTGTCCATCGAACTGTATCGCTATGACAGTACCCTTGGGGATTATGTGGCCGTGCCCATCGGCACATGGCCTGTCACGGTTGATACGTCCTCAGGCAAGATCATCGTGCAGGCTGATCGCAGCATTGCTCCGCTCTCGAGCCTGTCTGCTGCAAGCGTCTTCTACATGCAGACGTTTCGCCTGTACTGGCCATATCCCACGCAGCCCGACAATCCGTACGCAACCGACGTTTTGAGCGGCATCAGCCTGGGCAGAACGTTTGTCGATGCGGTCGGCGATGTACAGAACTGCTCGCTGGGCTGCTCGACCAGCGCGAGTTGGTATCCGATGATCGACCTGGTCGGCGCTTCCGTGCACTTGCAGGACAAGATCTTCCGCAACGAATTCGAATAGCTGTTTCGGAGTTTCGAGGCAACGCAGCGCAGGCGAACCTCGCGCTTGATCGACACTCAGCCGCGCCTGCGGTGTGCGCCGTTTGAACCTGTTCGATGACCCTGGCCAGATGTGTGACACCGAGTGGAAAAGAACAGAAAGTAATCCTGCTCATCACTCCCTGAATTGTTCAAGTTGCGGCGTTCGCGGAACGCGACCGCGGAAACCCCTGCCGTCCAGCAGCCGCATGCTGGACGGCGCTCGTGGAGGATGTGTCATGCAACGCAACGACGAAGCACCATCCGCGCCTTCTGCGGTGACGATTGAAGATCCCGGCAAGCGCGAATTTCTCAAGACCTTTGGCACCGTGGGACTCGGCATGGGCGTTGGCCTGGGCTTGCCTGCCGCCGGCATCGTGAACGCCGCCTCGGCCGCGCTGCCGCCATCCCAAACGCAGAACAGCTGGCAACGGCGCAATCGTGCGTTCCTCAAACGCATGCAGGCCGCGCTGGGTCAGCAGTCGAGCTTTCAGGGAGGCCAGCAAGCCAACGGTGATGAAAACCTGCCGGGCCATATTGCCTCACACACCAAGGGCCTGCCCCATAACGATCTCGGCGAAGTGGATCCGGGTGCATACAACCGCTTGCTGATTGCGGTGAACAGCGGCACGTCGCAGGATTTGGCGGCGGTGCCGATGGGAACCCCTGGCGCACGTCTGGTGCAGCCGCGCATGGGCTTCAACTTCAGCTTGATCGGCCAGGATGCCCAGGGCTGGCGGATTCCGCCGCCACCCAGGTTTGCCAGTGACGAGATCGCGGCAGAAATGGTGGAGTGTTACTGGGGTGCGTTGACTCGCGATGTTCCGTTTGTCGAGTATCCGAGTCATCCACTGATCGCCCAAGCCGCTTCCGACCTGTCGATGCAGCCGGGTTATGACGGCCCGCGGCCTGGTGGATCCATCGACGCACAAACCCTGTTCCGCAGCGCGCTGCCCGGCACGCTCGAAGGACCGTGGTTGTCGCAGTTCTTCTGGATGCCGGTGCAACAGGGCGCCTACAGCACACCCCAGGTTCTCACGCCGCCGCTGGCCGGTGTTGACTACTCCACCAGCTATGCCGACTGGCTGGCGAACATGCGTGGCGGCGGTGGCGGCCCAACCGCCGCGGCAGGCACACCGCGCTGGATCTGCACTTCCCGCGACCTCACCCGCTCCCTGCAGCTGGACGTGCCACTGGGCTTCGGCTATCAACATGTCATGCTTGCATTGATCCACTTGTTGCGTTTGGGAATCCCGAGGAATCCCGGACTGCCCATTCCTCCATCGAACGAAGCGGATGGACTGAACGGGCAACTCTGGGAACTGGTTGCCCGCTGCACGCTTGCCGCCTTGACCCCGGTGTTCTGGCAAAAGTGGCAGGTGCACAGGCGCCTGCGCCCGGAGGCTTACGCCGGTCGCGTTCACAACCACATCAACGGTGCAGCCACGTATCCGATTCCGACGGCACTGCTGGGGTCGCAGGCACTTGCGGCCACCTTCAGTCGCTACGGTACCTACCTGATGCCGATGGCATGGAAAGGTGGATGCCCGCCGCATCCTTCCTACCCATCTGCCCATGCGGTCATTGCTGCTGCCGGCGTCACCGTGCTCAAGGCATTCTTCGACGGCAACGCCGCGCTGCCGAACCCGGTGCTGGCGAATGCGGACGGCACGGCCCTGGTGCCTTACGCCGGCGCGCCGCTGACCGTCGAAGGCGAGCTCAACAAGTTGGCCGCCAACATCGGCATCAGCCGCGTGCAGACGGGCATTCACTTCCGCAGTGATTCCATGCAAAGCATTGCACTCGGCGAACGCATGGCCATCAACATGCTCAGCGAACTCAAACCCCTGCGGGGCGGCGCCTTCGACAATTTCACGTTCCGGCGGTTCGATGGCAGCCTGGTGACGGTCTGAACCCTGCAACGCAGCCCGGTACCCGATTGCAAGGCGTACTGGGCCACACTGCGCTCGGGCCCGCTGGAGCTTGCCAGCGGGCCCGGGCAACGCAGCCCGTGCCGAACAGGCATCGTGAAACCGTGAGCAGGTTGCACCCGTCCAGTTCCGCAATGACTGTTGAACAGCAAAGTCGAGCAGGCGCAACTGGGTGTTTTCCCCGATTCCCTGCACCCGGCTGGCGTGCGAAGCTGGCATCCCGTCCTCCCTGTCGTGATTCATGGCCATGTGTCTGCGCCTGTTGTCCCCCACCTTGCTGCTCGCGGCCGCCTCGGCGCTGGCTCAACCCACGCAAACCGTGGAAGTCGCGGGACGCCTGTTCACCCTGCCCTCCGATACTCCGGTCATCATCGACGATGAGCCGGGCGTGCTGGCTGATCTGATCGGACGGCCCGCGGGCATGCAGCTGACCTGGTTGGCCGCAGGCAACGGGATGCATGGAAACCTCCCGCCGCTGGTGTTCAGCTACAGCGTGATCGGTCCGGTCACCACCCAGGATCCATTGCGCGTGCTGGGCCAGGAAATCGCGATCACCGGCGACACCGTGCTGGAAGGGTTTTCCGATCCCTCCGAATTGGTTCCGGGAACGCCGCTGGTCGTGGCAGGCCTCGTGGATGCCAATGGCAGCCTGCTGGCCAGCTTGGTCGAGCGACGCGGCGCGCAGGGCAACACGTTCCTGCTCGGCGGCGTCGTGCAGGAGACGCTCAGCGCTCCAGTGCGCGCGCGCGTAGGCGAACAATGGATGCTGATCGATATTGCATTCACCGAATGTGCCGGCGGCGTCCCCGCACTCGGCGACTACATCCAGATTCGCGCCGACAGCATTGAAAACTTCCAAGCCGGTGATGTGATCGACACCCTCAGCTCGGGCCAGTGCGCCAATCCGGTGCCATTCGGAACCGCCGGTGCGCAAGGATCGCTGGAGGGCCTGGTCAGCACGGTGGGCCCTGGCGATTCGCTCACCTTCGGTGATCTCGTCATCAGCTGGAATGCGGCA